>NZ_JBIVQF010000002.1:0-515265 GCF_044755045.1 Pseudarthrobacter sp. NPDC092419
CTCCAGGGTGTGAACGATGTCCCGACTCACCGGTGAAGCATCAACTGGGAACGATGTCCCGACTCATGTGAGAACTATGTCGTGAAACTAGACACCCCCTCGCGCACGCATCGATGTTTCAAGAAATCGCACAACACCCCCGGTCTCAGGACCGGGGGTGTTTTTGTTTTCCGATGCGCCGGATTCGGCCCCGGGCTAGGCGGGCGGGCGAGGGCTCTCCGGCTGCCACCACCCCATGTTGGGGTTGATTACGAACCGCCGGCCCGTCACCTCCGTGGGCGTGATCCGCACCAGGTGCGCTTTCACGCCGGGTTCCCACTGTGCCAGCCCGAATGGGGCGTCAGCCGGGTCCACGTGTTCCGGGGTGCCTTTTACCACGACGCTCCACGCTATGGTGCCGTAATCATTCAGACCGTCCGCTTCCATGACAACCGGCGAGCCGACGGTGACTGCATCGAGCTTGGTTCCGGGTGCCGTGCGGAAGAGGATGGTGGCATTGTCCGGCATGAAGTTCACCGGAAAGATCTCCGGCTTCCCGCCGCTGAGGACTGCGAGCCTGCCGATCGAGGAACTTTGCAGGCAGGCCCAGCAGTCGTGGAGGCTCATGTTTTCTGTTTCAGGGTGATCTGCTGGGTTGTTCATGGCCTGAGAATACCTACGGACAGCGGGGGCCAACAGGGCCCTTAGGCCTGCCGTTCCGGAACTCCGGCAGCCCGCTCCGCGGCCGTCAGCGATTCGGCCAGGGTGGCCACCGCTGCCGGGTAGCCGGGGTGGCCGCTCTCGGCAAGCCGGTCGGCATCCCGCATGGCCTTGATCAGGGCTGACGTCTCCGGGAGGCTCACGTCTGTGAGTCCCGGATACTCGATGGCACAGCCCGGGTCCAGCTCGTAGCGCCGCCACCGCGCCAGTAGTTCCTGATGTTGCACCTGCGCCGCCCGGTGGCGGGGGAGCCGCAGCCTGGCATCCCGCCGACGTTCGCGCCATTGCGAGAATCTGGGAGCTCCCCGGTAGCCTGCCACGCCGGCCGCAGTGGCGGCCAGACCCAGCAGCAGGCCAGCTGGAGGGGCCATGAGCGTGGGGATCAGCAGGGACGGAACGGCAACGGCTGCCCCCAGGAAGACATCCCAGAAGAGCTGGTCGGGGCGTTCCGCCATCGTTCCGTCGTCCGCATGCCGCCTGACAACCAAGGCAGTACAGGCCACGCTGACCAGCAGGACTGTGCCGCACACGAAGAAGACCCAAGCACCCTGGAACAGGAACAGAGCCGCGGCAGACATCGAAAACACCTCCACCTGCCCGGCCGGGGAATGGCTGGACTGGTAATTCCATTGCATCCCGTGTGGACCCCGGGGTCAATGGGCGGAGGACCGGCCCTGTCAGAGCCCGGCCAGAAGTCCTGCCGCGCGTTCCAGGGCTCCCGGCACCAGTGAGTAGTAGGCCCACGTGCCCCGCTTTTCGCGGTGCAGCAGGCCAGCGTCCACCAGGATTTTCAGGTGGTGGGACACCGTCGGCTGGCCGAGGCCCAGCGGCCCCGTCAGGTCGCACACGCAACGTTCCCCGGCTGCGGAGGCCTTGACAAGGGACAGCAGCCGCAGCCGGTTGGGATCGGCGACCGCCTTGAAGATGCGGGCCGCCTCGGCGGCCGCCGGGGCGGACAGCACAGGGCCTGCTTCCGGTGGGCAGCACGCGGCAATGGAATCCTGGACTGTCGGGGCGGTCATGGGTCCATTATCCCCTGAGATCGACACGCATCAATATATGCGGGGTGCGCGGTCAGTCGTCCGCCCGGTGCGGCACTACGACGTCGTCTGCCGCTTTGCCGGCTGTGGGGAACAGCAGCAGGACCAGAGCCAGACCTACCGCACCGCCCACCGCCTGTGCCGCGATGTATCCGGGGGCCGAGCCGGGTGCGATGCCGGCGAAGGTGTCGGTGAAGATGCGGCCCACGGTGACCGCAGGGTTCGCGAATGACGTGGAGGAGGTGAACCAGTAGGCGGCGCCGATGTAGGCACCCACGGCCGGCGCCGCCAGCATGCCACGTGAAGTGCGGGCCAAGGCGAAAATCAGCAGGATCAGGCCGGCAGTGGCCACCACTTCACTCAGCGCGTGCGCGCCGGTGAGGCGGTCCTTACTGGAGAAGGAGGTTCCGACGTCGAACATTGCGTTCGCGAGCACGCTTCCGCCGATGCCGCCCACCACTTGCGCCGCGCTGTAGACCCCCACTTCGGGGAGGGTCAGTCCGGCCCCACTGCGCCGCCCCAGGAGCCAGTCCGCCAGGGAGACCACCGGGTTGAAGTGTGCCCCGCTGACCGGCCCGAGCATCAGGATGAGGATGGTCAGCCCGAAGACAGTGGCAGTGCTGTTTTGCAGCAGTTGCAGGCCGATGTCGTTCGGAGACAGCTGTTCCGCCATAATGCCGGAACCCACCACAATGGCCACGAGCAGTCCGGTTCCGAGCAGTTCAGCGGTGGCGCGACGCCAAAGCGGCGGTTGGAAAGAAGTCATGCACCACAGCTTGACGCATTTGCATTACCTCAGTCAAACTTGAGGCAATGAAATTTGAGGAAAATTCAGCCCTGGAGGAGCGCGTGGCGAAGCACGCTGCCCTGGCTGATCCCGCACGCCTTCGCATCGTGGATCTGCTGACCCTCGGCGACCTCTCGCCCTCAGAGCTGCAGGCCGAACTCGGGATGGCATCCAACCTGCTGGCGCACCACCTACGCACGCTGGAGCAGGCGTCAATGGTGACGCGCGGCCGGTCGGAGGCTGACCGGCGCCGGACCTATATCCGGCTTGCTCCCGCTGCCCTGGACGGGCTGGCGCCCGGAGTAACGCACGCGGCCCGGCGGGTCCTCTTCGTATGCACAGCGAACGCAGCCCGCTCCCAGTTGGCGGCGGCGCTGTGGAGCCGGATGAGTGAGATTCCTGCGGTCTCGGCGGGCACGCATCCGGCAGAGGCGGTCGCGGCCGGCGCGGTGGACATCGCGTGGCAGCACGGGGTCAGGTTGCCGGACGCGGTGAAGCCGCAGCACCTGGACGAGGTGGCGAGTGCGGACGACTTCGTCGTTACCGTCTGCGACAACGCCCACGAGGAACTACCGTCCCTCCATGCCGTGCACTGGTCTGTGCCGGATCCCCTCCGCCGCAACAGCAGCCAGGCTTTTGCGGATGCCTACCGGGACCTGGAAGCCCGGATCGCGGGGCTGGCACCCCGCTTGCGGGCCGCATAAAGAACATATTGACATCCATCGATATCTCCGGCCATACTCGCTGTATCGATCCTCATCAATGTATTTGTGGGGACGGCAGCGGCCGGATGCAACCCATCCACAGCACCATTACTCAAGGAGAACTCCAGTGACCACTGAAACCCCCAAGAAGCCGTCCGTCCTGTTCGTCTGTGTCCACAACGCCGGCCGCTCCCAGATGGCTGCCGCGTTCCTGACCACCCTGGGCAAGGGAGCCATCGAGGTCCGCTCGGCCGGGTCGCAGCCCGCCGACAAGATCAACCCCGCTGCGGTGGAAGCCATGGCGGAGCTGGGCATTGACATGTCCGCCGAGGTTCCCAAGGTCCTCACCACCGAGGCGGTCAAGGAGTCCGACGTGGTGATCACCATGGGCTGCGGCGACGAGTGCCCCTACTTCCCGGGCAAGCGCTACGAGGACTGGGTGCTGGAAGATCCCGCCGGCAAGGGCGTGGAGTCTGTCCGCCCCATCCGCGACCAGATCAAGACCCGCATCGAGCAGCTGATCACCGAACTCGTGCCTGCGCAGCACGCGGACGCCCAGTAGCCCGGCCACTACCCCAGGAGATCCCATGAGCAACGAACAGCTGATCATCGTCGGTTCCGGCCCGGCGGGTTACACGGCGGCAATCTATGCGGCGCGGGCAGGGCTGCGGCCATTGGTCCTGGCCGGCTCCGTCACCGCCGGCGGTGCGCTGATGAATACCACCGAGGTGGAGAACTTCCCCGGCTTCCCGGGCGGAATCCAAGGCCCTGAGCTCATGGACGGGCTGCAGGAGCAGGCTGAGAAATTCGGCGCGAGGGTAGTGTTCGATGACGCCACGTCAGTTGACCTGACCGGCCACCTCAAGCGCGTGGTCACCGGAGCCGGCGAGACCCACGAGGCACCCGCCGTCATCCTGGCCACCGGCTCCGCGTACAAGGAACTCGGGCTGCCCGAGGAGAAGAAGCTCAGCGGGCACGGGGTGTCCTGGTGCGCGACGTGCGACGGTTTCTTCTTCCGTGAGCAGGACATCATCGTGGTGGGCGGGGGTGACTCCGCAATGGAGGAAGCGACCTTCCTGACCCGGTTCGCGAAGTCCGTAACCGTCGTCGTCCGCAAAGACGAACTGCGTGCCTCCCGCATCATGGCCCAGCGCGCCAAGGACAACCCCAAGATCAGCTTCGCCTGGAACTCTGCCGTCACCGCCATCCACGGCGAGGAGAAGGTCACGGGCGTCACCCTGACGGACACACGCACCGGTGAGACGCGTGCCCACGCTGCCACGGGCCTGTTCGTCGCGATCGGGCACGTTCCGCGTACCGAGCTGCTCACCGGCCAAGTGGAGCTGGACGATGAAGGCTACATCAAGGTTGATTCACCCACCACGGTCACCAACCTCTCCGGCGTATTCGCGTGCGGCGACGCAGTCGACCACCGTTACCGGCAGGCCATCACCGCCGCCGGAACAGGATGCGCCGCCGCGCTGGACGCGGAGCGCTACCTGGCGGCGCTGGAGGAAGCGGACAGCATCGCCACCGCTCTTGTCGAGGAACCCACCCACAACTAAGGAACCGCCATGAACGGACAGAACAACCTTCCAGTCGCCGTGATCGGAGCGGGACCGGTAGGCCTTGCGGCTGCGGCGCACCTGCTGGAGCGCGGCCTTGAGCCGGTCGTCTTCGAGCAAGGCACGACGGCGGGTGCTGCCGTTGCCCAGTGGCGCCACATCCGCTTGTTCTCTCCGTGGCGGTTCAACCTTGATGCCGCAGCGGTGCGGCTCCTGGAGGAATCCGGCTGGGAAGCGCCGCGTCTGACGGCGCTTCCCTACGGCGGCGAACTCCTGGACAACTACCTTGAGCCGCTGGCCGCGCTGCCGCAGATCGCATCCCGGTTGCACACCGGTGCTCGGGTCACTGCCGTGTCGCGGCAGGGCCTGGACAAAACGCACGTGAAGAAGCGGGATGACGCGCCCTTCGTGGTCCGGGTCCAGCACGCAGACGGGCGCATCCGGGACCACGCCGTGGCAGCTGTCATTGACGCCTCCGGCAGCTGGTCTGCCCGGAATCCGCTGGGAACGTCCGGCCTGCCCGCAATCGGGGAAGAGGCCATGGCGGACCGAATCTCCGCTCCCCTCCCGGACGTCCTGGGCCGCGACCGTGCCATGTTCGCCGGCCGCCGGGTGCTGGTGGTGGGCGCCGGCCACTCCGCGGCGAACACCCTGATCAATCTCTCGGACCTGGCCAGGGAAGAGCCCGGTACGCGGATCCTCTGGGCCGTCCGCGGCGGGTCGGCGGACAAGGTCTACGGCGGCGGGGACGCAGACGGCTTGCCCGCACGGGGCCAGTTGGGCTCCCGCCTGCGGCGCCTCGTCGAGGCGGGCCGGGTCGAATTGCACACCGGTTTCGGCATCGCGTCGCTTACTTCCGCCGGGCCGGGCGTCACCGCCGGTGCGGTAGACGGCCGCGCCTTGGAGGCCGACGTCGTCATTCCCTGCACCGGGTTCCGCCCTGACCTGGACATCCTCCGCGAACTGCGCCTTGACCTGGACCCTGCGGTGGAAGCGCCGATGCAGCTCGGCCCACTGATCGACCCCGAATTCCATTCGTGTGGAACTGTACCGCCGCACGGCGCGAAGCTCCTGGCCCATCCGGACAAGGACTTTTACATCGTGGGCATGAAGTCCTACGGGCGGGCCCCGACCTTCCTGCTGGCTACCGGCTATGAACAGGTCCGGTCCGTGGCGGCCGCCCTGGCCGGAGACCGGGAAGCGGCAGACACCGTCCAGCTTGAGCTTCCGGAAACCGGCGTCTGCTCCACGGATGCGGGCAGCAGCTGCGATACCCCGGCACCGGGAGACATCCGGGGTATGGAGGAAGCAGAGGCAGCATGCTGCGGCGCGCCGGAGCCAGTCCTGGTCGGCTTTCCCACCGGGCTGGTCCACGGCCGCTCCGGCGCCAACTGACAAATCCGGCATGGCAGTAGACGACGGGTCGAAATGACCGAACAACGCACAGCCCTCGGCTTGCAGGACAACGCCGAGGTTCTACACCGCATCGCCGGCGACCGCTTGAGTCCGCTCCGCCGGGTCCGATCTACTCCGGCAAGCGATACGAGGACTGGGACCTTGCAGACCCGGCCGGCCGGTCCTTGGAAGCCGTCCGGGAAATCCGTGACCTAATCCATGACCGGGGCAAAGTCCTGGCTGCCTCCCTGCTTACTAATCAGACCAAGGAAGAAGAATCCTCATGAGCACTCCAGACATTGCACACGCCGGAACCAAGCCGGCAGTCCTGTTCGTCTGCAGCAAGAACGGTGGCAAGTCGCAGCTGGCGGCCGGACTGATGCGGCAGCTCGCGGGGGGTTCAGTGGACGTTTATTCGGCCGGGACCAAGCCCGGAAAGGACCTGAACCCCTTAGCTGTCGAGTCGCTCGCGGAGCTCGGCATTGACCTGTCCGGCGAATACCCCAAGCCCGTCACCGGCGCGGTGGAAGACACCGTGGATGTCGTCGTCGTACTTGGCACCGAGGCGAAACTCGACCCGAGGGAAGGGGTTCGCATGGAGGTCTGGGAGACAGATGAGCCGTCGGAGCGGGGCATTGAGGGCATGGAACGCATGCGCCTTGTCCGTGACGACATCCGGCAGCGTGTGGAGCAGCTTCACCAGGAACTGACACGCAGCTGAGTTCAGCCGGTACGCTCGAAGCCATGAGACTCAAAATGTGCAGCATCCACGTTAAGGAACCCGCCGCCGCCTACGAGTTCTACACGGGGACCCTTGGCTTCGACACGCTGATGGCCATGCCGGAACACAACCTGTTCATCATCAAGGACCCCGGTGCGGCGGAAAACGCAGCGGGCCTGCTGCTGGAACCCAGCGACAATCCCATCGGTGCGGACTACATGAATGCCGTGCACGACGCCGGCCTCCCGGCAATCGTCTTCGGGGTGCCCGACGTCCGGGCCGAGCACGAGCGGCTGGTGCAGGCCGGCGTGACGTTCAAGCAGGAGCCCGAGGAGGGCCCGTTCGGCGTCACCGCAGTGTTCGACGACGGCTGCGGCAACTACGTCCAGCTGCACCAGGACTAGATCCCAGAGGCTTGTTCTCACATCCGCGCCGTCCAGGTCCAGATCCGCGAACAAGCCTCTGGTTCGTGTGGGTGGCGTGCTACTGCGCCTTGCGGGCTTCCTTCTTGGCGGCTTCTTCCTTAACGCGCTGCGCTTCGGCGCGGACGGCGGCGTGCGTGGCGCGCTCGGTGACCAGCCACTGGGGCGGAGCCTGTAGCAGTGCGGTGATTTCCGCCGTCGTCAGCGCATCCTCAACACCGCCGCGGGCCAGGCCGCTGATGGAGACATTCAGCTTCTGTGCCACCACGGGACGGGGGTGCGGGCCGTTGCGGCGGAGCTCCGCGAGCCACTCGGGCGGGTTTGACTGGAGCTCGGCGAACTCTGCCCGGGTGATAGTGGATTCCTGGAACTCCTGGGGCGTGGCGGGCAGGTAGATGCCAAGTTTCTTGGCAACGGTGGCCGGCTTCATGGACTGGGAGTTTGCAGAGGTCATGCTTCAAGGGTATCCGGGCGGGCGGTACTGTGAAGACGTGCCCACTGACAACACCGCCCCGCCGAACGCTTTCGAAGACGCTGACGCGGGGGAGCAAGCGGCGCCCCGGACCCTCCGCATCGCGTATGTGCCGGGGGTGACGCCCGGCAAATGGATCCGCAGGTGGGAAGAGCGGATGCCGGGGGTGCCACTGGAGTCATTTATGTCCGACGACGGCGCCCAGACCGCCGCCGTTCGTAACGGTACGGCGGACATGGCCTTCGTCCGGCTTCCCATCGAGCGCGAGGGCCTCAGCGTCATCCCCCTGTACGAGGAACAGCCCGTTGTGGTGGCGCCCAAAGGGCATGAAATTTCGGTGTTCGAGGAAGTGGCCCTGGCCGACCTGGAGCAGGAGTCCTTTCTGGATGTTGCTGCCCTGGGCGGGCCGGAAGCCACGCTCCAGGTGGTTGCCGCGGGCGCCGGGCTGGTGGTCCTACCCATGTCCGTGGCCCGCCACTTCAACGTCAAGGACACCGTGGCGCGGCGGCTCACCGGCGCCGAAGGGACGGAAATCGCGCTGGTGTGGCCGGCCGATGCAACAGACGAGATCATCGAAGAATTCATCGGGATCGTCCGCGGGCGCACGGCCCAAAGCTCCCGGCAGCCGTCCGCCCAGCCGGTCAAGGAGAAGAAGGAGCCAAGGCCGGACCGGCGCGGAACCGGAACAAAGAAGGCGCCGAAGGTGGCCCAGCGGTACGCGCCCAACCCTGACAAAGGCCGCGGGAAAGGCTCGCGCAAGAAGGGCAAGCGCTAGTTCCGGGACGGAAGCTAGTACCGGTTTCGCTGAGGAGGCCGGCCCGCCCGGGCCTGGCGCACCTTCCGGGCCCGCAGGACGCGGCTGATGATCGTGGGCAGCAGGGCGAAAAGCAGCCTCTTCATGGCGTGGCTCCTTGGCTGGGATGTCGGGGAAAGGCGAGGGCCACCCTTCCCGACGGAAGAGCGGCCCCCTGTGGTTTGTCCTAGGTGTTTTGGACGTTGGTTTTGGCGTCGGTGGCGCGGTCTTTGACGTCGGTCGCGGCGTGTTGGCTGTCGGTCTTGACGTGGTCGGCTGCGTCGGCCGCGGTGGTTTTGAGGTTTTCCATGGCTTCGCGGGCTGGTTCTTTGAGGTCTTCGGCCATGTCTTTGGCGGCTTCGGTGACCTGGTTGGCCAGGGGTTGGGCTGCGGTTTTGAGCTGGTCCGCGGCTTCGCGTTCTTTTTGGCTGGCCGGGATCAGGGAGGAGACGATCATCCCGGCGCCGAAGGCGATCAGGCCCGCGGCGAGGGGGTTGCCCTGGGTTTTGGCTTTGACCTGGTCCGGGGCGTGGGAGACCGCGGTCCCGGCGTCGGAGAGCCGGGCGGCGGCGGTGTCCTTGGCGTCGTGGAGGGTGCCGGTGGTGTGTCCGGTCCCGGTGTGCAGGGTGTCCTGGACGCGGGTGGTGGCGTGGTCTGCTGTGCCCATGATTTTCTCCTTCACGCCGGTGAGGGCCTCTTTGGCCTTGTCGGTTTGGCGGTGGACGATGTTGGACGGGCTGACTTTGTCCGCGACGGCGTCCACGTTGGTTCCGAGGCGGGCGCGGGTGGCTTCTATGTCGGAGCGGATGGCGTCCGGGTTCTCGTTGGTCATCGGTTTACCTCACCTGGTTTGAGGGTCGGGGGGATTTCGGAGAGTGTTTCGCCTGTCTGGGGCAGGCCTTTGACGTGTTTGAGTTCCTTGCGGCCGGTCGCGGCGAGGACCGCGGCGGTAATGCCCCAGATCACCGCGAGGATTAGGGCGGCCCAGCCCAGGGGCATGAGGGCGCCGAGGGCGAACATCAGGGCCAGGGAGAGGAAGAGCAGGACGAAGTGTCCGGCCACGCCGGCGCCGGCGAGCATGCCGCCGCCTTTCCCGGCGCGGGTCGCGGATTCTTTCGCTTCGGCCTTGGCCAGTTCCACTTCCTGGCGCATCAGCGTGGACAGGTCCCGGGTCACTTCACCGAGCAGGTCACCGAGGGAGGTGTTCTCCGCTTTCTGGTGCGCCGCGCTGCCCTCGCCACTGACTGGACCCGCGCCGGCGGGAAACTCCGAATACTGGCTACTCACAGGTGCCGTCCTTCCTGAGTCCCGTACGGGTCGTTGCCCGCCCGGGTGCTGTCAGTGCTGAAGGGGTCATCCTCGTAGCGGAGTGGGGTGTCCTCTGCTGTACCGCCCGGAAGGGTGGAAGTGGATACCGGGGCGCCCGAGCCGACAGTGGGCTCGTCGAACAGACCGGCGTCTGTTCCGGCTGCGAAGACGGTCTCCTGCCGGATGCGCTCCTGCTGCGGCTGGTAGTGCCGGGGCGCGGTGCCCTGGCCCACTTGCGAGGCTGAAGTTTCGGGGGCTCCGGCGGTAAGGCCACGGGTGAGGCGGCCGGTGAGGACTCCGGCCCCTGCGGCGAGCAGGAGGAAGGTCCCGGGGCGGTTCCGGGCGAACGACTGCACCTCGGTCAGCAGCGAGCCCGGGTCGCGGTTTTCCAGCCAGTCGGCCAGCGTTGAGGTGCGCTGGGCGGCCTCACGGACCAGGTCGGCGGCGACTCCCGGCTGGTCCGGGGCGGTGGCCATGCGGTGCAGTTCGCTGGAGATGTTCCGGATTCCTTCGGCGGCCTTCTGCTGCTGCGCCCCGGCCTGGCTGCTCAGCCCGGTCCGGGCCTGCTCCAGCAGGTCCTGGGCGCTGGCCTTTGCCTCGGCGGCAACGTTTGCCGCTTCCTCCTTGGCCGTGGCGGCAACATCCTGCGCCGCGGACTTCGCCTGCCCGGCAACCTGCGAAGCCTCTTCCTTCGCAGCATCCTTCCGGGAGGCGCCCGCGGTCCCGGAAGCGTCAAGCGTTCCGGGGGTGCCTGCAGCGGGGGGCGCGTAGGTTTCCGGTGCTATGCCCGTTTCCGTTCCGTACGGGTCCGCAGCATACGGATCTGCCGCGTACGGGTCAGTCGAGGCGGGCTTGGGGGTCTGGGGCCATTGGTTCTCTGTCATCGGGCTCTCTTTCAGGAAATGTCAGCTGGCGATCAAGAACCAGCAGTGCTGGCGGTTAGTAAGCAAGGTTACTAATCCGATACTAAGCACACTTCCCATTCGATGCGCAAGGGGTTCCCGACTGCAGGCCCCGTTTCACCGCGACCACTTGCATGCATGATGGTAAGCATGCTTATTGTAGAGGGGTAGCGACGAAGGGTAACCCGCCATCAACAGGAAGGCTGGGAGAATGACCAGCGATCTTGATCCGGACGCCCGGGACAGCTATCGCCTGATCACTGTGGCGGCCAGGATGGTTCAGCGGCGCCAGGACGACGCCCTGGCTCACCTGGGCCTGACCCGCGCGGCCGTCATCGCCCTTGAGGGGCTTGCCGACGGGCCGTTGAACCAGGAGCGCCTCGCAGAGGCTGTGAGGGTCCAGAGTCAGACCCTGGGCCGTGTCCTCACTCGGCTTGAATCGGCCGGCCACATCACCAGGCGCCGCCAGCCCACGGACCGGCGCCAGTTCAAAGTCGAGTTGACCGACGCCGGCATGGCCGCGCTGGAAGCCGCGCGCCAGGCGGAGGTCAACGCCTACCCGGACGATCCCACTATTGACTGGAAGATGCTCCGCGAAGAACTGTCCAAGTTCGTTCGCGCCGTGCCCGTGGGCCGGTCGGCCGGAGTCATCCCGCTGGTGCAGCCCGAAGACCGCTGGGGGAACCAGGGGCATGAGCCCCCGCGTCGGCCGGAACCGCCGCATCACCGGCGCTTTGGCCGGCCCCAGGGATAGGACGCCCCCAGCGTAGGCGGGCTACGCTCCGCAGGCCTCCCGCAGGGAGTTGACGGAGTCTGACGGCACCTGGTCTCCGGACTCGGCGATCTGGCGCATCGGCGTCGTAATTTCTGCGGGAAGGCCTGCCGTGGCGGCTGCGTCCACGAGTCCACCCAGGACTTGTTTGTCGGACGTACTGACCAGACCGTCCTTGATGACAGCGCAAACCTGGCGGGTCACTTCGTCCGCGGCGGCGGATGCCACCTTGGACCCGGCCTCGCTGGCGGCGCTGCCGGCCGCATCCCCGACGGCACCGCAGCCGGTGAGGAGGAGGAGGGCGGCAAGGGGCAGGGCAGCGGGTTGGAAGTTCATGGTTCCAGCGTATCCGGCCGGACCGCCAGACGGGATTTTGGCCTCCCGGGAGGAGCGCGCAGGTGCCGCGGGTTTATCGTGGGAGGAAAGACAGCCACGCCTGCCCCTGATCGGGCGGGCGTCTTGGTGTCTAATTCCACTTGAGAGAGAGCTATCCAATGAACCGGTCTGCCTGCTGCCGCATCTTGCGCGGCGTAGTCCATGCCCCCGCCGTCCGGAGCGTGCACGCATGAGCACCCAGGGACCCGCCGCGCCGGTGAAGCGCGAGACCTTCTCGACCCGCAGACTCTTTATCCTGTCCGCCATCGGCTCCGCCGTGGGGCTGGGCAACATCTGGCGCTTCCCGTACATCGCCTACGAAAACGGCGGCGGCGCATTCCTCATCCCGTACCTGGTGGCACTACTGACCGCCGGTATCCCCCTGCTGTTCCTGGACTACGCCGTTGGCCACAAATTCCGCGGCTCCGCGCCCCTGGCCTACCGGCGCCTCCACCGCGCCGCCGAGCCGCTGGGCTGGTGGCAGGTGCTGGTCTGCTTCGTCATCGCCGCCTACTACGCAGTGATCATCGCGTGGTCCCTGATGTACATGATCTTCTCCTTCACCGAGGCGTGGGGCGACGACGCCGAGGGCTTCTTCTTCGGCAACTTCCTCGCCGTGGCCGAGACGCCCGGGGTGGGCTTCGATTATGTGCCGTCCGTATTCTTCCCGCTGCTGGTGATCTGGGTTGCGGTGATCGCCATCATGGTGGCCGGCATCCGGAAGGGTATCTCCCGGGCCAACTCAATTCTCCTGCCGCTGCTGATGGTCATGTTCCTGCTGCTGGTGGTCCAGTCGCTCTTCC
Organism: Pseudarthrobacter sp. NPDC092419; assembly: GCF_044755045.1. Classification (NCBI taxonomy): domain Bacteria; kingdom Bacillati; phylum Actinomycetota; class Actinomycetes; order Micrococcales; family Micrococcaceae; genus Pseudarthrobacter; species Pseudarthrobacter sp. NPDC092419. The sequence goes on from NZ_JBIVQF010000002.1 coordinate 12,759, forward strand.
TCCCGGGTGCGGCACTGGGCCTGAATGCCTTCTTCACCCCGGACTGGACGGCACTGGGCAATGCTTCGGTATGGGCCGCAGCATATGGCCATATCTTCTTTTCGCTCTCCGTCGGCTACGGCATCATGGTCACCTACTCCTCCTACCTCAAGCGCCGCACCGACCTGACCGGATCCGGCATGGTGGTGGCGTTCTCCAACTCCGGCTTCGAGATCCTTGCCGGTATCGGCGTGTTCGCGGCCCTCGGCTTCATGGCCCAGGCAGCCGGCTCCGGCGTTGATGACGTAGTCACCGGTGGCATTGGACTGGCATTCATCGCCTTCCCCACCATCGTGTCCCAGGCGCCGTTCGGCGCCGTCATGGGCGTACTGTTCTTTGGCTCGCTGGTGTTTGCCGGAATCACGTCGCTGATCTCCGTGCTGGAAGTCATCGTCTCCGCTGTCCAGGACAAGCTGGGCTGGGCCCGGGTGCGCACCTCCGTGGTGGTGAGCGTCCTGGTGGCCGCCGTCTCGCTGCTGCTGTTCCCCACGGCCACCGGCCTCTACCTGCTGGACACGTCGGACGCCTTTGTGAACAGCTTCGGCATCACCCTGGGCGCGCTGGTCACGGTTGTTGTGCTGGCATGGTTCCTGCGCAAGCTGCCCTTGCTGGCCCGCCACCTGAACCGGACCTCCACCATCAGGATGCACCGGGGCTGGATCGCCCTGATCGCAGTGGTGGTCCCGGCCGCCCTCATCTACATGGTGTACAACGAGTTCGCCACCAAGATCGCCGAGCCGTACAGCGGCTACCCGGACTGGTTCCTGGCCGTGTTCGGCTGGGGCATGGCGGCGGCGCTGGTGGTGCTGGCCCTCGCGCTGACCTTCATTCCATGGAGCAGCCGGTCCAAGTTGAACTATGACCCTGAATACGACGCCCTGGTGGCGGAGGAAGCAAAGGAAACAGCACCGTGACACCCGTTGCCATCACCATGATGATCATTGCCATCCTCACCGTGTGGGGCGGCCTGGCGCTGTCCCTGCTGAACCTCAAACGCCACCCCGAGGACGAGGGCGCCCTCCCGGAAGAAAACGCCTGGGAGCTCTAGCAAGGGACTTTTGGCCCCCTGTGGGATGCGTGCCGGTGATGGGATACTGAGGCATCATCAGCACTTCGGCCCATGGGGGGCTCCGCGTCATGATCCTGGACATCGCCACGCTCCGCGTCGCCTTCGTGGTAATAGCGGTGGTCCAGTTGTTCCTTTTCTACTTCTCCGCCTACCGAGTCACGCGCTCCTCCTACAGTGGATGGTGGTGCGTGGCGCTTGGCTTTTTCCTGGCCGGGTCCGCCGCTTTCCTGCTGGACGGCACCCCGCACCAGGCGTGGGCCAATCCGGTGGGCAACGCGCTGCTGGCCCACGGCGGAGTGGCGGTGTGGGCGGGAGCCCGTTCCCTGCGGACAGCACCGCCCAAGGGCTGGATCTCCGCTGCGGTCCCGTTGTCAGTTCTCGTGGCGGGCCTGGTGGACGATCCCGCGAACAACAGCTGGGCCGGCGGAGCGGTCTTCCTGGCCGCGATGAGTTTCACCGTGGGACTCTCCGCACGCGAGCTCTGGCGGCTGGGTCCTGACTACTCACGGGTGCGCATCCCGCTCGCCTCGGCCGCAGGCATCCTTGCTGCCTTTTATGCAGCGCGGCTGGCGGTGTTCCTGGCGGAAGGGGCGGAAGGGGAGCTTTTCAACGGCCTCTTCGGGTCCGGTACCACCACCCTGCTGAGCATGATGCTGCTGGTGGTGGCTTCGTACAGCATGCCCGCCCTGAGCAGCGAGCAGCACACCCGGGCACTCCGCCTGGTGGCCTCCCGGGACGACCTGACCGGACTGCTGAACCGCAAGGCGTTCCTCAGCCTGGCCGCCGCCCAGCTCGGTTCGCGCCGCGCAGCAGGCCCGGGGGGTGCGCTGGTCCTGGCTGACCTGGACCATTTCAAGTCCGTGAACGACACCTACGGCCATGCGGCGGGGGATCACGTCCTGCAGCGTTTCGCGGATGCCTGCACCGCCACGGTCCGGAAGACGGACCTGGTGGGCCGCTACGGCGGCGAGGAGTTCGTTCTCCTTATTCCGGGCGCCGACGCCGAACGGGCGGAGGACGTTGCCGCCGGCATCAGCGCGCGCCTGGCGGAAGCATCGGAGGCCGAAGGGTTCGAAATGCCCACCGTCAGTTACGGGATTTCAACGTACGACGCCGGGACGTCCACCCTCGAGGACGCCATCGCCTCCGCGGACAGGGCCTTATACGTGGCCAAGTCGCGGGGCAGGAACAGGAGCGCGCGCAGCGAAGGCTGAGCTGACCCGGGTGGGAAAGCCGCGCGGGTTCAGGCGAGTTCGCCGAGCCGCGCAATGAGTTGGTCGGCCTGCGCCAGGTTGCGGGCCAGCTTGGCGCGCTGGTGAACCGCCTTCTCCTGGAATGCCGCGAGTCGGGCGCGGTCCCGGTCGGAAAGAGTTCCGGGGCCTGCCGTAAGGACGGGAATCAGTTCCGCCATTTCCTCCAGCGAAAACCCCAGGGGCTTCATCTGCATGATAACCAGCAGCCGCTCGCAGTCCGCGTTCGTGTAGACGCGGAAGCCGCCCTCGGTGCGGGACGAGGCCGGAAGCAGTCCCACTTCGTCATAGTGCCGGATGGTTCGCAGCGAAAGCCCGGTGCGGTCGGCCAGCTCCCCGATATGCATGGTGGCGGTGCCGGTGTTGGTAGAAATAGTGTGCCTCCTGGTCAATCGGCTTAAACCCTACCATCACGTTAGGGTAGAGTTTGAGCGAGGTGGGACCAAGCTTAAAGGTGTTCCCCCCTTTTCGGTGCATTGATGCGCCCCCACATTCTTCGAAAGTGCGATGGCGCTGTAGTGCGTCCTCCCGACCATGAACGGAGCCAGCAATGGCCGTCAAGACCGCCGGGGATGCCCCTGCCTACACGCCGGAACAGCTTCAGTCTGTCCGGGAAACCCTGAAGTCGCCGGGGCGGCTGAAGACCGAGGTCCTCGCGGGCCTGGTGGTGGCGCTGGCCCTGATTCCTGAGGCTATCGCCTTCTCGATCATTGCCGGCGTGGATCCCCGGCTTGGCCTGTTCGCCTCCTTCACCATGGCCGTGACCATCGCCTTCGTGGGAGGCCGCCCGGCGATGATTTCCGCGGCCACCGGGGCGATCGCGCTGGTCATCGCCCCGTTGGTGAAGTCCCACGGTGTCGACTATTTCATCGCCGCCGTCGTCCTGGCCGGCGTCTTCCAGGTCGTCCTGGGCGTCTCCGGCGTCGCCAGACTGATGCGATTCATTCCGCGGTCCGTCATGGTGGGCTTCGTCAATGCCCTGGCCATCCTGATCTTCATGGCGCAGGTTCCTGAACTGATCAACGTGCCGTGGCTGGTGTACCCGCTGACGGCGCTGGCCCTGGTCATCGTGTTTGGGCTGCCGAAGCTCACCAGGGCCGTTCCAGCTCCGCTGGTGGCGATCGTGGTGCTGACGCTTATCACCGTCCTTGCCGCCGTCGCCGTTCCCACCGTGGGGGACAAGGGCGAGCTGCCCGAATCCCTGCCGTCCCTGTTCATCCCCAACGTGCCGTTCAACCTCGAGACCCTGCAGATCATCTTCCCGTTCGCGCTGGCTATGGCCTTCGTGGGGCTGCTGGAATCGCTGATGACTGCAAAGCTCGTGGATGACGTGACAGACACGCGCTCCAACAAATCGCGCGAGGCGTGGGGCCAGGGCGTGGCCAACATCGTTACCGGCTTTACCGGAGGCATGGGCGGCTGCGCGATGATCGGCCAGACCATGATCAACGTGAAGGCGTCCGGCGCCCGCACCCGCATTTCCACACTCCTGGCTGGCGTCTTCCTGCTCATCCTGGTGGTGGTGTTCGGCGGAGTAGTGTCCGTCATTCCCATGGCCGTGCTGGTGGCCGTGATGATCTTCGTGTCCTGGGCAACGTTCGACTGGCACAGCATCCACCCGCGCACGCTGAAAATGATGCCCAAGAGCGAAACGCTGGTCATGGTGGCGACCGTCGTGGTCACTGTTGCCACGCACAACCTGGCCATCGGCGTCGGCGTCGGCGTGCTGGTGGCGATGGTCCTCTTCGCCCGGCGCGTGGCGCACTTTGTCACGGTCGAGCGCACCGTAAAAACAGTGGAGGGCCGGGAAGCCGCCACTTACGTGGTCAACGGTGAGCTCTTCTTCGCGTCCTCCAACGACCTCTACACCCAGTTCGAGTACGCCCACGACCCGACGCAGGTGGTGATCGACATGCACGCCTCGCACCTGTGGGACGCGTCCACCATCGCCGCCCTGGACGCCATCATCGAGAAGTACCGACACCACGGCAAGGAGGTGGAGGTGGTGGGACTCAACGACGCCAGCCTGCAGATCCGCCACCGCCTGGGCGGAAAGCTCGGCGGCGGCCACTGACAAACGCGCCACTGATAAAATAGCGGCGCTGCAAGGCGGCCATTTTGCTGGTCAACCAGCGCCGTACCAAAGTAGGGAACCACACACATCATGACGGCAGGCGGTTCACCCCTCGGAACCTCGGAGAGCCGCCCGGGCGCGCCGGAAGCCGGCACCGCGCCCGCCGGCCACCGCGCCTACATCGGCACCGCCCAGGGTTTCCTCGGCGCCCTGATGATGTTCGTGGGATCCATCGGAACCGGTTGGATCGCCAACGGCTCGCCCATGATCCGGCAGCCTGTGGTCATCGCGTTGCGGACCGAAGGCTGGGGCGTGGCCGTGTCCACCATCCTTCTGACCGCTGGAGCCATGCTCCTGATCCGCTCCTGGCTCCGGCTTGGCCAGCGGGTCGCCGGCTGGGGACAGCATTCCCTGCGGTCCGTGGTCATCGCGGTGTCCGCCTGGTCGCTGCCCCTGATGTTCTGCGTCCCCGTCTTCTCGCGGGATGTCTACGCGTACACCGGGCAGGGCCGGCTGGTCCGGGAGGGACAGAACCCCTACGAGGTGGGCATCTCCACCCTGAGCAATTGGTTTTCGCTCGGAGCCGACCCCGCCTGGGCGGAAGCCCGCACCCCCTACGGCCCGTATTTCCTGTGGCTGGCGCGCGGGGTGGTGGGGCTGACCGGCGCCCAGCCGGACCTGTCCGTCCTGCTCTTCAGGCTCTTGGCCGGCGTCGGCGTGCTGCTGTGCGTGATCTACGTGCCCAAGCTGGCCGAACTCCACGGCATCAATGGTGCCCGGGCGCTCTGGATCACCGTGGCCAACCCGCTGTTCCTGATCAGTTTCATCGCCAGCGCGCACAATGACGCGCTCATGGTGGGGCTAGCCGTCGCCGGCGTGTACTTCGCCGCTACCCGCAGGTACATCCTGGGCATCCTCTTGGTGACCGCCTCGATCGGCATCAAGCCCATCACTGTACTGCTGCTGCCCTTCCTCGGCGTGATGTGGGCCGGGGCCTCCGCCACCTGGCCGCGCAAGTTCCTCATCTGGGCCGCAACGGCGGGGATCAGCTTCGGAGTCCTGCTGCTCAGCGGCCTGCCGTACAACCTCGGAACGGGGTGGGTGTGGGCCATCATGGACCCCACGCCCGGGTACACCGGTTATTCACCGTCAGGCTTCCTGGGCCAGCAGGTGGAGATGCTGGCCAACGCGCTGGGGCTCCCGGGCGGGACGTTTGCGGACGTGCTGCGTACGGGCCTGAAGTGGATCGCCATCGGCCTGGTGCTGCTGCTGATGTTCCGCGGCGACTATTCGCGGGCGGTGCGCCGGATGGCATTGGCGTTCACCGCCGTCGTGATGCTTTCCCCCATCATCCAGCCCTGGTACATCCTGTGGTTCCTGCCGTTCCTCGCCGTCACCGGCATCCGCGACGACTGGCAGATCCGCTCGCTCTACGTAGTGGTCACGTTCTTCGTGGTGTTCGGCGCGCAGGACCAGCTGTCCGTGTGGTCGTTCGTGGAGCTGCCCATCGACGCGTCCTCGCTGGCGTTCGTCACGGCCCTGGCGTTCACGTTCTACCTGCTGGTGCTGGATATCCACACCCGGAAGCTGCTGATCGAAGGGAAGCCCCAGGACCTGGCCAGGCAGGGGTGGCGCTGGGTCCAGGAGCGGCGCGCAGCCGCCCGTCAGGCGCCATAGCGGCGGCCCGCTAAGCGCCTAACCTAAGCGCCTACGCGGCGATCCGCGCCGCAGGCTTCCGGCCGAGCTCGGCCGTCCGTTGTACCGACCACCACAGCAGCACCACCAGGAGCACGTTGCGGGCGGTGAGGACAGCTGCCATCACTGGGTGCGCGTGGATCAGCGGGGTGTAGAACAGCGGGTAAATCACGAAGGTGGTCATCGCGATGCCCATGAGCAGCGCGGCGGGCACCTTCCAGCGGTCCCAGTCGTGGGTGAGGCCGGCGATGATCACCGGGGCCAGCCAGATGATGAACTGCGGCGAGCCCACCTTGTTGAACACGATGAACGCGGTGACCATCATCAGCGAGCCTTCGAGGAACAGTTCCTCGCGCTCGGCGCCGCGTTTCATGGCGCGGACCAGCAGGATCGCGGCGCCCACAGCGGCCAGGATGAGGAGAGGCTGCATCAGCACGGCGGCGGCGGACGCACCCGGGCCGTAGACCTCGGTGGAGTTGATGGCGGTGTTGTCCGCCATCTTCGATCCGGCAATGTTGAACACGCTCAGCCACACCCAGGGCGTGGAGAACGTGGCCTCCAGCTGCATGCCGCGGTCGCCCTGGTTCAGGAGGAAGTCCAGGATGTGCGGCAGGCCGCCGGACAGCCAGGTGCCGAGGGCCACTACGGCGGTGACGGCCACGCCGGACAGGAACACCTGCACCCGCTTCTGGCTGGCGATCAGGATGGGCACAAGCACGGCCGCCGGCCATACCTTGATCCAGGTGGCGATGCTGAGCAGGAGGCCGGCCGCCACGGGCCGCTGCGCCGCGTACAGCAGTGCGACGAGCACGATAGGGGCGGTGATGCCCTCCACCCGGGCAAAGCTGAGGTAGCCCATGAACACGGTGAAGAACAGCCACCACCAGGCAGGGGCAACGCCACTCACGCGCCGCCGGCCGCGGGTCAGGATGTAAAGTCCGGCGGCGTTCAGCACCGTGATGATCAGGAACCAGCTCAGCAGGTACATGCTGGGCCCGGCGATATTTGCCAGGAAGATCGGCACCTGCGCCAGCACCGGATAGACCCAGGGGCTGATCTTTCCTTCCAGGTCCGCGGGGTTGTACCCGTCCATGGCCCACTGGCGGTACTGCTCGGTGTCGCTGAACGTCTCGCCGTTGAGGAAGAAGGACGCCATCCAGCCCAGGAAGTAGAGATGGACGACGGCGAATCCCCACCACACGCTCGAGGGGCGGGCGAACCAGTCCACCACCTTGGCGGGGAGGACTGTGCTGCGGACCGTCACCAGGCGGTCAAAGAACCTCGTGGAAATCTCAGGACTCCTTGAGCGCGGGGGCGGCGGCGGGGGTCTTCCTGCCCAGCAGGTACAGCCGGCGGACGCTCCAGAGGAACAGCACCACCAACAGGACGTTGCGGATGCTGAGCACCAGAGCCATCCAGGGATTGTTGTGGCTGAGGGCGTCATAGAACAGCGGGTAAATGAAGTACGTGGCCACCGCGATGACAATCAGCATGGTGGCCGGCACGCGCCATTCACGCCAGCTGTGGGCCAAGCCCACAGCGACGGCCGGGCCCAACCACACCATGAACTGGGGGGAGCCCACCTTATTGAAGACCACGAACGCCGTGGTGAGGCTGAGCGCGCCGGCCAGGAGCAGCTCGGTGCGGTCCACGCCGCCGTACTGGTTGCCGTTGTGCAGCGCCCAGAAGGTCAGGCCGGCCACGAGCAGGGCGGCGAGGACCAGCAGCGGCTGCATCAGCACGGACATGGCGGCGGTGCCCGGACCGTCCACCTGCATCGAGTTGATGTCCGTGTTCATGTACATCCGGGAATCCCCGATGTTCAGGACGGACAGCCACAGCCACGGCGTGGTGAAGGTCGCCTCCAGCTGCATGCCGCGGTCGCCCTGCTGGGTGAGGAAGTTCAGCAACCTGGGGACGCTGCCCAAGGTGGCTGCCAGCGCGACGACGCCCGCCGTCGTCGTCATTCCTGCCAGTACCACCAGCAGGCGGTTCCGGAGCACCGCGAAGAGGGCCAGCATGACGGCGGCCGGCCACACCTTGATCCAGGTTCCGATGGCCAGCAACACGGATGCGATGAACGGGCGGTTGACTCCGTAGGCGAGGGCCACCAGGACCAGGGGAGCGGTGAGGCCGTCCACGCGGGCGAAACCGAGCCAGCCCATGAGGAAGGTGAAGGTGAGCCACCACCAGGCTGCGGGGATGGCGGAGGTGTTGCGGCCGCGTTCGGTCAGCTTGAGCAGCGCCCAGGCATTGAGGAAGGTGGTCATGAGCACCCAAAGGAAGAAGAACGGGCCCGGTCCGGCGATGCCGGCGACGGCCATCGGGACCAAGGCAAGGATGGGATAGACCCAGGGGCTGGGGCCGCCGGCGAGGTTGGCGTCGTCGAACCCGGCCGCAGCCCAGTTCCGGTAGATGTAGGTGTCGCTCAGTGCCTCGCCCCGTAGTGAGAGCGATGCGGAGAAGACCAGGAAGACCAGGTGCACCACGATGAATCCGGCCAGCAGGCCCAGCGGCGTGTTCAGCGCCCTGCGGGCGGGGGCGGGAAGGACCACGTTGCGGATCCGGGTCAGTCTGCCGAAAAAAGCATCCATGGGAATGGCGGGACCTTGTCAGGTTGGGGGTTTCGGTGGGGCCAGGAACAGCCCGCGCCCGCAGTCAACTCTAATTGACCGGCGATTGGCGGCCGTAATTGCGGCTCCCCGTGTGAGCTTTGTCGCGCAGACCGGCGCTCGGCGCACAATCCCGCCCGCTGGCCGATATCTAAAGTTGCTGGCGCCGCCACGGTGGGGGACTATGGGGCAGGGCACTTTACGGGTGCCCTGCCGCGTTTGCAGCCTGGGGGAGCGCAACCGTTGAACGAACACCCTGCCCCTGACGATCCACAAAGGCTTTTCCCATGAATTTTCCCCTGACCCTCACCGTCGCCGACCGCAAGAGCATGGACAGCGAGCTCGAAGCCGCAGTCTCCGCTGCCAAGGCGCACGCGCTCGCCGGCAGGCAGCACGGCATCCTGGTCACCCGGCACGCGGCTGACAAATTCACCGTGGCGCTGAGCGAGGCCGTTCCGTTCGGCCTGACGCGCGAACACCAGGCCTGGTAGCAGCCAGCCGGATGGCCACCGAGTTGGTGGCCACAATCATCCCCATTCCCAGCCACTCATGCAGCACCAGGACCTGGCCCAGCGCCACGGTCCCGCCATCGCGGTGCTTCCGCACTGGGCTAAAGATGCATCCGTATGCACAGTTTCCCGGCGCTGCCGAGCCTGGTTGAGGACTTCATCCGCCTGGCAGGGGGAGGCCTATGGGCCTGATGCGCGGCAGCCATGGAGCACTACACTGGGTCGCATGACCGAGCCTGCGCATTTGGCAGATCCGGACGCCGTGGACACCTCCGTGCGCAGCCCGGCGGAGCGCTCACGCACCTTCGCCGGAATCCTCGTGAACACCGCGCTCGCAAACATCACTACCAGTTATCTGTGGTTCGCGCTCACGTTCTGGGTCTACCTGGAGACGCGCAACGTGATTGCCACGGGTGTGGTGGGCGGCGCCTACATGCTGCTGATTGCGCTGTCCAGCATCAGCTTCGGCACCTTCGTGGACCGGTACCGCAAGCTCACGGTGATGCGGTTCGCTGCCGCCTTCACACTGGCCATGTTCGTGCTGTCCGGGGTGGTGTTCCTTCTCGTCCCCATGGAACGTCTGCTGGACCTGACCCGGCCGTGGTTGTGGATCTTCATGCTGATCATCCTGATCGGCGCGGTGGTAGAAAACATGCGGAACATCGCCCTCTCCACTACGGTCACCATCCTTATCGAGCCGGACCGGCGGGCCAACGCCAACGGCATGGTGGGGATGGTGCAGGGCCTGATGTTCATTGTGACCTCCCTGCTGTCCGGCCTTTCGGTGGGGCTGCTGGGCATGGGCTGGACCATCGTCGTCGCCCTGGTATTGACGGCAGTGGCTTTCGCGCACCTGCTGACCCTCACGATGCCGGAGGAAATCCGGGCCGCTGCGACGGACGCCAAAGGCGGCTTCGACCTGCGCGGCGCCCTCGCGGCCGTCCTGGCCGTCGGCGGACTGTTCGCGCTGATCCTGTTCTCCACCTTCAACAACTTCATCGGTGGCGTCTATATGGCGCTGATGGACCCCTACGGACTGGAGATGTTCTCCGTGGAGGTGTGGGGCGCGGTCTTCGCCTTCGGCGCCACGGGGTTCATTGTCGGTGGGGCCCTCATCGGCAAATTCGGGCTCGGCAAGAATCCGCTGCGGACCATGCTGTTGGTCGTGGTCATCATGGGGTTCCTCGGGGCCGTTTTCACCCTGCGCGAATGGCCATGGCTCTACGTCGCGGGAATCTGGCTCTACCTGGTCCTGATACCTTTCGTCGAGGCCGCGGAGCAGACAGTCATCCAACAGGTGGTGCCGCTGCAGAAGCAGGGCAGGGTCTTCGGTTTTGCGATGGCGTTTGAGTCCGCGGCTGCACCGCTTACTGCGTTCGTTATCGCCCCGATTGCGCAGGTCTGGATCATCCCGTACGCCCGCTCTGCCGAGGGTGCCGCCCAGTTGGCACCCTTGTTGGGCGAGGGAATCTCCCGGGGCATTGCCCTCGTCTTCCTGGTGGCAGGCATCATCGTGATGGCTGCCGCGCTGCTGGCCTTCCTGACGCCGGTCTACCGCCGGGTGTCCGCATCGTATGCCGGGGCGGCGCCCGCTACGGCAGACGGTCAGGCCTGAGCCGGCTCGGTGCCCCGGCCTGCGCGGGGTCCAGCGGGACCGGACTGACCAGCACGGCCGGGCCGCGGCGCAGGAAACCGCCGGAGAGGACCCGGCACCGGATTCCGCCCCTGCCCCGCAGTGCTGCATGCGCGCCCGGGGCGAGCATTTCGTTCATCCAGGCACATGGCTGTGCATGCCGGCCGCCGTGGAAGGCCACCGTGGAACCGCCCGACTCCAGCGAGAAGTCCTGACCCAGCAGGGGAGCCAGTTGAGCTCCGCGGAGCACCAGGTTGCGCCGTGTGAGCAGCGGGTCAAAGGGCCCTGAGGCCAGTTCGGCGGCTACCGCCTCAAGGGCCTCGACGGCGAACAGCGTGACCGCCGCGTCCATATGCGCGGCCTTGCCGAAGAACCGGTCACCCACGATGCCCTTGCCCGCCACCACCTCCGCAACGTCAGCGTCCGCGGTGGGCACATCGGCGGCTCCGTCCTTGGCCCGGCCAAAGTACGCGTGCCCGGGTGAGACCAGCAGATGCAGAATCTCGACGTCGTACCGGAAGTTCCCGTTCATACCCCCACCGTACGTGGGACTCAGGCCCCGACGTAGGCCGCCAGGTGTTTGCCGGTGAGCGTCCCTTTCCCGGTGACAAGCGAAGCCGGCGTGCCCTCGAAAACGACTGTGCCGCCGTCGTGCCCGGCCCCCGGCCCCAGGTCGATGATCCAGTCGGCGTGTGCCATCACCGCCTGGTGATGCTCGATCACGATCACCGACTTCCCGTCGTCGACCAGCCGGTCCAGCAGGCCCAGGAGCTGCTCCACGTCCGCCAGGTGCAGCCCGGTGGTGGGCTCGTCGAGGATGTAGACGTCACCCTTCTCCGCCATCTGCGTGGCGAGCTTGAGCCGCTGGCGCTCGCCGCCGGAGAGGGTGGTGAGCGGCTGCCCGAGCGTGATGTATCCCAGTCCCACATCCGCGAGGCGTTCGAGGACCTTGTGCGCGGCCGGGGTCTTGGCCTCCCCTTCGGCGAAGTAGGCGAGTGCGGCCTCCACGGACATGTCGAACACGTCCGCGATGTTCTGCCCGCCAAGCGTGTACTCCAGGACGGCGGGCTGGAAGCGGCGGCCCTCGCAGTCCTCGCAGGTGGACTCCACCGTGGCCATGACGCCGAGTTCGGTGAAGATCACGCCCGCGCCGTTGCAGGTGGGGCAGGCGCCCTCCGAGTTGGAGCTGAAGAGTGCCGGCTTGACGCCGTTAGCTTTCGCGAATGCCTTGCGCACCGGCTCGAGCAGGCCCGTGTACGTGGCGGGGTTACTGCGGCGGGAGCCCTTGATGGCGCCCTGGTCGATGACGACGACACCCTCGCGTTTGGCCAGCGAGCCGTGGATGAGGGAGCTCTTGCCGGACCCGGCCACGCCCGTGACCACGCAGAGGACGCCCAACGGAACGTCCACGTCCACGTTGCGCAGGTTGTGCATGGACGCGCCCCGCACCTCGAGGGCCCCGGCGGCGTTCCGCACCGCATCCTTGAGGCGGGCCCTGTCATCCAAGTGCCGTCCGGTGACGGTATCGCTGGAACGCAACCCGCCGACGCCGCCCTCGTAGACAATCTCGCCGCCGCCGGTGCCGGCGCCAGGGCCGAGGTCGACGACGTGATCGGCAATCGCTATCGTCTCCGGTTTGTGTTCCACCACCAGGACGGTGTTGCCTTTGTCGCGCAGCTGCAGCAGGAGGGTGTTCATGCGCTCGATGTCGTGCGGATGCAGGCCGATGCTGGGTTCGTCAAACACATAGGTGACGTCGGTCAGGGAGGAGCCCAGATGCCGGATCATCTTGGTGCGCTGCGCCTCCCCGCCGGAGAGGGTCCCGGCGGGGCGGTCCAGGGAGAGGTAGCCAAGGCCGATTTCGGTGAAGGCGTCCAGCAGGTCCCGCAGACCGTCCAGCAGCGGCTTCACCGATGGTTCGTCGAGTTCCCGGATCCATTGGGCCAGGTCGCTGATCTGCAGGCCGCACAGATCCGCGATGTTCCTTCCCTTGATCCGGCAGGAGAGCGCTTCCGGGGTCAGCCGGGTTCCCAGGCACTCGGGGCAGGTGGCGAACGTAACGGCCCGCGCCACGAACCGGCGTACGTGCGGCTGCATGGCCTCCACGTCCTTGGAGAGCATGGACTTTTGGATCTTGGGGATGATGCCCTCGAACGTGAGGTTCACGCCCTCCACCTTGATTTTGGTGGGTTCCGCATAGAGCATCGTGTCCAGCTGCCTGGCGGTGAACTTGGCGATGGGTTTGTCCATGGGCAGGCCCATGCCCTCGAACAGCCGGCCGTACCAGCCGTCCATCGAGTAGCCCGGAACGGTCAGTGCGCCGTCATTCAGTGATTTGGAGTCGTCGTAGAGAGCCGTCCGGTCGATGTCGCTGATATTGCCCATGCCCTCGCAGCGCGGGCACATGCCGCCCAGGTAGGTGACTTGGCGGACCACGCTCTTTTCCACCCGTCCGCCCTTTTCCGTGCTCATCACGCCGCTGGCCTTGCGGGTGGGGACGTTGAAGGAGAATGCGGTAGGCGGACCGATGTACGGCTTTCCTAGCCGGCTGAAAAGGATGCGCAGCATGGCGTTGGCGTCCGTGGCCGTGCCCACGGTGGAGCGCGGGTTGGCGCCCATCCGCTCCTGGTCCACAATGATGGCGGTGGTGAGCCCTTCCAGCCGGTCCACGTCCGGGCGGGCCAGACTGGGCATGAAGCCCTGCACGAAGGCGCTGTACGTCTCGTTGATCATCCGCTGGGATTCGGCGGCAATCGTGGCGAAGACCAGGGAGCTCTTGCCGGAACCCGAAACGCCGGTGAATACGGTGAGCCTGCGCTTGGGCAGCTCAACGCTGACATCCTTGAGGTTGTTCTCCCGGGCACCCTGCACCCGGATGATGTCGTGGGTGTCGGCGGCGTGCAGGCCGCCCTTCCGGCTGGCTGCAGTGGTTTCGGTGCTCACACGTCAGATCGTGCTACGCGCCGGAGGAGATGTCCAGATGCGCCGGCTCCTGCACGTTTTCCCAGAACCGTTGCCCACGGATCAGCTGGAACCTAGCGTAAATGGGTGCACGCTCCCACTTCCGGGGGCGGACGTTGATACGAAGAGGTTTCCGATGTCCCAACGCATTTCCGTTTTTCTCGCGGCGCTCGCCCTGTTGGCCGGGACGCTTGCCGGGGCCGCGCCCGCTTCCGCCGATACGGCAGACATTTCGCCCCCCGGCGCCAACAACTGGGCCTGCAAGCCCTCCGCTGAGCATCCTTATCCGGTCATTCTCGTTCCCGGGACCTTCGAGAGCATGCTCAAGAACTGGTCCACGCTCTCGCCGGTCCTTGCCGGGCAGGGATACTGCGTCTTCGCACTGAATTACGGCACCACCAACGGGGTTCCGGCCACGGGGCCTGTAACTGAGTCCGCCCGCGAGCTGTCCTCCTTCGTCGATGCAGTTCTCGCTGCCACCGGCGCCAAGAAGGCTGACCTCGTGGGGCACAGCCAGGGCGGCATGATGCCCCGTTACTACATGGGGTTCCTGGGCGGCGCCCGGAAGGTCAACCACCTGATAGGGATTGCGCCCTCGAGCCACGGCACCGAAGGCGTGATCGCCCCGGCACCGGAAGACTTCCCGGCATCCACCGGGGACATGGAATTCGTGTGCCAGGCGTGCGCGGACCAGGAAGCGGGCTCGGCGTTCATGACCGAGCTGAACTCCATCGGCGATACCGTGGCGGGTCCGTATTACACCGTCATTTCAACCAAGTACGACGAAGTGGTCACCCCCTACACCAGCCAGTTCCTGGCCGGCTCCGCCCGGCAGGTCACCAACATCACCATCCAGGACAAATGCCCCCTCGACCTGGTTGAACATGACCAGGCTCCGAACGATCCCGTGGTCCACCGGCTGGTCTCGCACGCCTTGGCGTCACCCGGCCCTGCTGACCCGACGTTCCAGCCGAGCTGTATCTAGCCCCGCCCGGCGGGAGGACGCCTGCGCCGCAGCCAGGAACCGCTGGTGGCCCGGTAAGTCCCCGAAGCACAAAGAGGCGGCACCCTTGCGGATGCCGCCTCTTTGGCGTGGACGGTTTGTCGGGCCGGTTACAGCCCGGCGCCGACCTCTTCCTTGGAACCTGCGCCCTCGGCCTGACCTTCGCCCTGGCCTGCGAGGCGGAGCCAGGTGTCCACCACGGTGTCCGGGTTCAGGGAGACGGAGTCGATGCCCTGGCCGGCGAGCCACTCGGCGAAATCGCTGTGGTCGCTCGGGCCCTGGCCGCAGATGCCCACGTACTTGCCGCGGGCCTTGCAGGCCTTGATGGCCATGGACAGCAGCTTCTTGACCGCGGGGTTGCGCTCGTCGAAGCCGCCTGAGACGAGGGCCGAGTCCCGGTCCAGCCCCAGCGCCAGCTGGGTCATGTCGTTGGAGCCGATGGAGAATCCGTCGAAGTACTCCAGAAACTCGTCCGCGAGCAAGGCGTTGGACGGCAGCTCACACATCATGATGACTTCGAGGCCGTTTTCGCCGCGCTTGAGGCCGTTCTCCGCAAGCAGGTCGATGACGCCGCTGGCCTCGTCCAGGGTCCGCACGAAGGGGATCATGAGCTTGACGTTGGTCAGGCCCATCTCGTTCCGGACGAAGGACAGTGCCTCGCACTCCAGGTCGAAGCAGTCCCGGAAGGACGGCTCCAGGTAGCGGGACGCGCCGCGGAAACCAATCATCGGGTTCTCTTCGTGCGGTTCGTAGGCAGGCCCGCCGATGAGGTTCGCGTACTCGTTGGACTTGAAGTCGGACATCCTGACGATCACCGGTTCCGGCGCGAAGGCAGCCGCAATGGTGGCCACGCCCTCCGCCAGCCGCTTGATGTAGTAATCGCGCGGACCTTCGTAGGCCGCGATCCGTTCGCGGATTTCCGCGGCAACATCGGCCGGCTGGTCCTCGAGGTTGAGGAGGGCCTTCGGGTGGATGCCGATCTGGCGGTTGATGATGAATTCGAGCCGGGCCAGGCCCACGCCGTGGTTGGGCAGCTGGGCGAAGGTGAACGCCTGCTCGGGGGTGCCCACGTTCATCATGACCTTGACCGGAACTTCGGGCAGCTGGTCAACCTCGGTCTCGTCCACGCTGAAGTCCAGCAGGCCTTCGTAGATCAGGCCCGTCTCGCCGTCGGCGCAGGAGACGGTGACTCCCTGGCCGTCGCGGAGCGTTTCGGTGGCGTCGCCGGTTCCGACCACGGCGGGGATCCCCAATTCGCGGGCGATGATCGCTGCGTGGCAGGTACGTCCGCCGCGGTTGGTCACGATCGCGGCGGCACGCTTCATGATCGGTTCCCAGTCCGGGTCCGTCATGTCCGCCACCAGCACGTCGCCGGTCTTGAAACTGGCCATCTGGTCGATGGCGGTGAGGATACGGACGCCGCCGGCGCCGATCCGCTGGCCGATCGCGCGCCCTTCGGCGAGGACCGGGCCGGTGCCGTTGAGGCGGAAACGGCTCAGGCTCCCTGCGGCGCGCCGGGACTGCACGGTTTCCGGGCGTGCCTGCAGGATGTACAGGCCGCCGTCGATCCCGTCCTTGCCCCACTCGATGTCCATGGGACGGCCATAGTGGTTTTCGATGGCGATGGCGTGCCGGGCGAGCTGCTCGACGTCTTCATCGCTGAGGCTGAACCGGTTGCGCTGCTCGGCGGCAACCGGGACCAGGTCGATGGTGCGCCCGATTTCCTGGTTGGCGGTGTAGGTCATCTGCAGGGCCTTCTCGCCCAGACCGCGCTTGAGGATCGCGGGCCGGCCGGCACGCAGCGCCGGCTTGTAGACGTAGAACTCGTCCGGGTTCACGGCACCCTGGACCACGGCCTCGCCCAGGCCGTAGGAGGACGTGACAAACACAGCGTCCTGGAACCCCGACTCGGTGTCCATCGTGAACATCACACCGGAAGCCCCGACGTCGGAGCGGACCATGCGCTGGATGCCCGCTGAGAGCGCCACTTCGGCGTGCTCGAACTTGTGGTGCACCCGGTAGGCGATGGCGCGGTCATTGTAGAGGGACGCGAACACATCCTTGATGGCCAGCAGGATGTTGTCGATGCCGCGGACATTCAGGAACGTCTCCTGCTGCCCGGCGAATGACGCATCCGGCAGGTCCTCTGCCGTGGCGCTCGAACGGACAGCCCACGACAGGTCCTCGTGGCCGCCGTGCTTGTCCACCAACTGCTGGTAGGCGTCGCGGATCTGCGATTCGAGGTTGGGGAGGAACGGGGTGTCGCGGATCAGGCCGCGGATTTCCTTGCCGGCGGCGGCGAGGGCTGTGACATCGTCGGTGTCGAGCCCCACCAGCCGGTCGGCGATCTTCTGGTCCAGGCCGGAGCCGGCCAGGAAGTTCCGATAGGCATCCGCAGTGGTAGCGAAACCGTCCGGCACCTGCACCCCGGCGGAGGTCAGGTTCTGCACCATCTCACCGAGCGAGGCGTTCTTGCCGCCCACCCGGTCCAGGTCCTTGAGTCCCAATTCCGAGAACCACAGGATCTCTGTTGTCATTCTTACTGCTCCTTCGCAGGTAATGGCATGCCTAGCTGCGTCCCGCCCCGGCGATGGCCGGTAAAGAGGGCGCAAGTCCGTCCACAGTGACAGGTCTGCGGCGGTCTTTCCATATGACGTCCGCCACATGGAGTTTGTGAAAACTTTCCCTAATGCTTGAGGTTCATTCGCTGGAGGATCGTCGCAGCCATTTCCTCCACCGAGACCGTTGCCGAATTCAGGTACGGAATCCTGTGGGAGACATACAGCTGCTCGGCGCTCCGGAGCTCAAATCCACACTGTCGGAGCGACGCATATGAGGAACCGCGGCGGCGCTCGGTGCGGATCTGGCTCAGGCGCAGCGGGTTGGAGGAGAGACCGAAACACTTCGCAACGTAGGGGCGCAAGGGCTTGGGGAGGCCCTCCCGGCCGAAGTCCTCGTCCACCAGCGGAAAATTGGCGGCGAAGATGCCGTGCTGCAGGGCAAGGTACATCGTGGTGGGGGTCTTGCCGCAACGGGACGGCGCCACCAGGATCACCTGGGCCTTTTCCAGCGCGCGGAGGCTCTGGCCGTCGTCGTGCTCCATGGCGTACTCCACCGCCGCCATCCGCTTTTGGTAGAGCTCGGCGTTCCCCACGCCGTGCGCCCGGCCCGGTTCGCCGCTCGCCGGGGCGCCCAGGGCGTGCTCGAGCTGCCCCACATGCGTGCCGATCAGGTCAACGATGGTTCCCTTGCATTTGCCCACGGCCTCGCGGATGTCGCTGCTGACCGCGGTGGAAAAGACGATGGGCCGCAGCCCGTGGGCAGCCAGCTTGTCAATGCCGTCCACCACCTTGCGCGCCTGCTCCACGGACGTAATGAACGGGACGGTGATGCGGTCAAAGCGGTTGCCCGGAAACTGGGTCAGGAGGGTGTTTCCGAGGGTCTCGGCGGTGATTCCCGTGCTGTCCGAGAGGAAATAGACAGGCCGAACGTCATTGTTGGTCATGCCCTCATTGTTCATCAGGACGGGTCCGGCGGGCCATTCGGCGGCCAGCCGCCCTACTTCTTGGTCAGCCGGTACCGCTCGATCTGCCGTAACCGCCGCAGGAGGCTGTCGCGCCGCGGGTGCGGGACGGCGTCGGGCGCTTCCGCAGTGAGGTCGATGTGCTTGGTGCCGTACTGCCACAGGAGGAGGTCGTCCAGGAGGCGGTCCGGGCCGGGCGAGTAGCGGTGGTCCAGGGCCTTGCGGACCTCGGTGATGCGGTTGGCGCTGAGCAGCCCGGCCAGCTGCATGGTCTGGTTAAGGCCATGGGCTGCAAGGAGCTCCGCGGCCCAGCCCCAGTCGTCATCCACCTTGCGGTCCACGTGCGGAAGCAGCGTGCGCCAGACGTCGCGGATCCGGTTGGGGGTCAGGGGAGCCGCACCCTCGCCGTCCATGTCCCAGAAACTCCGGACTTCCTCGTAACGTTCGTGCAGGTCGGCGAAGGCGGTTTCCACGGTTTCCAGCATGGCCGCGGTGGCGGTGAACTGGCGGTCGAAGTGCGGCGTCCAGGCCCGCGGGTCCTCGGCCTTGAAGCGGATGTCGTGCTCGATCTCGCTCCAGGCATGGGCGAAGATGGTGCGGATCTGGCACTCGAAGAAGTAGCTGCCGTTGGGCGGAATGTCCGGGTTGAACACCTGCTGGTACTCCTTGACAGCCTCGTTCTGGAGGGTCCGCAGGATCAGGTGCCGGCTGGAGTAGCCGTAGGTGCCGGACTCGATGGAACCGATGTCCTTTTCCCGATCTCCGCGGCAGTCAAAGAGCTGGCGCTGGCGTTTGATGATGTTGGCCACCACCGCATTTTCGGCCGGCAGCTTGGTGATGACCCGGATGCCCACCATGTCATTCAGGGTGCGGAACGGGTCCGGGAACTTCAGCACCGGCGGCCCACCGGGCTCCAGCGGCTCCTCCACCCGTGAGATCTTCTCGCGGAACGATTCCACGGTCTTGGTCCGGCCCGTGACGAACAGCGGGGTGACCTCGGTGTCCTTAAGCATGTCCCTGGTCAGCGTGAGAACGTCCCGGGTGACCAGTTTCAGGGCAGGCCGAACGCGCTCGTAGATCTCCACGTTGTGCTCTACGGATTCGCGGAGCGTGGCGTCCAGGCTGTCCCAGTTACTCGGCATGGCTCCAGCTTACGGCGGGGGTGTGACAGGCAGGCCAAAAGGCCGCCCCGGACTGCTTTCCAGCAGCCCGGGGCGGCCCAGGGTCCACGAGGTTTAGCCAGGCTAGCGGCTGCCGACGCTTTCTTTGGTGCTTTCTTCCAGCGGCTGCATCTCAAGCCGGCGACGAACGCGGTTGACTGTCTCGGGGGCAAGGATCGCCGAGACTACCGTGATGACTCCGATGACGCTGAAGTAGAGGATCACCCAGCCCGGTTCACCGCCGCCGGCGTTGAGCAGGGCAACAGCCACCAGCGGGGCGATGCCGCCAGCCAGAACCGAGCCGAACTGGTACCCCATGGAGGCGCCGCTGTAGCGCAGTTTCGTGGAGAAAAGCTCTGCAAAGAAGGCGGCCTGGGGCCCGTACATCGAGTTGTGGAAGACGGCGAGCCCGATGATGATGGCGAGCGTGGCCAGCAGGGCGCTGCCCGTGTCCGTCATCACGAAGTACAGCGGGAAGAACAGGAGCCCGCCGATGGAGCCGAAGAGGTACAGCGGCTTGCGGCCGATCCGGTCCGAGAGCGCTGCCCAGAGCGGCACGGCGATCACGCCGATGGCAGAGGCGATGAGGACGGACATGGAACCTTGGGTGGCGCGCTCGGGCCCGAACGTGCGCATGATGTAGACCACGGAGAACGTGGTGTAGAGGTAGAACGCGGAGTTCTCCGCCAGACGCATGCCGATGACCAGCCAGACCCCCTTGGTTTCCTTCTTCAGCGCCTCGCCCAGCGGGTTGTGGGCGGTCTGCTTGCTGGCCACGAGCTCCTTGAAGTCGTTGGAGTCTTCCAGCTTCGCCCGGACTACCAGGCCCACCACAATCAGCAGCACGCTGAGCAGGAACGGCACGCGCCAGGCCCAGGCGTCGAAAGCGGCGGCCGGAACCATCGCCTGAACGGCCAGCACGGAGGCGTTGGCGAGCAGCATACCGGCAGGGACGCCCATCTGGGTGAAGCTGCCGAAGAAACCGCGGCGTCCTTCAGGGGCGTGCTCGGTGGAAATAATGGCGGCACCCGCCCATTCAGCACCGGCACCGAAGCCCTGCATGAGCCTCAGGACGGTCAGCAGGACCGGAGCCCACACCCCGATCTGGGCATAGGTCGGCAGAAGGCCCATGGCCAGGGTGGCGAAGCCCATCAGGAGCAGGGAGAGCACCAGCATCGGCTTCCGGCCGATCTTGTCGCCGTAGTGCCCCGCGAACATGCCGCCGAAGGGCCGGGCCACGAAGCCCACGGCGTACGTCAGGAAGGCGAGCAGCAGGCCCGTTGCAGGGTCCTGTTCCGGGAAGTAGAGCCGGCTGAAGACACCGGTCGCTGCCAGGAGGCCGAAGATGTAGTAGTCGTACCATTCGATGGTGGTTCCGGCGAAGCTGGCGAGGGATACCCGCCAGGACACGCGGCGTGCTTCGCCGGTGCTTGTTGCAGGGTTCGTCATTGGTCTTGTCTTTCGATCGTTGTTAGGGAGAGGAGGCTGGCTGCTTCCGGTGCCCGGTGCGGGCCCGGGCTACCAGTCGAGGGCGATGTATTTGGTTTCGGTGAAGTCCAGCAGGCCCTGATGGGCGCCTTCACGGCCCAGACCGCTCTGCTTGACTCCGCCGAATGGCGCGGCCGGGTCCGACACCAGTCCGCGGTTGAGCGCCACCATCCCGCTTTCAATGCGCTCGGAGACGCGCAGTCCGCGCCGCAGGTCCTCGGTGAAGACGTAGGCGGCGAGTCCGTATTCGGAGTCATTGGCCGCGGCAATCACCTCGTCTTCGGTGTCGAACCCGATAAGGGAGGCCACGGGTCCGAAGATTTCTTCGCTGACCATCCGCGCGTGCGGCGGCACATTGGTCACCACGGTGGGCGGGTAGAAGTAGCCCTCGCCGTCGGGGAGCTGCCCGCCGGTGAGCAGGCGTGCGCCCTGGCTGAGGGCGTCGCGGACCAGCGCGTCGACTTTCAGGACGCTGGCTTCGTCTACGAGCGGCCCCACCTCGGTGGCAGGGTCGGTGCCCGGACCGACGTTCAGGGCGGCCATGCGCTCTGCCAGGCGGCCGGCGAACTGCGCCTGGATCCCGCGCTGGACGTAGATCCTGTTTGCTGCCGTGCAAGCCTGCCCGCCGTTGCGCATCTTGGCGATCATCACGCCGTCGATCGCCTTGTCCAGGTCAGCGTCGTCGAAGACCACGAACGGCGCGTTACCGCCCAGTTCCATGGAGCACTTGAGGACGTTGTCGGCCGCCTGGCGCAGCAGGTGGCGCCCCACGCCGGTGGAACCGGTGAAGGAAAGCTTGCGCACCCGCGGATCGGCGAGGATCGGGGTCATGACGTCGCTGGTTTTGCTTGTGGTGATCACGTTGACGACCCCGGCCGGGACGCCCGCGTCGATCATCAGCTGGGCGATGGCCAGCGCAGTGAGGGGGGTGAGCGTGGCAGGTTTGAGGACAGCGGTGCAGCCGGCAGCCAGCGCGGGCGCCAGCTTGCGGGTGGCCATTGCGGCGGGGAAGTTCCACGGCGTGATCAGGACACAGACGCCGACGGGCTGGTGCTGGACCATGATGCGGTTGGTCCCCGACGGGGCGATGGAGATGTCGCCGATCATCCTGACCGCCTCTTCCGCGTACCAGCGGAAGAATTCGGCAGCGTAGGCCACTTCACCGCGTGCATCGCGGAGCGCCTTGCCGTTTTCCAGGGAGATCAGGCGGGCCAGGTGCTCGCTGCGTTCGGTCATGAGTTCGAAGCACCGGCTGAGGACCTCGGCGCGGCGTCGGGGCGGAGTCGCGGCCCAATCCGGGAAGGCCTGCGCGGCGGCATCGACGGCGGCCAGGCCGTCTTCGACGTCGGCATCGGCGATCGCGGTGATGACCGACGTATCGGAGGGATTGATGACGTCGACGGTTCCGCCGCGCTTGGCGTCGCGCCAGTTTCCTGCGATGAGCAGCTGCCGGGGAACGGCGGTGTCGCCGGCTGCGGGCGGTTCCTGGGTGGATAGGACAGTCATGGATGATCCTTTGGGTCTGGTGAACGGATACAGGGGGACGGACAGCTCAGGCGATGTCGCGGTCACCGTGGTAGGCGGACCGCACGATCGAGGTCACGGCCGCAAGGTCAAGGGGCACGGGGTTGTTGTCGATAAGGCGCTTGGAGTTCATCGAGAGCTGCGCGATCTGGTCAAGGTCGTCCTCTTGCACGCCGAGGTCCTGAAGCGTGGCGGGCAGTTCGATGGCGGCGAGGATTTCGTCAATGGCCTCCACTCCGGCAATGCCGGCCTGGCGCGCGTCCAGGCCTTTGATGTCCCTTCCCAGGGCTTCGGCCACCTGCGCCAGCGGCGCTTCGATGGCGCTGAAGTTGTGCCGGACGACATAGGGAAGCAGCAGGCCGACGCCAACGCCGTGTGGTGTGTGCGTCAGTGCGCCGACTGGGTACTGGATGGCGTGCGCCGCCGCGGTTCCCGCATTGCTGAGCACGATGCCGCCATAGAGGGCGGCCAGCATCATGTCAGCGCGGGCCTCGGTATTGCCTGGGTCTTTGTATACGGTGGCCAGGCTGCGGCCCAGGAGCCGGATTCCCTCCAGCGCCAGGGAGTCGGTGAGGACGTTCTTGCCGGCCAGCACGCGCTCGCTGACGAGGCTGGGGGTGGCCTCCCGCGTGACGGCCGTGAAGGATTCCACCAGGTGCACCAAGGTGTCCGCTCCGGTGGCCGCAGTGAGCGGCGCCGGGCAGGTGTAGGTCAGTTCCGGGTCGCAGACCGCCGCGTGGGGAATGATGTGCGGGCTCGAGATGCCCATCTTCATGCCCAGTGCGGGGTCGGATACGACGGCGATGGCGGTCGCCTCGGAGCCGGTTCCTGCCGTGGTCGGGAGTGCGATGACCGGCTTGACGGGGCCGGGGACGGCGAATTCTCCGTAGTAGTCGCCGGGCTCACCGCCGTGGGTCAGCAGCACGGCCACTACCTTGGCCATGTCCATGCAGCTGCCGCCGCCGAAGCCGATGATGACGTCGATCTCCCGGCCCTGGAGTTGCTCGATGCAGGCCATGATGCCCGGGGTGGGAAGCTCTGCCTGCGTTTCCCCGTAGACCGTGACTGCCAGGCCGCGGCGCCGCAGGCTGTCGACCAAGCCTTCCAGCTCGTCCGAGACAGCCAGCCGCGGGTCGGTGCAGACAAGTACGCTCCTGCCGAGCTCGGCGGCAATATCCGCCACGGCAAACCGCTGCTGTGCGCCCACGACTATTGTCCGCGGCAACCGCAAGACGCCGAAGGCTGACGGGCGGATGCCGGATTCCTGCGCACACGACATTGTGACTACTCCTAAAGATGGGATGTGCAGCTACGTGGAAAAGCCGCGCATCCCATCGTTCCAGCGGAGTGTGACTTGGCCTATGGATGTTCCGGCCACATTAGGAGCTCAAACATGTGAGCAGGTGACATGGAGGGGTAGGGTTTCTTAGTGCCGGTCCCGGCCGACCCCTTGGGACTGCAACCGCCACAACCGAAGCGCCACCTGGACGTCAAGGGACCTGCTGCCGCGGCGCCAGCTTCCGCCCAGGACGCTGTCGATCCGGTCGAGGCGCTGGCGGAGGGTGTTGGGGTGGATGTGCAACGCGGTGGCGACGGAGTTAAGGGACGCGTCGTTTTCCAGGAAGGTCCACGCCGTGTGGACAAGGTCTGTTCCCCGTCTGCTGTCGTATTCGAGGAGCGGTCCGAGCTGGGAGGCCAGCAGTTGCGCGGCGAACGGGCTGTCCATGGCCCCGAGCAGCATCCCGGCGGTACCCAGGATGGCCCGGTCTGCCGACTCCCCTTTCCGGTTCAGCGCAGCGAGGGCCTTCAGCACCGAGTGTGCTTCGGCGTGGGCGGCCGACAGGCGGCCGAACCCGATCACCGGCTGGGAGGAACCGACGGTGCACTCAATGCGGTGGCGCTTCAGGGTCTCGATGATGTCCCGGCCGGCGTCAGTGGTCCCCGCCTGGTCTGCGCTTTGCCATGCAGGAGGTTCGATAACGCACAGGTGGGATTCATGCAGCGCAGTGATTCCGGCACCGCCGGAAGGCCGCCCTTTCAGTACGGCGAGGGCGC
Organism: Pseudarthrobacter sp. NPDC092419; assembly: GCF_044755045.1. NCBI lineage: Bacteria > Bacillati > Actinomycetota > Actinomycetes > Micrococcales > Micrococcaceae > Pseudarthrobacter > Pseudarthrobacter sp. NPDC092419. The sequence goes on from NZ_JBIVQF010000002.1 coordinate 37,354, forward strand.
GTTGGCGCTGGTCATCCCCGACACCGACCACCCGGACCACCAGCGGGACATTGTCCGCCAGGCCGAACCGCCCGGCACGCCGTTTCAGTGCGTCGACGTCACCTGCCCGGGGATGCAACAGTTCGTCAATCAGTTCCAGCTGCAGCCGGTACTGGGCGTCCTGGTAGGTCCGTTCGAACAGCAGCGCGGCGCTGAGCACCAGGGCGCTTCGTTCGAGGATGGCGAGCCCGGATTTTGTGAGCTCGCCGGCAACGACCAGGGAAGCGAGGTGCTGGTCGCCCGCAACGGCGGACATCATGGTGTACCGGCTGCCCTTCACCGCGAACGGAACGGGCACTGCCCGGGCCGCGGAGGCTTCGGCCGCCTTCAAGGCGGCAGGCGAACCGAAGTCCGCGCCCGGGGCGGCGCCGTGCAGTGGTTCCCCCATCGGGGAGACGACCGACACTTCTTTATCGAGGGACTGCGACAGGAGGACGAGAAGGTTGGAGATGCTGTCCGTGGACGCCAGGGTCTCCATGAGTCTTTGGTCCAGGGACGAAAGCTCCTCGAGGGTCCGTACGTGGGCGAGGTTTTGGCGCCGGGCCTGGTCCAGCCGGGAAAGGGCGTCCGCCATCTCCGTGAAGTGGCGGGCGTTCTCCAGGGCAACAGCGGCGTGGGTGCCGATGGACTCCATGAGGGCGACGTCGTCACTGCTGAAACTGTGTGCGTGCCTGTCGGCAACGAGCAGTGCGCCGATGACGCGGCCTTCGGCCAGCAGGGGCACGCCCATGATGGCCTTGACTCCCTCGGCGGCCACGGCTGCATCGATCGGTTCAAGGTGGGTCTTCGACATATCGCTGAGATAGTCCGGGCTCTGTGACGGTGCCTCTCCGGTAGCGACCGCCCCGAGGACCCCTTCACCCAACGGCATGCGGATGTTGCGGAACAGGGCAGTGGCCGCGCCGTCCGTGACGCGGATATAGGACTCGCCCCGTTCGTAATCATTGAGGCTCAGGTATGCAATGTCGCTGCCGATCAGGGCGCGCGTCCTCCTGACGATGGCCTTTAGCACCGCTTCCACGTCGCGGATCCCAGTCAGGTCCGTGGCGGTGTCGTAAAGAACGCGGAGAAGGCTCTCTCTGCGGCCTGCTTCCCGGAGGCGTGCGTTGAGGTTGCGCACCGCTGCTGCGCCGGCCGCGTCCAGCAGGGATGCATCCTGGAGGGCACCCAGCTGTGCTTCAAGTTCGGCTTCGGAAATCCCGTCACCCAGCAGCGACAGGAGGCGTCCAAGCGTCATGACCGTAGTTCGGCCAGTGCTGGCCGGGCCTGACGTACCGCCGGAGAGTCCCATAGGGCCATGTTAAGGCGGCAGGAGGGCCGCCCGCGCGCGAAGGTCGTTTCCTGCTGGAACCCAACGCTCCGGAAGCGGACTACCGCGCGTCCGCGCGGGCGGCCAGTCAGGGACCGCCGAATATGCGTTTGCCGCCCCGCCACTGCGGCGGTCCGGTCCGGTGGAGAAGGCCACGCTGGAACAGGCGGCGGCGAGCCTGGGCGTTGACCCCGTACGGGTCCTGGGCAGCAACTGGGTGGACAACGGTCCGGGCTGGATGGGCATTAGGCTGGACTCCGCGGAAACCGTCTTGGGCCTGCGCCCGGACTTTGCGGCCATGGGCTCCTTGAACCTTGGCGTCATTGGCGCCTATGGCGCGGGCGGACGGTCATCAGCGGCCAGGTCACCATTTAGGTCAGGTAGCCATTTAACCGGCAGCATCCGTCGGAGCGGCCCGGTCATCAATCCCGGCGGCCAGCCCATCGATCCGTTCCAGTGCGCCGGTGAGCCGTTCCACGGTGGACCACAGTGCGGGATGCTGCCGACGGATGTCCTCCAGCGTGCTGCCGGCAGAGCGGAGCGCGCCAAGGTCGAAGCTGACATTGGTGCGCGCCCCGGCCACCGCTGCGCGCAGGGCGCCGAAGGCCACCACGACGTCGGCAACCAGGGCGCGGTTGCCGTTGGCTGCCAGCCAGGCAAGGTCATCCACGGCAGCGATGGCGCGGTCGCCGAGCACCGCGGAGGCCTTCGCGGCTTCCACCGAGGCGGCCCGGATGGCTTCGTCGCGCTCTGGCCCCGATTCCAGCCGGAAGGCGGCACCGAAAGCCTGCGACGCCGTCGCATCCTCGTCTGCCAGCCGCAGCGCCTCCGCCCGAAGCGTCTGGGCGCGCGTCCGGATGCGCTCCACCTCGCCGCGGGCCCCGCCGTCGGCCTCTGTATAGCCGGCCACCATGGAGGTGAGCGACGCCGCCACCGCCAGCATCAGGCCGGTCCCGGCGCCGCCGCCGGGGGAGCCGGTGGACTCGGCCAACGCGCGCGTCCACTCCTCAACGGTGGAGCCTTGGGTGGTCACGGCAGCAGAATCATCCATGGCATCCAGTGTGCCCGCTCACCGAGGCGACGGCGTGGTATTCCCACCGAGTGGCGGCGTCCGCGGCGGAACGGTGCGCCGCTGGCGGGTGGCCTCGATGGCCGAGGCCAGGTGCAGCAGGGTGCTGTCGGTGTAGGCCCGTCCGGCGATGGTCAGCCCCACCGGCATGCCAGTGTCGGCCATGGTCCCCATGGGAACCGTGACGGTGGGAATGCCCAGGTGCCGGACCGCCAGGTTGCCGTTTGCAACCCATACGCCGTTGCGCCATGCCAGCTCTGCCGAAGCCTCGTTTGTGTCGGCGTCCGCAGGTCCAACATCGGCTGCCGCCGGAAAGATGACGGCGTCCAGGCCGAGCCGGTCCATCCAATCCTCGAGGTCGATCCGCCGGGTCTCCTCCAGCCCGCGCAGGCCTTGGGCCAGATGCGGAATGTCCTCCAGGGCCGGGATCCCGCATTCGCGTGCCCGCTCCACGTACCCGGCAGGGTCGAAATCCAGTTCGGCGTAGCGGTCCGGCAGCGCCCCGTCCGGATGCGGAAAGATGCGGGGACCGTCGACGTCGGCAAGGCGGTTCAGGGACGGGTCGCCGTTGGCGTCGAGGAAGTCGTTCCAGGACCACATGGACAGATCCCAGAGCTCGTATTCGAGGTATGCCGTGCTAACAAGTCCGCGGGTGGCGATGGTGGGTGCACCGGGGCGGTCCCCCTCGTAATTGCTGACCACGGGAAAATCCACCTCGACCACCTGGGCGCCTGCGGCCTCCAGGTCACCCCTCAGGCGCTGCCACAGCTCCAGCACTGAGGGCCTGGTAAGGATTTTCTGGCCGGTGGGGCCGCCAAAACCCGGTGCCGGGTTCGTTCCAGCACCGGGATCGGCATTGATGTACATCCGCGGAACTCCGAAGCGCCGCCCGTCGAGGGCGCGTTCGGCCGAGTCCCTGTCCGCGACCGCAAGGGAAGCATAGTCAGCAGGCCGCACGCTGTCCGCCGTCGGGATCTCCACCCAAGGCTGTGTGCGCCAGAAGTCACCGCGGGTCCGGCCGTCGTCGGCGACGATGACGTCCAGGACCTCAAGGAGGTCCGGCATGCTGCGTGTATGCGGAACCACCACGTCCATGGTGGGTACCAGTGGCCAGTTCCCGCGGACGGAGATGACTCCCCGGGACGGCGTGTACGCGCACAGGGCGTTGTTGGAGGCCGGGGCCCGGCCGGAGGACCAGGTTTCCTCGCCGAGTCCGAACGCGGCGAAGCTGGCCGCCGTCGCGGTTCCGGAACCGTTGGACGAACCCGAGGCGAACGCCGCCGTCAGGTACTCGGCGTTATAGGGGCTTTCCGCCCGCCCGTACAGCCCGCGCTGCATGCCGCCGTTGGCCATCGGCGGCATGTTGGTCAATCCGATCAGCACCGCTCCGCCCGCCCGGAGCCGTTCGATGGTGAAGGCATCCGTGCGCGCCACAAGATGTTCGAAGGCAGGAGAACCTGCGGCGACCGTCAGCCCCCGGACTTGGAAGCTGTCCTTCGCCGTGTACGGTATCCCGTCCAACGGCCCCAACAGGGCACCGGCAGCGCGTCGTCCATCCGATGCCCGCGCTTCGGCGAGGACATCGGGGTTCATGACCACCAGGGCGTTCAGCCGAATTCCATCCTGGTCATATGCCGCGATCCGCGCCAGGTATTGGCGGACCAGCTCCTCGCTGCTCACGAGTCCGGTTTCCATGGCATCGCGGAGCTCCGCAATCGAGGACTCGACGACGTTGAAGTGGCTCATCGTGCGCCCCTGCCGGCAGGCTGCTGCTGGGTGATGCAGTGGATGCCGCCGCCGAAGGCGAAGATATCGCGGGCATCCACGAGTTCCACCGCGCGGCCCGGATACGCCTCGGCCAGGATGTCCGCGGCCACCTTGTCGTTCGGGTCTTCAAAGGCGCAGAGCACCACAACGCCGTTGGCGACGTAGTGGTTGATGTAGGACCAGTCGACGAAACCGCTTCCGTCGTCCAGGACTGTCGGGGCGGGAACGTCGATGATGCGCAGGCGGCGGCCTGCAGCGTCCACCGCATCCTCGAGGATGCTGCGGAGCTCCCGGGTGACCCGATGGTCGGGGTGGCGCGGATCCTCCTGCCGGTGCAGCAGGACGGTGCCGGGTGCTGTGAATGCGGCCACGATGTCGACGTGTCCGCGTGTGCCGAACTGGCCGTAGTCGCGGGTGAGCCCGCGGGGCAGCCAGATGGCTTTGGTGGTGCCGAGCCGGGCGTGGACTTCCGCCTCAACCGTTGCTTTGGTGGCGCCTGGGTTGCGGCCAGGGTCCAGCTGCACGGTTTCTGTCAGCAGGACTGTACCTTCGCCGTCCACGTGGAAGCCGCCGCCTTCATTGACCAGGCTGCTGCTGCGGACGGTGGCGCCGACCCGGCCGGCGATAAATGCCGCCAGGTGCCGGTCTTTGTCCCATGCGGCCCAGTCCTGGCCTCCCCACCCGTTGAATGTCCAGTCGACGGCCGCAACTTGTCCTCCCTCCCCGAGCACGAAAGTGGGGCCGGAGTCACGGAGCCACGCATCATCGAGAGGCGTTTCGACGACGGCGATGTCGCCGCCCAGTTCGGTGCGTGCGGTCTCGGCATCGGCCGGGCGCGCCACCACAGTGACCGGCTCGTACCGGGCCAAGGTCCTGGCAACGGTTCCCCAGGCGTTGCGGGCTCTTGCCAGCGTGCTGCTGCCGGCCGTACCGAACGTGGCGTTGGCCGGCGGAAATGCCATCCAGGTCCGGGTGTGAGGATGCCATTCGGCGGGCATCAGGGGCGCTGCGGGTGAAATGGGCTCCATGGTTCGGAAAGTCCTCGTATCGGAATGGTGCAGCTTCATTGCTGCACTATAAATGAATGACGTTCATTTATAGTGCAGCATGAGGCAGCCGGGATGCAAGGAAGGGCCGGGAGCTGGGTGTTCTGGTGGTCCGGTTACGCGGGCAGGAGTGCGGCGAGACCGTCGATCAGGGCTTCGAGTCCGAGTGTGAAGGCGGCATCCGCCGACTTGCCGCCTGAGTGGGCCGCGCTGCGTACGGCGGCGGTGAAGTGCGGGGTGGACTCCGCCATGGAGCCCGGGTCAAAGATGTCCGCCGGTGCGGTCACGTCGTAGGCGGATCCGAAGATAAAGGACTCAAGAGCCACGATGGACGGCACGATCCGATCCTCGGGGAACCCCGCATCGGCGAATCCTCGGGTGACGGTTTCGTACATGGCCAGCGTCTGCGGTGCGTCGGTGACGGGCAGGACTGCGATCACCGGAATCAGTGGGGTATGTTCCGCAAAAACATTGCGGTAGCTCCACGCCCAGCCGCGCACGGCGTCACTCCAGGGCGCCGTGCCGAACAGGGAAACATCCACCAGTGACGCGAGATGGTCCTCCACGAGAAGGAGGACGTCGCGCTTTGCCGCCACGTGGTTATAGAGGGCGGACGGGGCCACGTCCAGCTCCTTGGCCAGGGCGGCCATGGTGAGCCCGTCGTAACCCTTGCGCTTGACGAGCTTCAGTGCTGCCGCCGTAATTCCGGCTTTGTCCAGGACTGCCGCGGAGGGTCGGCCGGCACGCCGTTTTCCGCCGCCCGGGGTGTCGGTGGAGGGTCCTTGGGCAGCAGGTACTGCAGGCATTACGGCCCTTTCTGTGGTGGTTCCTGCATTATTCCACCCGCCGCCTTCCGGTCGGGCCAGGAAGCGGTTACGCTAAATAATGAACGCCGTTCATTTAGTCGGCATTCATCGACTTGGACCCACGCTGTGTGGGCTGCAGAGAGGACATCATGCTGAACCTGAACCGAGACGTCGTGGTCGTCGGAGCGGGACCGTCGGGGCTTACAGCTGCACGCGAGCTCAGGCGGGCCGGCCTTACCGTTGCCGTGCTGGAGGCGCGCGACCGCGTCGGGGGCCGGACCTGGACCGACACCGTGGATGGTGCCGTGCTGGAGATAGGCGGTCAATGGGTTTCGCCGGACCAGACCGCGCTCCTCGAACTGCTGGATGAACTGGGGCTGGAGACCTATCCGCGCTACCGCCGCGGCGAGTCGATATACATCGGCGCGGACGGCATTCCCGTGCGCTACGCCGGCGGTTCGTTTCCCGTGGACCCGGCCACTGCCGTCGAAATGGCACGGCTGACCGGGCTGCTGGATGCCCTGGCCGCCGAAATTGGCGCGGCAGAGCCATGGGCCCATCCCAAAGCCCGCGAACTGGACACCATCTCCTTCCACCAGTGGCTGCGTGCGCAGTCGGACAGCGAGGAGGCGTGCAACAACATCGGCCTGTTCGTTGCCGGCGGCATGCTGACCAAACCGGCGCACTCCTTCTCCGCCCTGCAGGCCGTGCTGATGGCCGCGTCGGCAGGCTCCTTCAGCCATCTCACGGATGAGGATTTCATCCTGGACCGGCGCGTGGTGGGCGGGATGCAGCAGGTCTCGCTGCTCCAGGCGGAGGAGTTGGCGGACGACGTCGTCCTGGACAGTCCCGTCCGCACCATCCGGTGGGGCGGGGGGGACAGCGCCGGCGTCACCGTCATGTCCGACCGCGCCACCGTCAACGCCCGCTTTGTCATCATGGCCGTGCCGCCCAACCTGTACTCCCGCGTATCCTTCGACCCGCCGCTGCCGCGGCGCCAGCACCAGATGCACCAGCATCAGTCGCTCGGCCTGGTGATTAAGGTGCATGCGGTCTACCGGACGCCCTTCTGGCGGAACTCCGGGCTTTCCGGCACCTGCTTCGGTGCCGGATCCCTGGTCCAGGAGGTGTACGACAACACCAATCACGGGGATGCGCGTGGGACGCTGGTGGGTTTCGTTTCGGACGAAAAAGCCGACGCCGTCTTCGAATTGGGTGCCGACGAGCGCAAGGGGGCCATCCTGGCGTCCATTGCCGGCTTCCTGGGCGCCGAGGCCCTGGAGCCCGAGGTTTACTACGAATCCGACTGGGCCTCCGAGGAATGGACCCGCGGTGCGTATGCCTCAAGTTACGACCTGGGAGGGCTTCATCGGTACGGCAAGGACCAGCTGGCTCCGGTTGGCCCCATCTACTGGTGCTCCTCGGACCTTGCCGCCGAGGGCTACCAGCACGTGGACGGCGCTATCCGGATGGGCCAGTTCACCGCCGCGAGGATTTCAGCTGTCGCGGGGACATCCGTTGACGCGATGACGGGAGTTCCGGGAGGAATCTAGCCGGACCCGCTACAGCTGAACAACAAAGCGGGGCCCGTCCGGAGAATCTCCGGACGGGCCCCGCTTTATGCCGTGGCTCTGGATCTACTCCGGAACCACCAAGGCAGGAGTGTCCTGCCGAAGGGTCTCGCCGCGGAAGAACCCGGGCCGCAGCCGGGACATGATGACCATGAAGACGGCCCCGAGGGCGAGGATGCCGACGCCGAGCACGAAGACCAGCCCCACTCCGAAGAGTTCCGATCCGCTGCCGAATTCCGGTGCCAGGCTGTCCACCGCCGTCTGCAGGAACACCACCAGCAGGCCGAGTCCGCCCAGCAGCGGGCATGCCAGCCGGAACACGAAGTTGCGGATGCTGCTGAAAACGCTGTTGCGGAAGTACCAGGCGCAGGCGAATGCCGTGAGGCCGTAGTAGAAGCAGATCATCAGGCCGAGGGCAAGGATTGTGTCATTGAGGACGTTTTCGCTGACCACATGCATCACGGCGTAGAAACCCGCGGAAAGAATCCCGGCCGCTATGGTGGCGAAGCCCGGCGTCGCGAATCTGCTGAGCCGGTTGAACGGCGCGGGCAGTGCGCCATAGTGCGCCATGGCAAGCAGGCTGCGGGACGGAGAGGTGAACGTGGACTGAAGCGAGGCAGCGGAGCTGGACAGCACGGCCAGGGACATCAGGATGGCGAACGGACCCATGATGGGTGACGCCAGCGCCGTGAAGATATTCGCGTGGTTTTCCTCGTTGTTCAGGCCCAGGCCCTGGGTGCCTACGCCGGCGAACATCATGGTGGCGATGCTGACCAGCAGGTAGATGCCAAGGACAATAACGGCGGTGAGGGTTCCGGCGACGCCGGCCGTCTTCTTGCCGTTGGCTGTTTCTTCATTAACGGTCAAACACACGTCCCAGCCCCAGTAAACGAAGATGGACAGCGAGATGCCCGCTGCGACCTGGCCGAACGTCTCGATCCTTGTAACGTCGAACCATTCCCAGCTGAACGGGATGGACGTTGCGGACGAGTTCCAGTTGGCGAATGCCATGGCGACAAACATCCCGAGCACCAGCAACTGGAAGCCCACGAGTCCGTACTGCACCACCTTGGTGGCGTGCAGCCCCCGGTAGCTCACCCAGGCGGCCAGCGCCACGAAGACGAAGCACGTCGCGATGTTGAGGGGTTTGTCTGCTGCAAGGTCCGCCAGTCCCGGCAGGCCCGTAAGTTGCGCCATGAAGAGGTAGAAGAAGTCGACGGCCACCGCTGCAAGATTGGACAGCACAATGATGTTCGCGGCGAGCAGGCCCCACCCGCCCATCCATCCCACCCACGGACCGAACGCCTTGGTGACCCAGGTGAAGGTGGTGCCGCTGTCCGGCGAGTCGGCATTGAGCTCGCGGTAGGCCAGGCATACCAGGATCATGGGGATGAACCCGATGAGGAAGATGACGGGCAGTTGGAGCCCGGCTTCATTGATGGTGGGGCCCAGCGCGCTCGTCAGCGTATACGCCGGGGCGATCGTGGAGATGCCAATGACGACGACGGCGAGAAGGCCGAGTTGCCCGCCTTTCAGTCCTTTCGGACTAATGCCGTGCGGCGCTGGGGCCACGGCGGCTCCGTTGCCGCCGGAGTTGGTGCGGATGCTTTGGGTCATGTCGCTCCCTTTCTGGGTATCGGCACAGCTCCATGAAACAGCAGTTTGCTGCTGAGGGGTGCCGTGGGACGCAACCGTCGCGAATGTTGCATGAGACGGCCGTCACTAAATGAAGGACGTTCATTTAGTATTGACTGGGTGGGGGCGTGAGGCAAGCTAAAAATGAATAAAGTTCATTTGAGACAGGCCGATTGGCCGGCGCCACCGGTCCTATCCGCAGTGATGGAATGGAGGGGCTCTGTCACTTAGCCAGGGAGGACCCCATCACGGCAACCCCAGTCCAGCGCCACCGGTACAGCTACGGGGCGGATCCCAGCCAGTGGGGCGAGCTCTTCCTGCCCGGTACATCCGAAAACCGCGGCGTCGCCGTCGTCATCCACGGCGGCTACTGGCGCTCCCGCTACGGTGCGGAGTTGGGCGAACCGCTCGCACTGGATTTGGCCCGCAGCGGCATCCCCGCGTGGAACCTGGAATACCGGCGCGCAGGCAATGGCGGCGGTTGGCCCGCCACGTTCCAAGACATCCTGGCCGGGATCGGCAAGCTCCGGGACCTCGCGGACGGGCACGGCCTGGACCTGGGCCGGGTGGTGGCGCTGGGACATTCTGCCGGCGGACATCTCGCCGTCTGGGCGGCCGGGCAGCAGGCGGAACACGGCGTCCGCCTCACCGGCGTGGTCAGCCAGTCGGGCGTGCTCAACCTGGCCCTGGCGGAGGAACTGAACCTCAGCGATGGTGCCGTGGCCAACCTGCTGGGCGGGCCGTCGTCGGCCGTTCCGGAACGGTACCGCAGCGCGGACCCCATGGCCGCGCTGCCGCTGGACGTGCCGGTAGTGGCCGTCCATGCCGAGGACGACGCCGACGTCCCCCTCGCGCTGTCCGCCACCTACGTTGCGGCGGGCGCAGCCGGCGGGGTCCCCGCGCGGCTGGTAATCGTCCCGGGGGACCACTTCGCGCTGATCGACCCTACCGCGGAGGCCTACCGGACGTGCCGGGAGCTGGTCCGGGAGCTCTTAACGTAAGCCCCGAAACGCGAATTCTGGCAGAGTATGTCCATGCTCACAGTGATCGGCGAAGGCCTTGTTGACGTTGTCCAGCGCGCTTCCGGAATTGAGGCGCACGTGGGCGGCAGTCCGCTCAATGTCGCGGTGGGGCTGGCCCGCCTTGACCACCCCGTACAGTTCATCGGCCGCTACGGACGCGACGCGTACGGCGACTCCGTGGCCGCGCATCTCCGCTCCAGCTCGGTGATGCTTCCGATGGGTGCCGATGACCTCCCCACGAGCGTGGCCACCGCCCTGATTGACGACGACGGCGCCGCCACCTACACCTTCGACCTCACCTGGGAGCTTCCCGGACTGCCCGAGCGGCTCGCCTTCATGCTGCAGGGAACCACCCTGCTGCACACCGGATCCATTGCGACGATGCTGGCGCCGGGGGCCAAAGAGGTACTTGCCGCCGTCGAATTCGCCCATCCGCACGCCACCATCAGCTTTGATCCGAACTGCCGGCCCAGCATCATCACGGACGTGGATTATGCCCGGAGGCAGGCGGAAAAGTTCGTCACGCTGGCGGACGTGGTGAAGGCTTCGGACGAGGACCTGGAGTGGCTCTACCCGGGCCAGGACCCGCTGGAATCCGCACGCCGCTGGCTCAAGCTGGGCGGCTCGGAAGGGCCGGCCATGGTGGTGGTGACGCGCGGCTCCGCGGGCCCGTGGGGTATTACCGCGGCCGGGGAAGCGCACGCCGCGGCGCCACGCGTGCAGGTGGCGGACACCGTGGGTGCGGGCGATTCCTTCATGGCGGCGCTGCTCTCCGGGCTGGTGGACCGCGGCCTGGACGGGGCCCAGAACCGCAAGGACCTGCGGGAAATGCCCGCCGAAACCCTCGCCGAACTGCTCGCCCACGCGGCGCGCGCTGCCGCCGTTACTGTCTCCCGGCCCGGCGCCAACCCGCCCACGCGTGAGGAGATGAACGCAGCGCCCGTGGAGTAGTCGGGGAGATTGTCCCTAAGGCCTGCGGGCCCAACGGCCCTATCGCTGGTCCGCCACGGCGCCCATGCTGGGCAGATGACCGGTGAACTGGCACTGCCCCCCGCTGTCGAACGCCATCCGTCCGCTAACTATGCCTTGCACCCGGACCGTCTCTGGGTCCGCCTGCTGCGCGCCGCCGTCGGTATCTTCGTGCTCGTGGCCATCATCCAGAAGACCTACGATGCGACGCTGCCAGGCAACGATGTGGACATCGCCCAGCTCTATTCGGAATTCACGGTGCAGGCGAACCTCGTCCTTGGACTGGTGCTCCTGGTTTCCGCCGCGCGGCCAAGGGCAGGGTTGCCGCAGTGGTGGGACCACCTGTTCGGCGCCCTCGTCCTCTATCTGGTGATGACCGGCATCATCTACATCGTCCTGATAGCCCCTGCAGACGAGCCCTGGTGGAGCTGGGACCTCTACTGGCCGCAGATGGCGCACCACCGGCTGGCACCCGTGTTCGTTGCGCTGGACTGGCTGCTGGTGACCAAGACTGCCCGCGGCGCGTGGTGGCGTCCCCTGGCGTGGTTGGGCTACCCCACCGCTTTCCTCGTCTTTTCCTGGCTGCGCGGCGGCATGGATGGCTGGTACGTCTATGACTTCCTTGATCCGACCCTCGAAGGTGGTTGGTCGGCCGTCCTCATCACAACGGCGGAAGTACTTTTCGCGTTCCTCCTGGCCGGCCTCCTGGTGCACCTGGCCGGAAACCTTCGCGCCGGGCATGGGGGCCTTGGGTCCCGGGATGCACCGGCGTCGCTTTCACCATAGGCTGGCCGGGTGGATACAGGTACCGTGAATTCCCGCGAACAGGGCGGGCAGGTCGACAGGCAGTCGCGCATTCTTGAAGCAGCGCTGGAACTGCTGTCGCGCCACGGGATCTCTGGTGTCAGCATGCGCGCGGTGGCGCGCGAAGCGGGAGTCGCCCTCGGCCTGGTGAACTATTACTACGAGGACAAGTCGAGCCTGATCCGCGCGGCACTGCACAGTGTAGACAAGCACGACCTCGCACTGGTTGCGCCGGACCCTGCACTGCCCCCGGACGAGCAACTCCGGAATGCACTCCACCGTGTTGCGGGTCCGGACCTCTTGACCACGCGCTACCTGTCCCTGCGCCTCCATCTGTGGGCGCTCGCGAAGGCGGACGACGATTTCGCCCTGATCAATGCCGCGGCGTTCGACCGATACCTGGACGGGCTTGCGGCGCTGATCGGGAATGCCAAGCCGCAGCTGTCCGCCAAAGAATGCAGGGAGCGGGCTGCCGACATCGTTGTCCTGCAGAACGGCATGTGGCTCACTGCGCTCCTTGGTGTGGACAAGGAATCGATCCGCCGGAGCATCGCCCGCACGGAGGAGATCGCCTTCGCGGCGTAGTGAATAACAGTTGCAGTTTCCACGCGACTTTGCCGTGCCCGAAAAAATTTGAACACTTGTCCAGTTTTCCTATTGAACACTTGTTCAAGGTGCACTAATCTCCTTGGATATGACCTGCACCACATCGGCTGAGGTCAGCTAGAAGGAGTCTGCAGCATGACAAGAAACAGCTACGACTACGTCATCGTCGGCGGCGGAAGCGCGGGTTCCGTACTCGCCAACCGGCTGAGCGACGGCGGCCGGGCCAGCGTCCTGGTCCTCGAGGCCGGGCGGAGCGACTACCCCTGGGACCTCTTCATCCAGATGCCCGCCGCGCTCACTTTCCCCAGCGGCAACCCGCTTTATGACTGGCGCTACGAGTCGGACCCGGAGCCCTACATGGGCGGCCGCCGCGTCGCTCACGCCCGCGGCAAGGTCCTGGGCGGCTCAAGCTCGATCAACGGCATGATCTTCCAGCGCGGCAACCCCCTCGACTACGAGCGCTGGGGTGCCGACCCCGGCATGGAGACCTGGGACTTCGCACACTGCCTGCCGTACTTCAACCGGATGGAAAACGCGCTCGCCGCCGACCCGGACGATGAACTCCGCGGGCATGACGGTCCGCTGGTCCTGGAACGCGGTCCGGCCACGAACCCGCTCTTCCAGGCGTTCTTCAAAGCCGCGCAGGAAGCCGGCTACCCGTTGACGGACGACGTCAACGGCTACCGCCAGGAAGGTTTCGCAGCCTTTGACCGCAACGTGCACAAGGGCCAGCGGCTTTCGGCGTCGCGCGCCTACCTGCGGCCCAATTTCGGCCGGAACAACCTGACGGTCCTGACCCGGGCACTGGCCACCAAGATCAACTTCACGGGCAACGTGGCCACCGGCGTCACCTACCGCCGCAACGGCAAGACCCACCAGGTGAACGCGGGTGAGGTCATCCTGGCCGGCGGCGCCATCAACACCCCGCAGCTGCTCCAGCTCTCCGGCATCGGCGACGCCGCCCACCTGAACACCCTGGGCATCAACTCGGTAGTCAACCTGCCCGGCGTCGGACAAAACCTGCAGGACCACCTGGAGGTCTACATCCAGCACGCCTGCACCCAGCCGGTGTCCATGCAGCCGGCCCTGGACGTCTGGCGCATGCCGTGGATCGGCATGCAGTGGCTCTTCGGCCGGAAGGGCCCGGCCGCCACCAACCACTTCGAGGGCGGCGGTTTCGTCCGCTCCAACGAGGACGTGGCGTACCCGAACCTGATGTTCCACTTCCTCCCGGTGGCCGTCCGCTACGACGGCCAGAAGGCGGACGCCAAGCACGGCTACCAGGTGCACATCGGGCCCATGTACTCGGACGCCCGCGGCACCCTCAAGATCAAGTCCACCGACCCCACCGTGCACCCGTCCATGGTGTTCAACTACCTGTCCACGGACCAGGACCGCCGCGAATGGGTCGAGGCCATCCACGTGGCCCGCGACATCCTGGGCCAGTCCGCCATGAGCCCCTTCAACGGCGGCGAACTCTCGCCCGGCCGTGCGGTGCAGAGCGACGCCGAGATCCTGGACTGGGTTGCCCGCGATGCCGAGACGGCGCTGCACCCGTCCTGCACCGCCAAGATGGGCCCGGACTCCGACCCGATGGCCGTGGTGAATCCCCTGGACATGACCGTGCACGGCACCCGCGGCCTCCGCGTTGTCGACGCCTCGGCCATGCCCTACGTCACCAACGGCAACATCTACGCCCCCGTGATGATGCTCGCCGAAAAGGCCGCCGACCTGATCGCCGGCAAGGCACCCCTGGCGCCGCAGCACGCGGAGTTCTACCGGCACGGCATCAGCCCGCTGGAGCGGAATGCCGCCGCTGCCCCGGCAGGGGCTAGGCATGAGTGACGCTGGAAAAGGAGCAACCATGACAGCCACTGTTGAGCAGGCACCCCAGGCCAGCCAAAGGCAGGACATCATCAAGGGACTCTTCATCGACGGCACCTGGCAACAGGCGTCCGACGGCGGCACAACAGTCGTGCGCTGCCCTGCGGACGGCAGCGAGGTGGCAGTTGTCGCCAAGTCGACGCCGGAGGACGCGGAGCGGGCCATCGCCAGTGCACGCACCGCGTTCGACGACGGCCCCTGGCGGCGGCTCACCGACCTTGAACGCGGTGCGGTCATGCTCTGCGTGGCTGAACTCTTGGAGCGGGACAAGGCCGCCTATGCCCGGGCCGAGGCGCTCGACACGGGCAAGCGCCTCGTCGAAGCCGAATACGACATCGACGATATTGCCGCCTGCTTCCGGTACTACGGAAAGATCGCTGGCCTCGACGCCGGCCGGGTAATCGACACCGGCCGACCAAACGCCATCAGCCGTGTGGTCTACGAGCCACTGGGCGTGTGTGCCCTCATTGCACCGTGGAACTACCCGCTCCTCCAGGCCGCCTGGAAGGTGGCCCCGGCGCTTGTCGCGGGGAACTCTTTCGTGCTCAAACCCAGCGAGCTCACGCCCTCCACCGCCATCCTGCTCATGGAGACCCTTGCGGAAGCCGGGGTTCCCGCCGGCGTCGCAAACCTGGTGACCGGAAGCGGGTCGAAGGTGGGCGGCCCGCTCAGCTCCGACCCGCGCGTCGACCTCGTCTCCCTGACCGGCAGCCTGGCCACCGGCCAGACCATCATGGCCGCCGCCGCGGAGACGGTGAAGCGCGTCGCCTTCGAGCTCGGCGGAAAGAACCCCAACGTCGTCTTCGCGGACGCGGACTGGGACGCCGCCGTCGACAACGCCCTGACCGCCGTGTTCCTGCACTCCGGCCAGGTCTGTTCGGCAGGGGCACGGCTCGTCGTCGAAGAGCCGATTGCGGAACGGTTCGTGGCTGAGGTGGTGGAACGGGCCCAAAGGATCCGGATGGGCGGGCCGTTTGATCCCGACGCGGAGACGGGGCCGCTCATCTCCGCAAAGCACCGGGACCAGGTCCACGCCTATGTCCAGGCCGGCATCGCGGAGGGCGCCGAACTGTTGTGCGGCGGCTACATCCCGGACGACGGCCCGCTCGCGGACGGCTTCTTCTACCCGCCCACCGTGCTCGGCAACTGCCGCTCCGGCATGAGCGTGCTGCGGGAGGAGTCATTCGGCCCGGTGCTGACCGTCGAGACATTCCGGACCGAGGACGAGGCCGTGGCCATCGCCAATGACACGGAGTACGGCCTGGCCGGGGCAGTCTGGACGTCGGACGCGTCGAAGGCGCAACGCGTCGCAGCCGCGCTGAGGCACGGAACTGTATGGATCAACGACTACCACCCGTATGTTCCCCAGGCGGAGTGGGGCGGTTTCGGGAAGTCCGGTATCGGGCGTGAACTTGGCCAGGCAGGCCTTAATGAGTACCGGGAGGCGAAGCACATCTGGCAGAACATCCAGCCCGCGCCCAGCGGCTGGTTCGGCTCATTGCCGGAGGAAGTGGAGGCGGCCGACGCCGACTAGGCAACAGCATTGGGGGAAACGCCAGGGCGCCGCAACGGCGCGGCGCCCTGGCCGAGTGTTTCACCTGCGTCCAATGGCGGCCGCAGGTCATCACCGTCGTGCTTTTCTGACTTAGGAGTTCAATTGATGGAACCCAGCAAGAGTACTGATTCAAGCGGCATGGACCAGTTCGGTTATGCCCAGACCCTGGACCGCAGCATCGGCAAATTCGCCAGTTTCGCGGCCGGAGTCAGCTACATCTCCATCCTCACGGGCGTTTTTCAGCTGTTCTACTTTGGTTTCGCCATGGCCGGCCCGGCCTACGCCTGGTCCTGGCCGCTTGTTTTCGCCGGACAACTGATGGTGGCCCTGTGCTTCGCGGAACTGGCGGGACGCTACCCCGTGGCAGGTTCAGTGTATAACTGGGCCAAACGGCTCTCCTCCGGTACCTTTGCCTGGCTGGCAGGGTGGCTGTTGTTGATTTCCTCCATTGTGGCGCTGGGCGCCGTAGCCCTTGCCCTGCAGCTCACCCTGCCGCAGATATGGTCCGGGTTCCAGGTCATTGGCGATGGTACGGGCCCCTACGACTACGCCGTCAACGGCGTCCTGCTCGCGAGCATCATGATCGGGATCTCCACCCTGATCAACGCCTTCGGCGTGAAACTCATGACCAAGATCAACAGCGTGGGCGTGTTCGTTGAACTTGCGGCCGCTGTGCTGCTGATCCTGGCCCTCGGCTGGCACATGCTCCGCGGCCCCGGCGTGCTCTTCGAAGCCAAGGGATTCGGGGAAGACCACCCGCTGGGCTTCTTCGGAGTGTTCATCATCGGCGCCATGGCATCGGGCTACGTGATGTACGGCTTTGATACCGCCAGTTCATTGGGTGAGGAAACCAAGGACCCGAAGCGCACCGCGCCCAGGGCAATCCTGCGGGCCATTACCGCTTCTTTCGTATTGGGCGGACTGATCCTGCTCACGGGCCTCCTGGCCGCTCCGGACCTGGACGATCCCAAGCTTGGCTCCGCCGATGGTGGGCTGCAGTACATTGTGCTCTCCGTTTTGGGCGGCCCGTTCGGCAAGGCATTCCTGGTCTGCATCGTGGTGGCCGTTATGGTCTGCACGCTGGCCGTCCACGCCGCCGCCATCCGCATGATGTTTGCAATGGCCCGCGACAACAATCTTCCGTTCAGCCGGCACCTGGGCAAAGTGCATCCGGTCCGGAAGACTCCCACTGTCGCCGCCATCGTGATCGGAATCATCGCGGTCATCCCGCTGATCGTGAACGTTTCCCAGCCAGCCATCTTCACCATCCTCTCCAGCATCAGCATCGTCCTGATCTACCTCTCCTACCTGCTGGTGACCGTACCCATGCTCCGTAACCGGCTGGCAAAGAAGTGGCCGCTGTCCGACGACGGCACGGAGCCCGGCTTCAGCCTGGGCAAATGGGGACTGCCGGTGAATGTCCTTGCCGTGGTCTGGGGCGGTGCCATGACGCTGAACCTGATCTGGCCGCGGCCGGAGATCTACAACTCGGTGCCACCGTTCGAGTGGTACCTGCAGTGGGGCGGGGTTATCTTCGTCGCCGCAGTCACCGTTACCGGGGTCCTGATGTACCGCTTGAAGCTTCGGCACCAGACAGGTGTCCTCGCCGAGCACGCCGCGGCAGCCGTCGTGCCCCTGTCCAGAGGTTCCGTAGAGGCTGAATCTTCGGCTGGAATCCAGCTCGTGTCGTCCACGGCAGGCCATGGTGTTGCATCAAGGGCAGGCACCGGCTCCTAGGTTCTGCACCTGCAGCGCACAGGAAAGGGCATCCCTTCGCGGTGGAGATTCGCGAAGGGATGCCTTTCCCTGGGTCAGCCGCCGTGGGGCTGGAAGGAGGCTCCGCCGTCGTCCGATACGAATACCCCGGTGGACGTCGCAGCGAAGATGCGCAGGCTGTCGCCGGAACCCGTGGCGGCGACAGCCATGGCCTGGCCCTCCAGACGTCCCTTAGGTGCCCACGCGGTGCCGCCGTCGGACGAGGTGTGCACTGTTCCGTTGGGCTCCACGCCCACCGCGTCCAGCCCGCCGGCGAACGCGGCGAACTGGATCACCGGCCCGCCCTCCTGCAGCGCCCATGTCCGGCCGCCGTCCGTGGAGCGCTGGATGCCCGCCTCGGTGGTGGCCAGGACGGTGTCGGATTCCGGGTTACCGGCCAGCGCGGCGGGGGCGAACCCGGCATTCACCGCCTCCCAGGTGGAGCCGTCCTGGCTGATGCGGACCGTCCCGTCGAAGGCGACGATTCCGGACTTGGTGGTGGTCAACGTGTGGAAATCGGACTCGCCCTGCCGCGAGACTTCCTCCCAGGTGGCGCCGCCGTCCGTGCTGCGGATCAGGCCAACCGGGTTGGGGAGGGTGGAGTCATGGCCGGGATGCCCGGATGCGTAGAAGGTGCCCGGGTCCTTGGCGGCGGTAAAACCCATGAGGTCGATGGTGGGGCCGACCTTGACGGGGTCGGCGGTGACATCGAACAGCCCTTCGTGCGTGGCCAGCAGGACCTTGCCGTCCGCGCCCACGCTTAGTCCGTGGACGTGCGCACTGGGCAGCGCGGACTGCGCGGCTGACGTTGTTGTCCTCTCGGGCGCAGCCCCGGGAGCGCAGGCGGCGAGGGAAAGGGCAAGGACGACGGCGGCTGCCGCGCTACCGGCGGCGCGCAGACGGAGCGTGGGGTTAGACATGGGGACAAGCCTATCGGGGCCCGGTGCGGCCCTTGCGGCGGGGGCGGTGCGTTCAGGACCTATGGCACTGCCCGCGGAACCGTAAACCACGGACGATGAAAGTGCCATGAACTCCTCCACACCGCACACCATCCTGCAGCGGCGCGACTTCCTGGGACTCTCCGTTGCCGCCGCCTCCGCCGCCCTCCTCACCGCCTGCACGCCTTCCGGCCGGTCCGGGGGCCAGCGCATCTACGCCGGTGATGCGGCCGTCCGCGCGGCCGAGGACGCGCGCCCATCCAGCGGCAAGACGGTTACGGCGGCACTGACCGCCGCTCCCTTCGCCGCGGACCTCGGCGCCGCCGCAGCGGGCGGGACGCTGTCCACCTGGGGATACGACGGGGCCATGAACGGCCCCCTGCTGCGCGGCTCCGTGGGCGATCGGCTGGAGGTGGCCCTCGCCAACCGTCTGCCGGAACCCACCAGCATCCACTGGCACGGTCTGGCCCTGGCCAACAGCCAGGACGGCGTGGAGAAGCTCACCCAGGAGGCCACCGCCGCGGGCGCCGGCTTCAACTACGGTTTCAAGCTCTCCCACCCGGGAACCTACTGGTACCACTCGCACATGGAGCTCCAGCGTGAACGCGCACTCTACGGTGCCCTGATCGTTGACGACCCGGACGAGCGCAAGGACTACGACCACGAGTGGGTCATTCTCCTGGACGACTGGCTGGACGGCGTCACCGGCAGCCCGGAGGAGGTCCTGGCCGAGTTGAACCAGGGCATGGGCTCCATGATGCGCGGCGGACACATGGCCATGGGTTCGGTAAGCCCGTTCCTTGGCGGGGACGCGGGGGACGTCCGTTACCCGCTGCACCTGTTCAACGGCCGGGTCCCGGCGGACCCGGACACCCTCGCCGCAAGGCCAGGGGACCGGGTCCGGCTGCGGATCATCAACGCCGCCGGGGACACCGCCTACCGGGTGGGCGCCCCGGGTGCCCGGCTGACGGTGACCCACACCGATGGGTTCCCCGTGGAGCCCAAGGATGTGGACGCCGTCGTGCTTGGCATGGGCGAGCGGATCGACGCGCTCCTCACCGTGCCTGCCGGCTGGACCCCGCTGATGGCCCTCCCCGAGGGCAAGGCCGGCCTGGCGCTGGGGCGCATCCGCGCCGGCAGCGGCAGGGAGCCAGTACCCGCCGCCCTGCCCTCCCGCATCAACGGCGAAGTGTTCGACGGCGGCCGCCTCACCTCCGCGGCGTCCGTCCGCCTTCCGCGCAAACCCGTGACCGTCCGCCATGCCGTGCGCCTGACAGGTTCGATGATGGGCTACAACTGGGGGATCAACGGCCGCCGCTTCGCCATGGATTCACCGTATGACGGTGCGCTCGCGGTCCGG
Source organism: Pseudarthrobacter sp. NPDC092419 (assembly GCF_044755045.1). Lineage (NCBI taxonomy): Bacteria > Bacillati > Actinomycetota > Actinomycetes > Micrococcales > Micrococcaceae > Pseudarthrobacter > Pseudarthrobacter sp. NPDC092419. The sequence continues at coordinate 57,489 of NZ_JBIVQF010000002.1, forward strand.
CAAGGGGACCGCGTACAGCTGGACTTCATTAACCCGAGCGTGATGTGGCACCCCATGCATCTGCACGGGCACACGTTCCAGATCGGCGAGTCCGGCGCCCGGAAGGACACCGTGATTGTGCGGCCCGGAGCCACGGTGTCCGTGCTGTTCGACGCCGACAACCCTGGCCAGTGGCTGTACCACTGCCACAACGCCTACCACGCCGCCAGCGGGATGATGGGTGTCCTCAGCTACGTCCGCTGATGCCCCGTAGACTGGCAGGATGCGGCTGGTAGCAAGCGATATCGACGGAACAATCCTGGGTCACGACGGGAAGATCAGCGCCCGCACCGTCCGCGCGTTCCACGCCTGCCGGGATGCGGGCATCGAGCTTGTCTTCGTCACAGGCCGGCCGCCGCGCTGGCTGCACCCGCTGGAAGAGCAGCTCGGGCACACGGGCCGGGTGATCTGCTCCAACGGCGCCGTCGTGTGGGACCTGGAAGCGGACAAGCTCGTGTCCGCCCGCACCCTGACCACCGACGCCGTGCTGGAACTGCGCCGGATCATCAAGCAGCTTCGGCCCGCGGCTCTCTTCGCCGTGGAAACCCTGGACGGCTTCCACCTGGAGCCCGGCTTCATCGAGAACGGCTCCAGCGAACTGCTGGGCGAATTCACGCCCGCCCCGCTGGCCGCGACGCTCGCCGCCGGCGAAGCCGTGGCCAAGTTCCTGGCGATTGTCCGGGAGGGCACCGCAGATGACTTCCTGGCGCAGGTGCGCCCCGCCGTCGCGCATTTGGCGTCCGCCACCCACTCCGCGCCCAACGTGGCGATGCTGGAGCTGGCCGTACCCGGCGTCAACAAAGCGGTCACCCTCGCCGGGTACGCAGCGACCCTGGGGATCGACGCCGCCGACGTGGTGGCCTTCGGCGACATGCCCAACGACATCGAGATGCTCCGCTGGGCAGGGCACGGGTACGCGATGGCCAGTGGCCACCCGGAGGCGATCCGCGCCGCCGGCCGGCAGGCGCCGCATTTTGATGACGACGGCGTTGCCCAGGTCCTCGAGGAACGGCTGGCAGCCTTGGGCGTCAGACTATAAGCCTGCTGTCAGCTGGCGCTCACCCCGCGTTCATCTTGGCTTCCTACCTTGGAGTAGGGAAATCGATGAGGGGGTAACGATGGGCAGAAGCGTCAAACGCCATACGCTGGACGGACCGGTGCGCAAGGTCTCGCCGGCGCCGCACTGGAAGAAGCTCCGGCAGGGCGACCGGGTCCGCGTAAAGCTGGCTCCCGGCTTCGAAACCGGCGGGATCGTAGATGCCGTAACGGCCGACCACGAGGCCGTGTGGGTCCACCTGGACGACGGAGCCGGCCGCACGCTCCTGCACTGCAGCGACAGCGTGGACATCCGGCGCGGGGACGCCTGACCGGCGCCTGAAACCGGTACGCTCACGGAGTGAGCCTGCCATTTTTCGAGGACCGCCCGGCCGCCTTGGCGCACCGCGGGTTTTCCCGCGAAGGGCTGGAAAACTCCATGGCCGCGTTCCGCGCCGCCGTCGACCTCGGCTTCCGGTACCTGGAAACGGACGTTCACACCACGTCCGACGGCGTTCCGCACCTTTTCCACGACAGCACCCTGAAGCGCGTGACCGGCAACCCCGGCAGGATCTCCGGCCTGGCCGCGGACCAGGTGGCGCAGGCCAGAATCGGGGGCACGGAGCAGGTTCCCCGGCTGGATGCCCTGCTTCTGGAGCTGCCGGAGGCGCTGCTGAACCTGGACATCAAGGATTGGAACTCCGTGGAGTCGGTGGCGGCTGTGATTGAACGCCACCAGGCCCACCACCGGGTCCTAATTACCAGCTTTTCGGACCGGCGGCGCCGGGCGGTCCTGAAACGCCTGTCCCGCCCCGTGGCTTCCTCCGCCGGACTCACCCTCAGCGCCGTCTTCACGCTGTTGGGCCCCGCCCTTCCCACGCGGCTCTTCCGGCGCGTGATGCCGCGGATCCTGCACGACGTCCACGCGCTCCAGGTTCCCGTCCGCTACGGACCGGTCCGGGTGGCCACATCCGGCTTCGTCCGGAGGGCGCACTCCCTCGGTCTCGTGGTTCACTGCTGGACCATCAACGACCCGGGCGAGATGCGGCGGCTGCTGGACCTCGGCGTGGACGGGATCGTCACGGACCGGGCGGACCTGCTGCGGGACCTGCTGCTGGAACGGGGTCAGTGGCCTGAAGGGCCGGTCCGGTAGTCGGTTGCCGTGGTGGCCGGGTCCTGGCCGCCCTCGGAAGGATCCGCGCGCAACTCTTCGGGGTCGCCTTCGGGCAGTCCGCCGGGGCCGGCAACATGCTCCGGGGCCGGCGCAGCCGCGTCGGTACCGCCGGCACCGCCCCGCTGCGGACCTCGTTCCGCGTCGCCGCCCAGCGGGCTGTCCGAAACCGGACCTTCCGAGACCGGGCCGGGGGCTGCTCCTGTCTTCAGCCCCGGCGCCTTCTGCTCCTCGGCCTCCATGGCGTTGGAGCCTTCGCTGATGGAGGAGTGGACTTCTACGTCGTCGTTGGGATTCGTAGGGTCTGGAACGTTGGACTTCTCTGCCGGATCCGATGTGCCCGCGAGGTCCTCCATCGCGTTTTCCGCTGCCTTTCCGATGCTGTCGCCGATTCCCATGACTGTTCCTCCTGACATCGTGTGCGGGGCCACTGCGGGTGGCGCTGCCTGACAATTCCAGAATTATCAGCATGCTTACATTTAGTCCAGTGCGAGGCTGGCTTGCGGTGCGGACGACGACTGCACAGCCTTTAGGAGGCGCCGCCTCTTGGGTGCGCCCCGGCTCCGTCTGCGTCCGCGAGCTGCCGCTTCAGACCGTCCGGATCCAGCGGGGTGTTCCAGCCGGCCCAGTCCTGGGGCCGCACGGAGGGCCGGCCCAGGAGGTAGCCCTGTCCGGCGTGGATGCCCAGCTCGGTCAGGGCTTTGAGCTCGCCCGGTGTTTCGATGCCTTCAGCCACCAGCGAAGTGCCGATCTGCGCCGAGAAGTCCACCAGGCAGGCTGCGAGGGCGCGCTGGATCTCGTCCGTATCCACGCCGCTGATGATGTTGCGCCCCACTTTCAGGAAGTCCGGCTGCAGGTGGAGCATGCGGCTCAGGGCGCCGGCGGTGGGCTGGGTGTCATCCAGTGCGAGCCGCAGGCCCTGCTCGCGGAAGGGGTTGACCGCCGCCATGAACTGAAGATATTCCGCATCGGGAATGTCTTCGGTCAGTTCGAGTACCACCCGGTTAACGGGGAGGTCGATGTGGTCGAACAATTCGGGAAGCCGCGGGTCTATGCACGACGTCGGGGAAATGTTCAGCGAAACGTACAGGTGCCCAGGCAGGTCCCGCGCCGCAGCAGCGGCCGAACCCAGCGCGGCGAATTCAAGGTTGGCACCCAGCCCAACGGAGGCGGCCTCGGCAAACCACAATTCCGCGGCTGCACCGTCGTCGCTGACGAACCGGGACAGGGCCTCGGCGCCCACCACGGTCTTATCGCTGAGTCCGTAGATCGGCTGAAACGCCGTCATCAGCATCCTGCTCTCCAGCAGTGCGCTGATCCGGGACATGCTCCGGATGGCATCCATCTGCTCGGCCAGCTTGGGCGGAATGACGGGGAGGGCAGGATGCACCGGCCCGGCACCCGGCGCAGGGTGGGAGCGCGATTCGCTGCGGCGTGACTCCATCAGGTATTCCAGGAGCGCCCGCTCTGGAACTCCAGGGTTCTCCTCGAGGCTTCTGCTGAGGCGCTGGCGCACACCGGCGCCGGACGGATCAGTATCTGACAGGACTCCGGCAATGATTCCCCATGCCTGTACCCGAACCGACATTAGCTACGCCCCCAGTTGACGAAGTAATGACCCAGTGGCCGCTTGACCACTTGATCGTATATCGGCGCGCGTCAAAGCGCAGTAACTTCCGCTTTATTGGCTGGCGCGTTCTGCCAGGCTGGCCAGGACTTCCGGAACCTGCTCCGGCGGCACGGGCCGGCTGAAGTAATACCCCTGGGCGCTGAGGCACCCCAGCTCCCGCAGCATGCCGGCCTGTTCGGCCGTCTCCACCCCTTCCCAGACCGCCTCCAGCCCGCAGGCCCGGACGAGCTGCAGGACGGCCGCCACCAGCGCAGGCTGGGTGGGGTCGTCACCGAGCCCGACGAGGAGTGACCGGTCCACCTTGACCCGGTCCACGGGGAGCCGTCGGAGGTAGCTGATGGATGAATAGCCTGTGCCGAAGTCGTCGATTTCCAGGCCGACGCCAAGTCCCCGGAGTCCGCCGAGGGAGTAGCGGTCCAGCTCGTTGCCGCGGACAATGGCGGCCTCGGTGAGCTCCAGGACCACCTGGGAGGGCAAGACGCCGGTCTCCTTGAGGACCTCCCGTACGTCCTCGATAAACTGCAGGCTTTGCAGATCAGTTGCGGAGATGTTGATCCGCACCGAGAAGCGGCTGTCCACCACGGATTCCGCCTGCCAGTCCCGCAACTGGTGCACGGCGGCATGGAGCACCCAGAGGCCGAGTTCGGAAATCAGCCCCGCCTCTTCAGCGACGGGGATGAACTCGTCCGGCATGATTATTCCCCGCTCGGGGTGGTGCCAGCGGACCAGGGCCTCCACGCCCTCGATCCGTCCGGTGGCGAGCTCCACCACCGGCTGGTAGGCCAGCTCCAGGCCGCTGTTCCGGATGGCGCCCCGCAAATCCTCGACCAGCTGGCTGCGGAGCCGCCGGACCAGCAGCAACCCGGGTTCGAAGCGGTGGAGCCGGTTCTGGCCCTCAGCCTTGGAGGCGTACATGGCGACGTCCGCCTCCATGAGCATGTCCTCGGGACTTTGCCCGGAACCCCCGATGCTGAGGCCGATGCTCGCACCGCACCTGATGCTGCGCCCCGGGACCTCGATGGGTTCGCCCACCTCCGCAAGGATGCGGTGCGCCACAATATCCGCCTGGTCCGGGGATGCCGCAGGCATGACGATCGCGAACTCGTCTCCGCCCAGCCGTGCCACCACGTCCGAGGTGCGTACGGCGCGGCGGATCCGTTCTCCCACGGTGACCAGGACCTGGTCGCCAGCGCTGTGTCCCAGGCTGTCGTTGATGGTCTTGAACCCGTCAAGATCCATCAGGAGCAGCACCGGCGCTTCGTCGTCGGGCGCTTCCGCGTCAATGGCGGACCGCAGCGCCTCGAGGAGGGCGGACCGGTTGGCCAGGCGCGTGAGCGGATCCTGCATGGCCATCGCCTGCATCTTCAGGTGCGCCTCGTGGAGCATCTGGGTGCGGACCTGGACACGCTGTTCCAGCTCTTCGTAGATGATCTGGAGGTCCTCGGCCAGGAGGTTCGTGCCCATGATGATGGCATCGAGGTCGTCGCGGGCAGGTGACACCTCGATGCGTGAGCTGAGGTCCCCGGAGGCCAGCCTGACGATGCCTTCCAGGAGGCGGGAGAGCCGCGGGTCGTCGTCGGAAAACATCTGGTTCCTCCTCCCGTCCTCTCAGTTGGCCTGGCTGCGGGCAGCGTCCAGCGGCAGGCTCACCGTCACGGTGGTTCCCGCGCCGAGCGTGGAGGCCACATCGATCCGGCCGCCGTGCCGGGCCACGATGTCCTTGGTGATGGCGAGCCCCAGCCCAGTGCCCGGAATGGCGCCGGCCATCGCGTTGGACGCCCGGTAGAAGCGGGTGAACACGTGGTCGATCTCTTCGCTGGAAATCCCGATCCCCGTGTCCGCAACGCTGACAGTGGCCCAGCGGGTGCCGTCCGGCGCGGCATGTGACTCGCTGCCCACCTCTATCCGGCCGCCGCTCGGGGTGAACTTGATGGCGTTGGAGACCAGGTTGGTGAACACCTGCTGGAGCTGGACCTCATCCGCCAGGATTTCCGGGTCCTCGGGGACCGGTTCGAGGGCGATGGTGACGTTCTGCTGTCTGGCCAGCGGCCGCAGAGCTGCGGCCACAAGGTCCAGCGTCCGCCCCAGGCGCACGGGGGTCAGGTGCATCAGGGAATCGTCCAGGCCGTTGCGCGAGACGCTCAGCATGTCCTCCATCAGGGCCCGCAGTCGTTCGGTGTTCCGCACCACGATGTCCAGCATCTGGTGCACCTCGGCGGAAACCGGCTCCTCGGCGGAAACCGGCTCCTCGGCGCTCTCCTGGATCATGTCGAGGTAAGCCATGATGGACGTCAAAGGCGTCCGCAGCTCATGATTGACGGTTGCGAGGAAATCGGTTTTGGCCTTGTCCAGCTCGCGCAGCTGCCGGACTACCTGCTGCTGGCTGTTGATCAGGTGGCTCTGGATGAGGCCGTGGGCCGCGTTCCCGGCCACGTGCTGGATCAGTCCGAGTTCGGTGTTGGACCAGGAGCGGGGGCATCCGAGCACCGTTATCCAGACGATGCCCAGGGATGATTCGCCTTCGCCCAGCGGAACGGCCAACGTTGAGAGTGCTCCGGGCGCCAGCCTTCCGGCGTCGTCCTCCCCGCCCTCCGCCGCCCCGGGGGAGAGGCCCGGTGCCGGCAGCGATTCCGCTCCGGCCCATAGCCGGTCAGCAAGCTGTCGTGCCTCCCTTTCCTCTGGAAACATGTTGTCCGGAACAAGTTCCAGCCCCGGCCGGGTCCAGTCTGCAGTGAGCTGCGGGATCCTGGGGTCGTCGAAGGTGGCGAGCCGAACGTGGTCGGCGTGGAAGGTGCTGCCGAAACCGGCGGCTACGTAGTCGGCGATCTCCTGCGGATCATTGGTGCTCCGGACGGCTGCGGATACCTCCCGAAGCCGTTCCCGCAACGCTTCAGTTTCCTGACGGGCTGCCCGACGTCGGGCCACCATCCCCACAAGTGCGTTGGCGCGGTGCACCAGCTCCCTGGGGGCCGGTGGCTTGATGATGCTATCCCGGATGCCTGTACGCTCAAGCGCGGCTGTCTCTTCGGGGCTGTCCAGATTGACCAGGACCAGAACCGGGACGTCGGCGTCGAAGGCGGACAGGGGCGCATCCACCACAACGACGTCGGGGACGCCGGCGGCGAGCAGCGCTGCCAGGGATCCTGCGTCCCCGGCGGTCCGGACGCTGTAACCTGCGCGGCGGAGTGCATCGGCGAGCAGGGCAACCCGGGCGGCGTCAAGGTCTGCCACCACAGCGGCGCGGGATGTCCGTGCATACGAAGGCGTGTCAGGCCCCACGGTCCCCCTTCCCTCCCAGTTGAGTACATTGTAGGGGGACGCCGGGTGGAGGCTCCATGGAAAAGAGCGGGGGAGCAGCGATGCAGCCAGGGACAGCTTCCGGGAAACCGGATCTCTTCTTCGACGACGGCGGTGTCCTTCAGTTGCGGTGGCCCCGGAACGCGTCCATTACCGAAGACGACGCCGAGGCGGCCATGGAGGGCGTCAACCGGCTTTGCGGCCAGGACCGCCACCCCATGCTCGTGGATATGGCCACGACTGAAAAGGTGAGCAGGGGTGCCCGCGCGGTCTTCGGCCGCCCCTGCCAGGCGTCCCGGATCGCGCTTTTGGGCTCGTCGCCTGTGGACAAGGTCATGGCGAATTTTGCCCTCGGCCTGGGAACCCGGCCCTGCCCCACACGCTTCTTCACGTCCCGGGACGAGGCCATGGCGTGGCTGCAGGCCGGCAGCGAACCCGCATGAAAGCGTTCACGTCCGCTCTGCGCAAGTACCTGATGACCCCCAGGCTGATCCGGCTGGCGCGCTCCGCCCCGAAAGACCGGCCGCTGGCGTGGGAGCGGTACTGGGCCGGGATCAGCGCGACCGGAAGCGCCGGTGAGGTGCTGTGGGACTCCGGCTCGGACCGGGAATTCCAGGGCTACAGGGACGTGCTGCTCCGGCACTTCGATCCGGAACTTCCTGTGCTGGATGTCGGGTGCGGTGATGGCAGTTTCACCCGGGCGCTGGCGGGCGTTTTTCCCCAGGTTGTGGGAGTGGATATCTCCCGCCACGCGGTGGAGCGGGCCCGGACGGAACCGGCTTTGCAGGATGCAAGCGGCAGCGTGACCTACGAGGTCTGCGACATGACAGAGCCGGGTGCCGGAACCGGTCTTGCGAGAGCACCCGGCGCCAACGTCTTCATCCGGGGCGTCCTCCATGTGCTTCGCCGTGACGACCAGGCGGCACTGGCCGAAAACCTGCGCATCCTTGCTGGGGCCCGGGGTGCCGTCTTCTTGGTGGAGACGAACTTCCGGGGAAGCCCTGTCTCCTATGCCTCCCATTTGGGCGCCACGTTCCGCAGCATTCCTGCTCCCCTGGAAAGGGCCATCCGGGGACTCCCGATGCCGGGCCATTTTGGTCCGGAAGAGCGCTCGCGGATCCTTTCGCCGGCGGTCTGGCACTTGCTCGAGGACGGTCCGGCGGTCATCGAGACGCACCCCCTCACGGGACTGGCGGGCCGCAACCAGGTGCCGGGCTACTACGCGGTGCTGCGGCAGCATAGATAGCGATCTGCGGGCTTTCCGGCAGCCCGCAGTTTTTCCGCAATTTACCATCAAGGCAGGCGCCGAAGCCCTATGGCAAGTAAACTTATTACCCAGCCTCTGGGGAAGGGAAGCAGCTATGGTGCAGGACAGAACACGAGCCGCCCGGGCGGCAGCGCGCGACTTCGTTCCCTCGGGTGCCCTCCTCTCGATACTTCTCCCGCCCACCTACGGCAGCCACGTCACGGAGACCACCGCGTTCACGGTCCTCTCGGTAGAGGTGTGGTCCTCCGGGCTGGTGGTCAACATACAGCTGGCCTCCGACATGGCGCCGGAGGCCAAAATCGTCCTGCAGGACCACTTTGGAACGGAGTACACCCTGCGGAAGTCCGTCACGCTGGGTTCCCGGAATCTGCAGGTGTTCAGCCCCTCCCTGCCGGCCGGTGTCAGAAGCCTGACGGTCAAGGCGGCAGATGACGTCACGGGCCGGCCCGCCGTCACATTTGCTGTTCCGCTGATGCCCGCGCCGGCGGAAGAATCCGGCCCGCAACTGCGCCGCCCAGCCTGAACAAGACCCGACGAATCGCAAGGATCCCTGCACGCCCCCAAGGAAAGGCACCCATGCAGCCAACCACGGAATTTTCCCCTGCTACCGCCATCGTCACCGGGTCCGACTCGGGCATCGGTAAGGCTACCGCCGTGGCCCTCGCCGCCGCCGGCCTGGACGTCGGGGTGACCTGGCACTCAGACCAGGCCGGCGCTGAGGATACTGCCGCAGAGGTCCGTGCCCTCGGCCGGAAGGCGGTGGTGCGGCAGCTGGACACAACCGACCTCCAGGCGGCGGCCGGCGTCATCGACGCGCTCGCGGACGAACTCGGCGGGGTGGACGTCTTCGTCAACAATGCCGGGACCGGAGACGGAACGCAGTTCCTGGATCTGGATGTGGAAACCTGGCAGCAGACCGTGGACACCAACCTGGGCGGCGCCTTTGTCTGTCTGCAGGCCGCAGCGCGCCGGATGGTAAGAGCTGGCCGGGGTGGCAGGCTGATCGCGGTCACGAGTGTCCACGAGTTTCAGCCGCGCGTCGGGGCCGCCGCGTACGACGCCTCAAAGCATGGTCTGGCCGGGCTCATGAAAACCATCGCCCTCGAATTGGCCCGCCACGGCATCACCGCCAACAATGTGGCGCCCGGTGAAATCGCGACCCCTATGACGGGGCAGGAGAATGAGGACCCGACGGCGAAGGACCGGCCCGGAGTGCCGCTCGGCAGGCCGGGGGACGCCCGGGAGGTGGCTGCGGTCATCGCCTTCCTTGCCTCGCCCGCCGCCAGTTATGTCACGGGGGCGTCCTGGCCCGTGGATGGCGGCATGCTGCAGATGGGGCCGCAGGCCGGATCGCACATCACCAGCCACGAGTGGCGCGACACCTAAACCCGCCGGGCTGGCATGATGGAGCGCATGCGCATCTTGATCGCCCCGGATAAATTCAAGGGTTCCCTCACTGCGGCTGAAGCTGCCGCGGCCATCGCCGAAGGCGCCCTCCGCGTCTACCCGGACGCTGTAGCAACCCAGTTCCCCATCGCGGACGGCGGGGAAGGAACCCTGGAGGCCGCCGTGGCCGCAGGATACGAGGAGCGGCTGCACGCCGTCGTCGGCCCCATCCTGGCGCCGACCGGTGCGGCGTGGGCGCTCCATCGGGATCCGGGCGGCCACATCACGGCGGTCATCGAGACCGCGCAGGCCTCGGGACTGGCCGACATGGAACCGACTCCCGAGAATGCGCTGCGCGCCCACAGTTATGGGTGCGGTCAGCTCATTGCCGCCGCGCTGGAGGCCGGCGCTACCGAGATCGTCCTGGGCCTGGGCGGGTCCGCCATGACCGACGGCGGCAGCGGCGCACTCCGCGCCCTTGGCCTGAAGCCCCTCGACGCCGCCGGCAACGTCGTGCCGCTGGGCGGGGCGTCCCTGGCGGACGTGTCCGCCCTCGATGTCTCCGAACTGGATCCCCGGCTGGCCGGTACCCGGTTCCGCATCGCGGTGGATGTGCGGAACCCGCTCTACGGTACCTCCGGAGCCGCCCACGTTTTTGGGCCCCAGAAGGGCGCGGACCAGGACGCGGTGGAAATGCTCGACGCCGGGCTCCGCAACTGGGCGTCCGTCCTCCGCGAAGCAACGGGCCGGGACGTCAACGTCCCGGGGGCGGGCGCCGCCGGTGGCTTCCCGGCGTCGTTCCTTGCCTTCACCGACGCCGTGCTGGAAGGCGGCTTCGCGCTGGTGGCGGGGCTGACGGGGCTGGCCGAACAGCTCGCGGAGGCTGACCTGGTGATCACAGGTGAGGGGTCCATGGATTCGCAGTCGCTGACCGGAAAGGCCCCGATTGCGTTGGCACATGCAGCCCGGGAACGGGGGATTCCCGCGGTGGTCGTGGCCGGGCGCATCCTCGTCACTGCAGAAGACCTCGCCCAGCACGGCGTGGTGGCTGCCGCCCAGCTGCTCGATGTTGCCGAAGGTCCGGAAGACGCCGTCGCGAACGCCGCCCGGCACTTGGTGCGCGCCACGGCCCAGGTGCTCGAGGGTGCTTAGCCGCCGGTTTTATACGATGGTGGTCCTGCCTCGGCGGCGCCACCACACCAGCACCACGATCAGGGTGGCCAGGGCGATCCCTCCGATGACCCAGGGGGCGAAGTCGAGCCGGCTGGCCTCCTTCTGCGCCGATTCGCCTGTCCCTGGGTTGGCCGGGCCGGTGGAAGCGGTGTCGCCGGGGGACGGTGTGGGAGTGTAACCGGCCAAGGGGACCAGCGTTTCGGCAGTATTGGCCTGGCTGGCGCTGGCCGCGGCGGAAAGGTGGGCTGTCTGCGGGGCTGCGTGCGCCGCTCCTGCCGCCAGGGCGGGAGCGGCGGCGAAGGTCAAGGCCAGCAGGATGGTACGGACGATGGTGTGCATGACTAGGCTCCTGTTTCGTAGTGCGGTTCGGCCACCGGCTTGGACTCCGGTGACCCCCTTTCCCGCAGGTAGACGGAGGCGCCCACCAGGACAGCCACCGCAAGGAATTCGCTCTGCCAGTTCTGGAACGATTCGAACCAGAACCGGCTCGTGGCGATATACTGCAGGACGGTCACGGACGGTCCGTCGTGGCTTTGCTGGTCCTGGTTGTAGGCCTCCGCGCCGCCGACGGCATGCAGGCCAAAAGAGGCGAGGAACAGCACGAAGAGCAGGATGGACAGTGAGTGCTCGTAGAACTTCAGCACCACGCCTCCGCGCTTCACGGGCCAAGGCGTGGCCTTCCTGATCGCTGCCTGGCGCGGGTCCTCGTCCTGCGGAGCGTCCTTGCCCATCGGTTTGGACTCCGAGGAACCTTTCTGGAAGAGGAAGACTGTGAGCACTACGTACATGCCCATCTGCAGGAATTCCGATTCCCAGTTCTCGAAGGTGGCTTCCATAAATTCCCCGGTGCCCAGAAACTGGAGGACGGAAACGGCGGCTTCACCGTGCGCCTGCTGCTCCTCGCTGTATGCTGCCGCCCCGGAGAGGATCATCCCTCCGAAGAACACGAGGAACAGGGCCGTGTTGGCGATGAGCAGCCCGTGTTCCTTGGCCCATTTGCCCATAATCATTCCTCGTTTCTGGACGCCGACGGGTTGTCCTCGGCGGTCCGGTTCAGGTGCAACGGGACGTAAACGAGCAGTACCAGAAGCAGCGCCAGGAGCACACCGCCTGCGGTGAGTCCTGCCTCCCGGCCGGCGGTCACGTCGAAGACCAGGGACGCGGTCCCCACACTGAGCAGGCCGACACCGCCCAAGGCGATCTTGGTGATGGCGTCCGCGCTGTTCACCAGCGTTTCCTTGAGCCGCTTCCGGAACAGCCGCCGGTGGACGCTGACCGGCAGCAGGATGAAGGCGGTGGTTAGCGCGGCCACCACGACGTTAGCGAGGTAGAGCGTCACCTGATAGTCGTCCAAGGTCTTGAAGCGATCCTGGAAGGGCAGGGTCAGCAGGAAACCTGCGAGGATCTGGACGCCGGTCTGCAGCACGCGCAACTCCTGGAGGAGCTCACCCCAGTTGCGGTCCATCCGTTCTTCGCGGGTTTCGTTCCTCCCGGACGAGTCCCGATGATCTTCTAACTCTGGCATTGTTGTTTCCTTTCCGCGCCGCTCCGCTGGTTCAGTTCTACTCCCTGCCTGCCCGTTAGCAAGGTCAGCGTTGCGCCTGTGTCCATGTTTGGTAAGTTTACTGATTACTGCTGGCGGGGATGCGGACCTCCGCGAACCCGCCCAGGAACTCCATCCGCAAACGCACACCAGGAGGAACCATGGCGCAGGAAAACCAGCACGTTGACCCGGAGGCTGCCACCGGCGGTTACGGCACGCCCACGGCAGAGCAGGAGCTGGGCGGCAGCCAGGGATCGCAGGCAGTGGACACCAACGCACCCCAGGCGGGGTCCGGCGGACAGCCAGTGCCGCGTGATCCTGCCGCACCGCAGGGCGGCGACGCTGACCTGCCCTCCAGTGCCGCGGAGATCGACGAATCCAACGACGACTCAAAGGGCTCCGCACCCGTCTCTTCGGAATCGGGCGAGGACGCGGCCGGGCTTCCGGACGGCAGCGGCAGCGACCTTCCGCAGGAGGAGGCGCCCAAGGACGACGACGGCGAGAGCTTCGACGCCGGATAGTCGCCGGAGCGGGCGCTAGTCTCCGCTGCCGGAGCCGACGGAGGCGGCTCCGGCGCCGATGAACAGCTCCCGGAAAGACCTCCCCGACAGGCATCCGGTGGACGTATTCTTAGTACAGGGTTTTGCAGTGGGCCTGGGCGCTACCACCAAGGCTGGAACATGGCCGCTGAACCTACGGGGCAGGTTGGCTGGGGACCGCTTCCAGTCCCCCCGGAGCCCGTCTTCGACAGCAAGGACGTCGAGGACTACCTCCAGGAGGAGACCCGCGACTTCATGCGGGACATCAACGGGGACCGCCGCGGCATCGGCTGGGCGGCCACCCTCTTCCGGCTGGGCGCTTCCCGCACCATCGCAGCCAGCACGGACCAGGCGCGCCAGGCGGACCGCGAGCAGTGCTCCTTCGCGGACGGGCCCGTCATGGAAGCGCTACGCAACAACGCGTTCGTTCTGGTCTCGGATCTGGCGCGGGACCGGCGTTGGCCGGGGTACGCCAGCGCTGCATCGGCCCACGGGGTGCAGTCACTGCTCGCGGTGCCTCTCGTGTCAGAGGAATCCGCCAGCGCCGCCATCAACCTTTACGCGCCGCTGCCGCACGCGTTTACCAGCGACGACCTGTTGAGCGCCGCGGCTTACGTCCGCCATGTGGCACGCGCCCTGCGGGTGGTGGTCCGCATCGCCGAGCGCGCCGAGGCGGCGGCGGGCGCCGCCGTCGTCCATGGCTCCCTGGTGCTGGTGGACCTGGGAGCGGGCCCCGCGCCGCTTAGCGCTTCTTCGGAGCGCGCTTCGGGCCGCCGCTGACCGGGACCGGGTCGGTTTCCGGTTCGGCGACCGTTCCGCGGGCCTTCGCGATGGCTTTCATGCCGTGGTAGATGACCAGCGCCGCGGCGGAACCCAGCGCGATGCCGGTGAAGGTCAGCTCGCCGATGGTCCAGGTGTAGTCCGCGATACCGATGATCAGGGCAACGGCAGCCGTGGTGAGGTTGACCGGGTTGGCGAAGTTCACCTTGTTCTGGACCCAGATTTTCACGCCCAGGATGCCGATCATGCCGTACAGCATGGTGGCTGCGCCGCCCAGGACACCGGCGGGAACTGTCGCAATGAGTTCGCCGAACTTTGGCGAGAAGCTCAGCAGAATGGCGAAGATCCCCGCAACCCAGTAGGCCGCGGTCGAATAGACCTTGGTGGCAGCCATGACGCCGATGTTTTCCGCGTATGTGGTGGTGCCGGAGCCGCCGCCGAAGCCGGCCAGGACGGTGGCGGCACCATCGGCCATCAGGGCGCGGCCGGACACGCCGTCCAGGTTCTGGCCGGTCATCGCGGCAACGGACTTCACGTGGCCGATATTCTCCGCCACCAGCACCAGGACGACGGGTACGAACAGGCCCAGGACGCCCAGGTGAAATTCGGGCGTCTGGAACTGCGGCAGGCCGACCCACGCGGCGGCGTCCATCTTGTCATAGCTGACCTCGCCGCGGATCATGGCCACGAGGTAGCCCACCACGACGCCCACCAGGATACTGAGCCGGCCCACGATGCCGCGGAAGAGGACGCTGACCAGGATGATGGTGGCCAGCGTGATGACGGCTGTGATGGGGGCGGCGTCGAAGTTCTGTTTGGCGGCCGGGGCAAGGTTCAGGCCGATGAGGGCCACAATGGCGCCGGTCACGATGGGCGGCATCAGGCGGTTGATCCATTCGGCGCCGAATTTTTGCACTATGGCACCCACGAGGGCCAGCGCGGCCCCGGCCATGACCACGCCGCCCAGCGCGCCCGCTACACCGAACTGCTGCTGCGAGGCCATGATGGGAGCGATGAACGCGAAGCTCGAGCCCAGGTAGCTGGGCACCCTGCCCTTGGTGATCACGAGGAACAGCAGGGTGCCGATGCCTGAGAAGAGCAGTGTGGTGGCCGGTGGCATGCCCGTGATGATCGGCACCAGGAAGGTGGCGCCAAACATGGCCACCACGTGCTGCATGCCAACGCCGATGGTCAGGGGCCAGGCCAGCCTCTCGTCCGGGGCCACCACGTGGCCGGGCTTAATGGACTTGCCGGTGCCGTGCAGCTTCCATGTGATTCCGAGCATGCTCATGCGAGGTGGCCTTTCAGGGGCGTTGAGGGGGTGCCGCGAAGGCAGAGGGGGATCCGCACCAGAATACCGCGAAGGCGGCACGTGGCGGAGGCCACGTGGCCGCCGGGAACAAATGGGCATTACTTGAAGTTGCAACAAATGAACAACGTATGGAAGCCTCCCCGGTCCGCGGGGCGGCGCACTGAAAGGCTAACCCCATGACCATTGCCCATGAAGAAGCGGTTATCGATTCGGCCGCAGTCGACGCTATTTTTGCCGAAGCCCGCACCGCTAACTCCTTCACCGGAGAGGTGACCGAGGACCAGGCCCGCGCCATCTACGAACTCACCAAGTTCGGACCCACCGCCTTCAACTCGCAGCCGCTGCGCGTCACGTACGTCCGCTCGGACGAGGCCCGCGCCACGCTGGTGGACGCCATGATGTCCGGCAACCGCGCCAAGACCGCTTCCGCTCCGCTGGTGGCCATCCTCAGCTACGACGCCGACTGGGCGGGCCAGTGGGACAAGTTCCTTCCGGAGTACAGCGCCCCGAAGGCCATGTATGACGCCGACCCCGAGCTCGCCGCCGCCACCGGCAACAACAACGCCCACCTGCAGGCCGGCTACTTCATTCTGGCCGTCCGCTCGCTCGGCCTTTCCGCCGGACCGATGACCGGTGCCGACTTCAACGCCATCGACACCGCGTTCTTCCCGGCCGGCGGCCAGAAGAGCTTCCTGGTAGTCAACATCGGCCAGCCCGGCGAGGGCGCCTGGGGCGCCGCGAAGCCGAAGTTCGCCTACGAGGACGTCGTCCGCACCGTCTAACCCCCGCGACCCTCTCTCAGTTTCTGCAGCTTTTCGGCCGTCGCTCTCTCACCGTGTGAGAGAGCGACGGCGTTTAAGGCGCAGGGAGTGAGAGAGCGTCGGGTGGGGGGATGGGAGACTGGGGCTATGCCAATGCGGAACCTGATCCTGGTGGCCTTCGTCGAGCCGGTGGCCGACGGGCTGGTTTTCCCCCGCAGCGAATGGCCGCTGCACATCACGCTGGTGAGGTTCGACGCCGATGCCTCCGCGGGCGCCGACCCCGCCGCAGCGCTGGCGGCGGCGGCCGACGCGACTGCCCGCGCAGCCCTGGGCGCCACGCTGCTGATAGGGGAAGACGCAGGTTTCGGCCGTGGCGGCTCGGTCCCCGTCAGCCTCGTGGAACCAGACCCCGCGCTCCAGGCCCTGCACGAGGATCTCGTGCGGGCCGTCGAAGATCTGGACGGCCGCATCCTCACGCCGCACCACACCCTGTCCGGTTACCGGCCGCATGTCTCCCACCGCGGCGCGGGGCCGGAGGTGAAGCGCCTGCATCCGGGAGACGCCGTCGTACTTGACCGGATTGCCCTGGTGGACATGGCGCCCGACGGCGACCGCACCATCCGGCGCATCCTGCGCCTGTGGAGCCTACCGGACAGCAGCTAGGCGATAACGCTGTCCACCAGGGCCTTGGCCTCGGCCTGCACCTGCTTCAGGTGTTCCTCGCCCTTGAAGGACTCGGCGTAGATCTTGTAGACGTCCTCGGTGCCGGACGGGCGCGCCGCGAACCACGCGTTCTCCGTGACAACCTTCAGCCCGCCGATCGGCGCGCCGTTGCCGGGGGCTTCGGTGAGCTTCGCGGTGATCGCCTCGCCGGCCAGTTCGGTCGCGGTGACGTCCGACGGCGAGAGCTTGCCGAGTGCCGACTTCTGCTCCCGCGTGGCAGCGGCGTCGATCCGGGCATAGACAGGGGCGCCGAACTGGTCCGTCAGCCCCTTGTACAGCTGCGATGGCGACTTGCCGGTGACGGCGGTAATCTCGGAGGCCAGCAGCGCCAGCAGGATGCCGTCCTTGTCCGTGGTCCACACGCTGCCGTCCTTCTTGTTGAAGGAGGCGCCGGCCGATTCCTCGCCGCCGAACGCGCCTTCGCCGGACAGCAGCCCGGGCACGAACCACTTGAAGCCCACCGGCACCTCCACCAGCTTCCGGCCCAGGCTTTCCGCCACGCGGTCGATGATCGAGGAGGAGACCAGGGTCTTGCCCACCACGGAGTTCGGGTTCCAGCCGCTGCGGTTGCGGTAGAGGTAGTCGATCGCGACGGCGAGGTAGTGGTTCGGGTTCATCAGCCCGCCGTCGGGCGTGACAATGCCGTGCCGGTCGGCGTCGGCGTCGTTTCCGGTGGCGATGTCGAAGGCGGAGCCGCCCCCGGTGGCCGTGCCGCCGTCGGACATCCGCTGGATCAACGACGCCATGGCGGAGGGCGAGGAGCAGTCCATGCGGATCTTCTCGTCCCAGTCCAGCGTCATGAACGCCCACTGCGGATCAACCGTGGGGTTCACCACGGTGAGATTCAGGTGGTGGCGCTCGGCGATTTCGCCCCAATAGTCCACGGATGCCCCGCCCATGGGATCCGCGCCGATCCGGACTCCGGCGTCCCGGATGGCGTCCAGGTTCAGCACGGACGGCAGGTCGTCCACATAGCTGCTGAGGAAGTCGAACTTACGGGTGCTGTCCGCAGCCAGGGCGTCCGCTACGGGAATGCGCTTGACGCCTCGGAGGTCGTTCTCCAGGAGTTCGTTGGCGCGATTGGCGATCCAGCCGGTGGCATCCGAGTCCGCGGGGCCGCCGTGCGGAGGGTTGTACTTGAATCCGCCATCCGCGGGCGGGTTGTGGCTGGGGGTGACCACGATCCCGTCGGCCTGCGGGGCACCTGCCCCGGCCTTCCGGTTGTAGGTGAGGATCGCGTGGCTGAGCGCCGGGGTGGGGGTATAGCCGTGCCGCGCGTCGACGAGGACCTGGACGCCGTTGGCGGCGAGGACCTCCAGCGCCGAGTTCTGCGCAGGTTCGCTTAGCGCGTGGGTGTCCTTGGCCAGGAACAGGGGGCCGGTGATGCCCTGGCCGGCGCGGTATTCCACGATCGCCTGGGTGATGGCGACGATGTGCCGCTCGTTGAATGACGCCTTCAGGCTGGAACCGCGGTGCCCGGATGTTCCGAACGCCACCCGCTGGCCCGGGTCCGAAAGGTCCGGCGTGATGTCGTAGTACGCGTCAAGGAGCGCAGTGATGTCAACAAGGTCCTGGGGGAGGGCAACTGTACCCGCGCGGCTAGCCATGGCACCAGCATGCCAGAGACGCGCCCGCGCCCAAACGGACAGTCCAGCATCCGGCCCCTGTGACGGCGGAATGTCATGCAAGTAGTGCGCCTGAGTACCGGGGCCGAAAAGTACCTATGTTCCACCGGTTGCGGGCCCTGTTACGTTCGAAGAAATCCAGGGAAAGACCCGGAGAACAACGGACGACGGCGTCCTGCCGCCAACGGTGTTTCCGGCAGTGGGCAGGGGGCGGCCATGGGGACGGCAGGCGGGAGAGCAGGCAGCGGCGGCGCAGATGATGGCCGCCACGCTGCGGGAACCCTCGACGAGGCATTGGCAGCGCTTGTGCACAGCGGCTGGCATCAGTTCCACGAGGTCAACTGGCCAGGACGGCCGCAGGCGCGCCTGGACCACGTCCTGGTGGGGCCGGGCGGGATCGTGGTGGTGGATGCCAAAGACTGGACCGGCGACGTGCGTGTAGTGTCCGGCGGGCTCTGGCAGGACCGTTACGCGCGGCCGCAGGCGGTTGAGGGCGCCCTCGCCCAGTGCGCGGCCGTCACCTCCGTAGTGGAACCCCGGTACCGCAGGCTGGTGCGGCCGCTGATCTGCATGACGGCCCAAACCAACCTCTTCGGGATCACAAGGGCGGACGTGCCCGTGGTGGGACCGGGCCAGGTAGTGCGTGCTATCGGCCTGCTGCCAGAGGTCCTGGACCGCGAGGACGTTGCGGGCCTGCACAAATCACTTGGCCGTACACTGACCGGCGATCAGCAGGCGGGACTCGCAGGCTTTCCCCGGCGGGTGCCCGCCCGCGGGGGACGCCCCGCGCGGCGGAAGGAACGGCACGGGCGGGCATCAGGCGCTGGATATATGCCGCCAAAGGAATGGGATCCTTCGCAGTACGGGCGGCCCGCCATGGCGCACCCCGGCCGCACCGCCGGGCCCCACTTCGGTGCGATCACTGCCGGCAGGCTGGCGCTGCTGGCAGCCTTCGTTGTTTTCGCGGTGTTTTTCCTGCCGCCGGGGGGCCCGTAGCCAGCCACCGCGCCGGTAGGCTGTAGCCATCACTTAAGGGGGAAACCGTGTCCAACCAGCCGCCGCCGTGGCCAGGCCCGCAGCGGCCGACGTATTACCAGCCGTCCGCATATCAGCCTTACCCGGGACCCGGTGCCCAGCAGTATTACTACGGCGTGGCCGACCAGCCGAAGCCGTTGAGCATCGCCAGCCTGGTTTGCGGCCTTGCCTCGGTCATCATGGGCTGGCTCCTGGTTCCCCAGGTGGCTGCCATTATTACCGGCCACCTTGGCCTGAAGCGGGAGCCTGCCGGACGGGGACTCTCCATCGCCGGCCTGGTCATGGGCTATCTCTTTCTGCTCGGATACGGCGCCCTGTGGGTGCTGATCCTCATCGGTCTGGCCATCTTCCGGGCGGAAACCTACTACTCGGCCTAGAAGCCCAACTGGTGCGCTACCTGGAGCAGGAGCGCCTCGGACCCCATCGGGCCGACCAACTGGATGCCCATGGGCAGCCCCTGACCCGCGGCGCCACCCGTCCAGTAGACAGGAATGGTGATGGCCGGCAGGCCCGCAGCGTTCACCATCGAGGACCAGGGCGCGTATTCACACTGCTTCCGGTAGTCCTCGTCGGCGTCTCCCGGCCACTGGGCTGCAGGCCAGCGTTCCCCGCCGTGGGCCGTGCCGGTAAACCAGCCCACCGGCCGCGGCGTCTGGGCCAACGCGGGGGTGAGCATCAGGTCCCACTGCGCGTATTGGGCGATGGTGTCGTGCTGGAACTGCCGCAGCAGCGCCAGGGACTCCTGCAGCTTGGCCGGGCTGCGCTGCTGTGCCCGGCGCCGGAACGTACGGGTCAGGGGCGCCAGCAGCGGTTCTCTGTGAGGGCTGATCCGCGCGCTGGCCACCCCGGCCGTCCAGGCGTTCGTGAAGGCGTCCGGGTAACGGTTGTCATAGCGGACCAGTGCCTCATCGACGACGTGCCCGGCATGTTCCAGCAGCTTCCGGCCCGCCTCGAGCGCGTCCAGGGCTTCCTGGTCCGGCGCGAACGGAAACGAACTTGCCCACGGGCTGTCCAAGGTGGCGCCGATCCGCAGCTGCCCGGAGATGCGGTCCAGGCTGCCAAGGTATGTCGCCTCCGGGACAAGGGCATCCATCATGAGGGCAGCGTCGGCGGCGGTGCGGGCCAGCGGCCCGGACACCACCAGCCGGGCCGGGTCGCCCTGGTTTTCGCCCGCCGGAACCAAGCCCCGTCCGGGCTTTAACCCGATCAGGCCGCATGCCGCCGCAGGAATGCGGACCGACCCGCCGCCGTCGGACCCTGGCGCAAAGGGCACCAGGCCCGCGGCCACCGCGGCAGCGCTTCCTCCCGAGGACCCGCCGGAACTCCGGCTGGGGGCATGGGGATTGCGCGACGGCGGCACGATGCGGTTTTCGCTGTAGGCCGTCAGCCCGAATTCGGGCACCTGGGTCTTGCCCAGCGAGATGGCTCCGGCGCCCCTAAGGACCGCGACAAGGGGTCCGTCGGCAGGCGCCGGCCTGTGGTCCAGGGCCGCACTGCCGTGGGTGGTGACCACACCGGCCACATCCGTCAGGTCCTTGAATGCCAAGGGCATGCCGTGCAGAGGGGGCAGGCTGTCGGGTGCGGTGCTGAACAAGGCATCGGCCGCTCGAGCGTCCCTTTCTGCCTGCTCTGCTGTCAGGGTAATGAAGGCTCCCAGCAGGGGGTTGCGCTGCTCGGCCCGGGCCAGGAAATGACCCACGGCCTCCACCGCCGAAACCTCGCCGTGCCGCAATGCGTCCCGAAGGCGCACCGCGGAAAGGTCGTGGAGTTCGGCCAAGGGGGTCCTCCTTCGGGTCTCCCGAAAGCCTAGCCCTATCGCCGCCCGGCGCCCGGCGACCCGGGTGGGACTAGGCTTAATGCAGCTTCTACCGGCTGCGAGACAGGATTCCCATGAGCGACTTTGATACCGTCCCCGTCAATGACCTCCCTGATGACGCCGTCCTCCTGGACGTGCGCGAGGACTACGAATGGGTGGCAGGCCATGCCGAGGGCGCGCTGCACATTCCCATGGACCAGCTTCCCGCTCGGCTCGAAGAGCTCGATCCGGACCAGGACCTCTATGTGATCTGCCGCACGGGCGGCCGCTCCTTCCGCGCAACGCAGTGGCTCACCGGCCAGGGTTACACCGCGATAAATGTCGCCGGCGGCATGGACCAGTGGCTCGAAGCGGGCCGCCCGCTGGTCTCGGACAACGGCCTGAAGCCGATCATCCTCTGATGCCAGGCCCAGCCACCTACGCGTTCCTGGGACCGGAAGGCACGTTTACCGAGGCAGCCCTCCTGCAGGTTCCCGGGGCGCTGCAGGCTGCCCGGGTGCCGGCGTCGAACGTCAATGCCGCCCTCGACCTGGTCCGCGAGGGCCGCGCGGACGCTGCCATGGTGCCCATCGAAAACTCTGTGGAGGGCGGCGTCACCGCCACGCTGGATGCCATCGCCAGCGGCGCGGAACTGCGCATCATCCGCGAAGTGCTGGTGCCCATCAGCTTCGTGCTCGTGGCGAAGGCCGGCGTCCGCCTGGAGAACGTGCGGCGGGTGTCAACGCACGGACATGCGTGGGCGCAGTGCCGGTTGTGGGTGGAGGCAAATATTCCTGCAGCCGAATACGTTCCAGGCTCCTCCACGGCAGCCGCGGCGATGGGCCTCCTCGACGACGACTGCCATTACGACGCCGCCATCTGCTCCCCGCTGATGGCTCAGGACCAGCCCGGACTTTCAGTCCTGGCCGAAAATATCGGCGACAACCCCGGAGCCGTCACCCGGTTTATCCTGGTGAGCCGACCGGGCGCGCTTCCGGAGCGGACGGGCGCGGACAAGACCACCGTCGTGGTCCCCCTCCCCGAGGACCGGCCGGGCGCCCTCATGGAAATCCTGGACCAGTTCGCGAGCCGGGGCGTCAACCTGAGCCGGATCGAATCCCGGCCCACGGGGCAGTACCTGGGGCACTACTTTTTCAGCATCGACGCCGACGGCCACGCCCGGGACGCCCGGGTGGCGGACGCCTTGGCCGGACTGCACCGGATCAGCCCGGCCACACGCTTCCTCGGTTCATATGCCCGGGCGGACATGCAGGAAACGGCCATCGAGCCGCATATGTCGGACCAGTCTTTTACCGCCGCCCGGTCCTGGGTGGCGGCCATCGTTGATACGGACAACGCCGCAGGTGGGAGCGCTGCGGGCACTTCGCCGACAGCGTAGGTAAATGCCCTTCGAAGTACTTCCCCGGGCTGTGGACAATGCGTATGCTTACTTGATCCATACGGGGGATGGCCCCTAACGAAGGGAGCGGGTCATGACAACCAGCAACACAAATGATGGCCAGGGAATGATCGTCAACCCCAAGCCCGCCGGCGACAACCAGGACTGGGACGGCGACGAAGCGGACCGGGCCGACCGCCTGCGCTTCGAGGAGGAGCAGGCCATGATCCGCGAGCAGTCCGAAGCCCGCGCCGCGGCCAAGGCTGCCGGACATGACCATAAGGCACCCAGCGCCTGACCGGGATCCGGCCTAATCCCGTCCTTTGACCCTGACCAGCAGTGACTGTGGCTTCACCTGGACAGTGACACGGGTTGCCTCTCCGGCAGTGTCCCCGTCGAGTTGGGTGGGCATCGGCTCCGGGCACTCGATAATGATCTTCCGTGACCGGTAAACGGTCATGATCGGCAGCTTTCCGCTGTGCTTGGACATGACCTTGACGTACATCAGCAGCCAGCCAAAGGCGCTTCGCGGGCTCATGACCACCACGTCCAGCATGCCGTCGTCGATCATCGCCTGGGGGATGAAATCGATGCCGCCCGGTACAAGGCCGCAGTTGGCAAACAGGACGCTGCGGATATTCCTCACCTGGGCGGGCCCTTCGTCCAGGGAAATGCTGACCTTCTTCCGGCGGCCAGGCAGATGTCGGACTCCCGCCTCCGTGTAGGCCAGCCACCCCACAGCCCTTTTCAGGCCGTCGCTTGTATCCGCCAGGACCTCGGCGTCCATGCCGATGCCGGCAATGACCAGGAACACGTGCTCCGATTGATGGCCGGTCCGGGCATTCTCGATCCCCATGCGGGCGGTGTCGATGTAGCGCTGCCGCCCGAACAGCGCCGTGTTCACACTGGAGTGCAAGTCGCCCACGTCCAGCTCCAGATTCCTTGCCAGCAGGTTGCCTGTGCCCAGCGGCACCAGTCCCATCGCCACCCCGGTGCCGGCCAGCGACTCAGCCACTACGCGCACTGTGCCGTCGCCACCGCCCACCAGGACGACGTCGGGCTTTCCTGCCAGTGCATTCCGCACCTGGCTGAAGCCCGGATCCCGCGCGGTCGTTTCGAAAAACTGGGGGTCCTCCCAGCCGGCGGCGAGGCAGGCGCGCTGGATGGTTGCCCGGGCCTCGGCGGCGCGGGCCTTGACGGGGTTCAGGACCACGGCCACCCGCTGCTTCTTCAGCTCCGGCTCGATGGCTTCCCCGCCCACCGTGCTTCGGATATGCAGGGCCCGGAGCCGCCGCACGCCCCACCAGCTCGAAATGGCGAAGGCAAGCGCCACCCCGATCAGCAGGTACAGGATCCAGTCACTCATGGTGCTTCAACAGTAGCCCGGCGGAAGGCACATCGTTCGGGGACAAACGCCCCTCCCGCCGTCGTGCGTTCGATTGGATACCCTTAGGGGGTGATCGACGTAAAAGACCTCAGCGAAAACCCGGACAAATTCCGTGCCAGCCAGCGTGCCCGCGGCGCCGACGAATCAGTGGTGGACGCGATCATCGCCGCCGATTCCGCCCGCCGGGCAGCGCTGATCCGGTTCGAAAACCTGCGTGCCGAGCAGAACGCGTTTGGCAAGAAGGTGGCCCAGGCCAAGGGCGAAGAAAAGCAGGCACTCCTGGCTGAAGTCAAGGAACTGGCCAACTCTGTCAAGGCCGCCTCTGCCGAGGCCGACGCAGCTCAGGCCAAGCAGGAGGAACTCCTGCGCACCGTCCCCAACCTGGTGGAAGACGGCGTCCCGGCCGGCGGTGAGGACGACTACGTTGTCATCAAGACCGTCGGCAAGCCGCGTGAATTCCCTGACTTTGAGCCGAAGGACCACCTGGAAATCGGTGAGCTCATCGGTGCGATCGATATGGAACGCGGCGCCAAGGTCTCCGGTGCGCGCTTCTACTTCCTCCGCGGCGTGGGCGCGCGCCTGGAGATGGCGCTGCTGCAGATGGCCATGGACCAGGCCATCGAAAATGGCTTCGTCCCCATGATCACTCCCACCCTGGTGCGCCCGGAGACCATGCAGGGCACGGGCTTCGACGTCAAGCACGACGCCGAGATCTACCGTCTCGCCGAGGACGACCTTTACTTGGTGGGCACCTCCGAAGTTGCGCTTGCCGGCTACCACGCAGACGAGATCCTTGACCTTTCCGCCGGTTCCATCCGCTACGCAGGGCAGAGCTCCTGCTACCGCCGCGAAGCCGGTTCGCACGGCAAGGACACCCGCGGCATCATCCGCGTGCACCAGTTCAACAAGGTGGAGATGTTCATCTACACCACCGTTGAGGAAGCCGCCACCGAACATCAGCGGATGCTGGCCTGGGAAGAAGAGATGCTGGCCAAGTGCGAGCTGCCCTACCGGGTGATCGACACCGCTGCCGGGGACCTCGGTATGTCCGCGGCGCGCAAGTACGACTGTGAGGCCTGGGTTCCCACCCAGAACGCGTACCGTGAGCTGACCTCCACCTCGAACTGCACCACATTCCAGGCCCGACGCCTGAACATCCGTGAGCGCGCCGTGAATTCCGAGGGCGTGGCCAAGGGCACCCGGGCCGTGGCTACGCTGAACGGCACCCTGGCCACCACGCGCTGGATCGTGGCGCTGCTGGAGCACCACCAGAACGCGGACGGCTCCGTCAACGTGCCGAAGGCCCTCCAGAAGTACCTGGGCGGCCTCGAGGTCCTCCCGGTCCTCTAGGTCCTGTCTGCCTCAGAAGTCCCCGCTCCGTGGACCAATCCCCCCGTCATGCGCGGGGGAATTGTCCTTGCCGCGGGGACTTTTCGGCCTTGACGCCTGCGGCCCGCAGCTTCCTGTCCAGCAGGTCGGGCTCTGACAGGGTCTTCCAGTCCCAACGGACCACCTTGTAGCCGAGGGCACGCAGCCGGTCTTCACGCTTCTTCTCGGCCAGAATTGCTTCGCGGGTACTGAGGTCTCCCAGGAAGCCGTCCTCAAGGTATTTGGCGTCGCCGTCGAATTCGCCAATGACGCCGAACTCTGGCCAGAAGAAGTCGGTACGCGCAATAAACCCCGCGCTGTCATGGAACGATTGCTGGAGTACGGGAGCGGGAAGACCAAGACCCGGAACAGCGCCCGGCTGCGCGATTCGCCCACGGACTCGCAGGCCTCGTCTGCCATGGCCAGGACCTCCTCCACCCGTCTGCGTTTGGCGGCGGACATGCGGGAAGCACCTTGGTGCAGTTCCTGTCGGGTCAGCCGTTTCTCCTGCCCGTGGTGCGCCCCCAATACAGCGTCGGCAACGGCCAAGGCCTCCGGTAGATCCAGCCGCGCCACGCAGTCCAGGACGGTCTGGACGAGTGAGGTGACCCGATATCCGCGGTGCTGGACGGTCTCGGCTGGCCAGTGGTGCCGGCGGATGCCGTAAGCGCGCACGCGCTCCAGCCCGGTCAGCCCGGTCTTGGCATCCCGGGCTGCCTTGGTGGTAGGTGCCAGCGTGCCCGCCTTGTGCGGCGAATCAGTAATGGCGTGAATATGGCCGGGAACGCCTGGCCCAGGGAGGCCCCAGATGCGGAGGCCGGTAAGGTAGCAAAACTTCGTCGAGGGATCGAGGGCCGCCACAGCGGTCAGCGTCATCGCGTAGCGTTCCCAAGGCTTCAGTGAGAGCCATGCCTCTTTCGGATAGTAGGCTCCGGTCCTAACCCTGACCAGTGTGCCGGCACGGTACCTGCGGCTCAGGTCGCGGCTGTTCCCCGTGAGGGCGCGGTGTCGACTGGCCAGGATCAGTGTTGGCGGGACGGTGTCGGGCAGCTGGTTGGATGGCATGGTCCCATGCTGGGCACGAGGGACGGCCCGGCCAAGACCGGATCCTGCGGATGTGGACAAATGGTGACAAATCCCCGCGGGACGGTCTTTTCCCCTGGTAACGCGGCGGGGATTTGTCCACGCCGGGGGGGAACTCCCAGTTTCGCGAACGGGAACCCCGGAGGTTAACACTCACACCGGGGATAACCTGTGGGTATTAACCAGCTGTTCAACCCGGGTGTGGCCCGCGTCCTAGCGGCTGTGTGGGGTGTCTGCTCTACTGGATGAATGACAACAGTGACTGAAACTTCAGTCGCCGGCAACGATGACCGGCGAGACACCACAAACAACCTCAACGGCCGCAAGCTCATGGTCGCCCTCGACGTGGACGGCACCCTGGTGGACCATGACGGCCACATGTCCCCGGGCGTCCGGCAGGCAGCGCAGGCCGTAGTCGCGGCCGGACATGACGTGCTGGTGGCCACCGGCCGGTCCCTGAACGCCACCCTGCCCATCATCGAAAAAATCGGCATAGACCGCGGCTATGCCGTCTGCTGCAACGGCGGTGTGACCCTCCGGCTGCACCCCGAACTGGACGGCGGCTACGAGGTTATCCACAAGGCCACATTCGATCCCGCCCCCGCCCTGCGCGCCCTCCGTGAGCGGCTCCCTTCGGCCAAATACGCGCTGGAGGATGAAGACGGCAACTTCCTCTCCACGGAGCGGTTCCAGGACGCGAGCTTCGGCGTGGAGGCCGTGGGCGTGGACTTCCACACCATGCTCGAGGCCACTGCCGTGCGCGTGGTGGTCTTCAGCACCGAGAACACGCCGGAGGAGTTCAACGAGGCCATCCGGCAGATCGGCCTGGCCGGCGTCACGTACTCCGTGGGCTGGACCGCCTGGCTGGACATCGCCGCCGCCGGGGTTACCAAGGCCAGCGCCCTCGAGGAGCTCCGGGTGCGCCTCGGCGTCGAACAGCACCTGACGGTGGCTATCGGCGACGGACGGAACGACATCGAGATGCTTACCTGGGCAGGACGCGGCGTGGCCATGGGCCAGGCGCCGGAGGAAGTGCTCGCCGCCGCGGACGAGGTCACCCACTCCGTGTACGACGACGGCGCCGCCCACGTGCTGCGCAGCCTCGTCTAGCGTCGGGGTACAGGCAGTCCACACACCGGGCGCGGTCGCTTGATAGATGCAGGCAATCCCCATACGTTGGGAAAGATCGGTGCGAGTAGTTCGGCAACGCCGGGGTACGGGACCACTTGAACAACACACCCGGGAGGTTCTGCCGGAAGGCGGAACACCCTGCGAAGGAGACGTCTGTGCGGCAATCAAGTTCCGAAGAAGACCTTTCGATCGACAGCATTGCCGTTGAGCCCGGCGAGCTCGAACCGGGAGCGACCGAGGCCGGGGACATTACGTACGACGAGCAGTTCTACCCGGCCCGTCCCAAGGCGCTGAGGCCGGTGGCACGCCGTCGCCAATTCTTTGCCGACCGGCCTTCCCTGGAATTCGATGGCCGCAACGCCGCGTACGTGGAGTGGCTGCGAAACCAGGCGATGCTCGGCGACGCGAACGTGATGGCCCGCCAGCTTTCCGGCCAGGCGAGCATGTGGCAAAACTCCTACGCGCACCCCAACCCGCGGGCCGCCGTCGAACGCGCCCCCGTCTGGTTCACCGCCTACCCGCTGTCCTTCATCACCCGGCCGGGGCAGTCCTTCCTGGCGGCGCTGGGCGACCCGGAGCTGTGGGAGGCGTTCCGCGAGATCGGCATCCGCGGCCTGCACACCGGCCCGGTCAAGCTGGCCGGCGGCATCCAGGGCTGGGCGCAGACCCCCAGCGTGGACGGTCACTTCGACCGCATCAGCATGGCGATCGATCCTGTGTTTGGCACCGAGGACGAGTTCCGGCGCATGTGCGAAGTCGCGGCGGACCACGAGGGCACGGTGATTGATGACATTGTCCCAGGCCACACGGGCAAGGGTGCGGATTTCAGGCTTGCCGAGATGAACTTCCGGGATTACCCGGGCATCTACCACATGATCGACATCCCGCAGGAGGACTGGAACCTGCTGCCGGACGTCCCCGAGGGCCAGGATTCGGTGAATATCAGTCCCGACGCGGAGAAGGCCCTGCAGAAGGCCGGTTACATCATCGGCCGGCTGCAGCGCGTGATCTTCTACGAGCCCGGCGTCAAGGAAACCAACTGGAGCGCCACGCGGCCCATCGTGGGCACGGACGGCAAGACCCGGCGCTGGGTCTACCTGCACTACTTCAAGGCCGGCCAGCCCTCCATCAACTGGCTGGACCCCACGTTCGCCGGCATGCGCCTGGTGGTGGGCGACGCCCTGCACTCCCTGTTGGACCTGGGAACCGGGGCGCTGCGCCTGGACGCCAACGGCTTCCTGGGCGTGGAAAAGAGCGCCGAGGAGGAGCCAGGCTGGTCCGAGGGCCACCCCCTGTCCGAGGCCGCCAACCAGCTGATCGGGTCCATGATCCGCAAGGTGGGCGGGTTCTCGTTCCAGGAACTGAACCTGACCATTGACGACATCAAAGCCACCTCCGAGAGCGGGCCGGACCTGTCCTACGACTTCATCACCCGGCCCGCGTACCACTACGCACTGGTCACCGCGGATACCGAATTCCTCCGCCTCACCCTCAAGCTCTCCATGGACATCGGTGTGGACCAGGCGTCCCTGGTGCATGCCCTGCAGAACCACGACGAGCTCACCTACGAGCTGGTGCACTTCGCCGCCGGGCATAAGGATGACGTCTTCGAACTCCACGGCGAGGAACTCACCGGAGCCGAGGTGGCCGAGCACGTCCAGCAGACCCTGCGCGAGCGCCTCACCGGGGAAGCCACCCCGTACAACGCGCTGTTCACCACCAACGGGATCGCCTGCACCACGGTCAGCTTCATCATGGCTTCCCTGGGCATCCAGGATCCGGACAACCTGACCCCGGAGCAGGAAACCCAGGTCATGGACATCCACATCCTGCTGTCCATGTACAACGCGCTCCAGCCCGGCGTATTCGCCCTCTCCGGCTGGGACCTCACCGGCATCACGGCCCTGGACCGGGAAAAGGTCCGCGAGCTTACCGTCCAGGGCGATACCCGCTGGATCAACCGCGGCGCCCACGACCTCATGGGCACCAGCCCCGAGGCGGAGGCGTCCTCCGCCGGCATGCCCCGCGCCCGCAGCCTTTACGGTCCGGTGCCCGAACAGCTCGGCAACCCGGACTCGTTTGCCCGGCGCCTGCAAAAGATCCTGACGGTGCGGGAACAGTCCGGGGTGGCTACCAGCACGCTGCTGGACGTGCCGGACGTGTCCAACCGGGCTCTCCTGGTCCTGGTCAACCAGCTCCAGGACGGCATGCTCCAGGCCACGGTGCTGAACTTTTCCGGACAGGACATCGCCGGCAGCATCCAGTCGTCGCACCTGGTGCCGGGCTCCACGGTCCACGACCTCTTCACCGGAGAACAGGTGGGCCAGGTGGACGACCTGCACAGCTTCTTCCTGGAACTTCCGGCCTACGGTGGCACGGCCCTGGTGCTCAAAGACGCGCCCGAAGAGGAACCGGAGACGGATTCCGCTTCGTAATCCACGGCCTGCACAGGGCAGAATGTTTGCCATGACCCTGACTACGTTCGCCCTCATCCGCCACGGCCAGACCGACTGGAACGCCGAACGGCGGCTGCAGGGGGCAACGGACATCCCGCTGAACGACGTCGGCCGCGGGCAGGCGCGCGACGCCGTCGCTGCCCTTGCGCCTTACCAATGGGACGCCGTCGTCTCCTCCCCGCTGAGCCGCGCGGCGGAGACGGCGGACCTGATCGCCGAAGGTCTGGGCCTCACCGTGGCGCGGCGCGTCCCGGAACTGACGGAGCGCAGCTTCGGCCCGGCGGAGGGCATGCAGGCCGGTCCCGAGCTGGAGGCGCTGCGCGTGCCTGGCGGGTTCCGCGGCGCCGAAAGCGAGGACGACGCCGCGGCGCGCGGCCTGGGTGCGCTGGAGGAGCTGGCCGAGGAGTTCCGCGGCAGGCGCCTCCTGGTGGTCACGCACGGGACGCTGCTCCGGGTGAGCCTCAGCCGTGCCACCGGCCGCACGCTGGCCAGCGTGGACAACGCCGTGCTCAACCTGGCACACCACCACGCCATCCAGGGCTGGCATTTGGAATACTTCAACGGCGAACCGGTGATGGCGGCCACCGGAAGCTAGCAGGACCTTAGCGGACTTCGAGGATCAGCCCGAAGAGCCGTGCGGCGGCGGGCCGGGCTGCGTGTTCCTCGTGCCACTGCGCCCGGGCCAGGGCCTTGCTGACGGCCTGCGTGGTGATGCCCAGTTCCTGTGCGACGGCCTTTTGCTGCCCCCGGACGCCGGGCGTCAGCAGGTCCAGAACCCGCCATTCAGCCGTAGACCGGTCATGCACAATGTGGCCCAGGAGCCGGAGCACTGCCTCGGCCTCGTGGGATATGTCCGCGAGGGGTCCCTCCACGGCCACCGGAACCCGTTCCCTGGTGCTGCGCAGCCGGTCCACGGCCCGGCGGGCATACACCAGCCCGTGTCCGGTGGCGTCCCGGATCAGGTTGGGCAGCGGCTCGTTCACCGGGCCGACGCCGATCCCCACGTACCAGGACCCGCAGCGCAGGGCGATCAGCGCCGCTTCCACTGCCTGGTGCGGGCAGTCCACGATGCCCTGGACCTCATCCTCGACGGAGCGGTCGAAATCCAGTCGCGCAGGAATGTGCCGCAGGTCCCTCAACAGCTGGGGGACCAGGTCGCCGTCGCGCCTGCTGTCCGTCTGGTTGATGGTCAAGGTGAACATTGCACCAAAGACTACCCGCAGGTAGGTAAAGGAAGGCAAGCAGGGTTGCCCCTGACCTTGGCATCTGGTGCGATGGGGGAGTGCCGCCGACAGCGGCGGACGCAATGTGAGGATGGTTATGGCCGGCAGCATGGGGCAGGACGAACTGGAGCTCGTGGACCGCTGGTGGCGCGCGGCCAACTACCTGTCGGTGGGGCAGATCTACCTCCGGACAAACGCCCTGCTGCGCGAACCGCTCAAGCCGGAACACACCAAGTCCCGCCTGCTGGGCCACTGGGGTACCACCCCCGGCCTGAACTTCGTCTACGCGCACCTCAACCGCGTAATTCGCCGCGACTCAGCCGGGATGCTCTTCGTGGCAGGTCCCGGCCACGGGGGTCCCGCCGTCGTGGCGAATGCCTGGCTGGAGGGCACCTACTCGGAGGTCTACGGCCACGTGGGCCGGGACGAGGACGGCCTCGCGGAACTGTTCCGCCAGTTCTCCTACCCGGGCGGAATCCCCAGCCACGCCGCCCCGGAAACCCCGGGCTCCATCAGCGAGGGCGGCGAACTGGGATATTCGCTCGCTCATGCGTACGGGGCGGTGCTGGACAACCCTGAGCTGGTGGCCGCCGTCGTGATCGGTGACGGCGAGGCGGAAACCGGGCCACTGGCGGCCAGCTGGCACTCGCACACCTTCCTGGATCCCGTGGCGGACGGCGCCGTGCTGCCCATCCTGCACCTGAACGGCTACAAAATCGCCAACCCCACCGTCTTGGCGCGCATGCCCCGTACCCAGCTGGAGCAGCTGATGCGCGGCTACGGGCACGAACCGTACTTCGTGGAGGTGGAAGACCCTGACGCCACGGAGCAGGCGCACCGCGACTTCGCGGCAGCTCTGGAGCACTGTTTGGCGGACATCCGGGCCATCCAGGACGCCCACCGGAAGGGTTCCGCCGACGGGGAGGGCGCGCGGCGCTGGCCGATGATCGTGCTGCGCTCGCCTAAGGGCTGGACCGGCCCGCGCATGGTGGACGGCCTGCAGGTGGAGGGCACCTGGCGCAGCCACCAGGTCCCGTTGTCGGAGGTGCGGACCGACGAGGAGCACCTGCGGCAGCTGGAGGAATGGCTGCGCTCCTACCGTCCCGAGGAATTGTTCGACGGCGGCGGCCGGCTTCGCTCCGACGTCGCCCGCGCTGCTCCGCAGGGTGACCTGCGGATGAGCGCTACCCCGCACGCGAACGGCGGCCTGCTGCGGCGGGCGCTGAAGCTGCCCGCGTACCGGGACCACGCCGTCGAGGTTTCCCGCCCGGGGACCGAGCGCGTCAGCCCCATGATCACGCTCGGCGGGTGGATGCGGGACGTCATTGCGCAGAACATGGCGAATTTCCGGCTGTTCGGGCCGGATGAGACCGCGTCGAACCGGCTTCAGGACGTTTACGAGGCGACCGACAAGGTGTGGCAGTACAGGATTGACGACGGCGACGAGCACCTTGCACGGTCCGGCCGGGTCATGGAGGTGCTCAGCGAGCACCTGTGCCAGGGCTGGCTGGAGGGGTACCTGCTGACCGGGCGGCACGGCGTCTTCAACTGCTACGAGGCGTTCATCCACATTGTCGATTCGATGTTCAACCAGCACGCCAAGTGGCTGAAGGTGCACCGGCAGCTGCCATGGCGGATGCCGGTGCCGTCGCTGAACTACCTGCTGTCCTCGCACGTCTGGCAGCAGGACCACAACGGGTTCTCGCACCAGGACCCCGGGTTCATCGACCACGCCGTGAACAAGAAGGCCGAGGTCATCCGGGTGTACCTGCCGCCGGACGCGAACACGCTGTTGTGCGTGATGGAGCACTGCCTGGCGTCCACGGATTACGTGAACATCGTGGTCAGCGGCAAGCAGCCCTCGCCCACCTGGCTGGGGCCCGTTGAAGCAGCGCAGCACTGCCGCCGCGGGCTGGGGATCTGGACGTTTGCAGGTTCCGAAATCGCGGGGGAGGAGCCCGACGTCGTCCTCGCCTGCGCAGGCGACGTGCCCACGGTGGAGACCGTCGCCGCGGCTGCACTGCTGCGGGAAGGTGCGCCCGAGCTGAAGGTTCGCGTGGTCAACGTCGTGGACCTGATGCGGCTCCAGGACTCCAGCGAGCACCCGCACGGACTGACCGCCCGCGATTTCGACGGGATTTTCACCGCGGACAAGCCGATCATCTTCGCCTATCACGGCTATCCGGCGCTCATCCACCGGCTGGCCTACCGCCGCACCAACCAGGACGGGCTCCACGTGCGCGGGTACAAGGAAGAGGGGACCACCACCACGCCGTTCGACATGGCTATGCTCAACGGGATCGACCGGTTCCAGCTCGCCATCGACGCCATCGACCGGGTGCCGGGCCTCGCTGCCCGGCGCGCCCTCCTGCGGCAGGAGCTCCAGGACCGGCGTAACCGGGCACGCCAGCACACCCGCACCCACGGCGAGGACCCGGAGGAGATCCGCGACTGGACCCTTGCCGCGAAAATCGAGGGCTGAGGCGGCCCAGGGTCAGGCGGCTTTGAACCCAAGCGCACCGGCGATGCCGCCGGACCCGGGAAGCTCGGCCCCGGCTGCGAACCCGGCCCACAACGCACGCAGCTCCCGGCCGACGCGGTCCACTTCTTCCCACTCTGCGCCGGCAATCAGCCCCACGCCCTCCCACGTCTTCCGGGTGCCCAGGAGCAGCGGCAGGTCGATGGTGTGGGCCGCCCCGAAAATGTTCCCCGGGGCGTGCCAGTGCAGGATGTAGCGGTGTGCGTGCCCGCCGGCCCGCACGTGCCGCCGGGCGAACCTGCGCGTAGCGCGGCCGTATACGGTTTCCGTGACCAGCCAGTTGACGGCGCGCAGCAGTGGAAGCCCTGCCAGCGGCACCCGGGCAAGCCTGCTCAGGTACGGGCTGCGCGGCAGGAACAGCCTGGCTTCACCTGTGGTGTGTCCGATCAGCACGTCGATGTCCGGCGCGGAGCGGTCCCAGGCGGCCTCGATGCCGCTTTCTTCCGGCAGCGGCGCATGTCCGTACTGCGTGCCGAAGGGCATTGCCGCCAGCATGCCGAACTTCCGCGCCACCTGGGCAACCTCGGCTTCGCGGGCCACCACGTCCATGGCCGGTGTGTCGTCCGTGACGGAGTCCGCGGCGATGCCCATGGCGTGGTTCATCTTGGCCCGGCCCCGGGCAATCCCCAGCGGAGCGCTTTGGATGATGGCCCGCTGGAACAGCGACGGCGCCTCGGGCATGGCCATCAGGTGCGCGATCGCGTCACCGCCGGCGGACTGGCCGAAGGCGGTGACCCGGTCGGGGTCGCCGCCAAAGGCCGCAATGTTCCGCCGGACCCAGCGGAATGCCTCGAGCTGGTCTAACAGACCCAGGTTTCCGGGGCGCCCGTTATGTGTGCCCAGGAAGCCGAATAGCCCCAGCCGGTAGGTCACCGACACCACGATGACCCGGTTCTCGGCCACCAGCCGGGCGGGGTCAAAGATGGCCAGGTCCCCGGATCCGGTGGTGTAGGAACCGCCGTGGATCCACACCATGACCGGGAGCCGTTCCCCGGCAGCAAGGTCGCCGGGCATGGTGATGGAAAGGTTCTGGCAGTCCTCGCTGCCCGGAAGCTCGCCGTACCTGGTGCCAAGGACGTCGTCGAGGAAGGGAACCGGGCCCTGCGGGCAGGCCGGCGCAGGAGAGGTCGCGGGGTAAACGGCAGTCCAGTCAGCCGCGGGCGACGGCGGCTGGAAACGGGCCGCCGTGGCGTACGGGATCCCGCTTGCGCGGATGACGTCCCCGTCGCGCCAGCCCTCAACGGGGCCGCACGGCGGGTGGAACAACAGCTGGGAGGTCAGGACTGGCTCGTTTCATTGGAGCGGACAACAGAAATCCCCGTCTCCCGGACAATTCCCCCACGCGTTAGGCGGGGATTTGTCCGGGAGGCGGGGATTTAGTGGCGAAGTCAGTGGCCGGTCGGCACGTAACGCTTGATGGAGGCCTCCAGCTCCGCCTCGGCGGCGGCACGGTCGCCCCAGCCCTCGGCCTTGACCCACTTGCCTGGCTCCAGGTCCTTGTAGCGGGTGAAGAAGTGCTCGATTTCCTTGA
The DNA here is from genome assembly GCF_044755045.1 of Pseudarthrobacter sp. NPDC092419. Lineage (NCBI taxonomy): Bacteria > Bacillati > Actinomycetota > Actinomycetes > Micrococcales > Micrococcaceae > Pseudarthrobacter > Pseudarthrobacter sp. NPDC092419. The sequence continues at coordinate 92,717 of NZ_JBIVQF010000002.1, forward strand.
TCAGGAATTCGTTGACGTCGCTGACTTCCTGGATGTGGTCAAAGCGGGCATCCACGGGGACGCAGAGGATCTTGGCATCTCCGCCGCCGTCGTCGGTCATGTTGAAGACGCCGATGGGGCGGGACTCGACGATGACGCCCGGGTGCAGGTCGAAGTCCTGCAGGAGCACCAGCGCGTCCAAGGGGTCGCCGTCCTCGCCGAGGGTGTTTTCGAAGTACCCGTAGTGGGTGGGGTACTGCATGGCAGTGAACAGGACGCGGTCCAGGCGGACGCGGCCGGTCTCGTGGTCGACTTCGTACTTGACGCGGGACCCCTTGGGGATCTCGATGGTCACGTCGTGCTTCATGGAATGCTCCTCGGCAGTTGCGGGGGTTCGCGGCATCCTGACGCCTGCCAGAAGGGAGTGTCCGTGCCGCCGACTATTATTGAGGATATAGCGAGAGGCCCTGGAATCAGGAACTTGTGGGGATATTTCAGGACTGAGGACCAGCACCAGCATGACCAAAACAACCGGCCGGGAACTGCGGCGTGACCGCGGCCGCCGGACCCTCAGTGGCCTCCCCGCCGTTCTTCGCCGCGCCTGGCCGCCCGCCGTGCTGCTGGTGCTCCTGACCGCCCTCCTCGCACCCGCGGCCATCGAACTGGCGCCCGGTTTCACGGGGCCTGCGCCGCAGACCGCTCCGTCGGTCCCGGCCTGGCACCAGGCCCCCGCCTCGCTCACCGCCCGCACCGGCCTTTCGGCCCTCGAAGCCGGTGCTCCGCTTCCGGCCGCCGCGGCCGTGCGCACGCAGGTTGATCCTTTGTTAAAGCCCGACGGCGGCGGCACCTTCACAGGGTTCGTCCAGGATGCGCTCACGGGCCAGGTCCTGTTTGACCGGGGCGGTTCAGCCGGCAGGGTGCCGGCCTCCAACATGAAGCTCCTCACCGCTGTTGCGGCGCTGCGGTCGCTCGGCCCGGAGCGCCGGTTCTCCACCAGCGTGGTGGCCGGGTCCCGGCCGGGCCAGGTGGTTCTGATGGGCGGCGGCGATGTCCTGCTGGGGGCGGGGAACTCCACGCCGAACGCCGTCATGGGCCGGGCCGGCCTCGCCACCCTGGCGGAACAGACCGTCGAATCGCTGCGGACCTCGGGCGCCGCCGGGAAGATTGCGGTACTGCTTGATGATTCGCTGTTCACCGGCCCTGCCCTGAACCCCGCCTGGGACGCCGGCGATGTCGAGGCCGGGGAAGTGGCGCCGCTGTACCCGCTGGCGCTGAACTCGGCCCGGTACGACCCCCAAGTCGTCACCGGCCCCCGGCCGCAGGACGCCGCGTTGACCGCCGCCGGTGTGTTCGCTGACCTGGTGCGCACGAAAGGCAAGGCCGCGGGACTGGCTGTGGCAGCCGGCGTCGTGCGCGTTCCTGCCATGGCGGCCGGCGCACCGGAAACGCGGGAAACCCTGGCGGAGGTGGAATCTGCCACCGTTGCCGAGCAGGTGGGCTGGATGCTGCAGACGTCCGACAACTACCTGGCGGAGACGTTGGGCAGGATGGCTGCCGTGGCGGACGGACTGGCCGGAAGCTATGACGCGGCCACGGCCGTGGTCCGCACGCAGGTGGGGGAAGCCGGCATCCCGACCGGCGCCATGAACCTGGCGGACGTGTCCGGATTGGCCATGGAAAACCAGGTCTCGGCACGGCAGGTTGCGGAGGTGGTCCGCGCCATCACGTCCGGCACGGACCCGAGGCTCCGCGCCGCACTGGGCGGTTTTCCCGTCGCTGGCCTCACCGGGACGCTGGACACCCGGTACGGCGACGATGCCACCGGGTATGGAGCCGGCCTGGTCCGCGCCAAGACCGGAACGCTGAACACCGTGCTGGCCCTCAGCGGCTACGTGGTGGACGCGGACGGTCGGCTGCTGGTGTTTTCATTCATCGGGAACGGGCTGACGCCCGGCGCCGCCGGAAATAAGGCAGCGATGGACCAGGCTGCCACGGCGCTCGCGGCCTGCGGTTGCCGGTAGCTCCACGTTGCCGTGCGGGAACGGCCGGTGCTGTGTTCTGATGGGAGGCATGGAGTCCACTGAGCGTGAGTCGTCAGCCCAGGCCTTGTCCAACCCGGCCCAGGCGTTGATCAACTGGGACCTCGCGGCCTCGGCTGCCGCGCGGCTTGCCCCCGCCGGCCCCGTGCTGAACCAGGCGGAAATCGGCGAGGCGGTAGAGAGCCTGCGCCGGGCCGCCGATGAATCCGTGGGCCACGTCCACCAGATCACCGGACTGGAAGCGGCGCGGGACCTGCGGGATTCGTCCGTGCTGATTGTGGACCGCGCCTCCTGGTCCAAGGCCAATACCCAGAGCTTCGCCGTGATGCTCAAACCGGCCATGGAGAAGATGCTGGCGAACCGCCGCGGCACCGTGAGCCCGTCGGCGGCGAGCGTGAGCGGTGCCATCACCGGCAGCCAGCTCGGTGCCATCCTCGCGTTCCTGTCCAGCAAGGTCCTGGGCCAGTACGATCCGTTCTCTGCGCTCGCCGAAAACTCCCACGGCCCCGCGGGCGGCCGGCTGCTGCTCGTGGCACCGAACATCGTTGCGGTGGAACGCGAGCTCAACGTCACCCCGGAGGATTTCCGGCTGTGGGTGTGCCTGCACGAACAGACCCACCGGGTGCAGTTCGCCGCCGCGCCGTGGCTCCGGGACCACATGCTGGACCAGATCGAGGAGCTCAGCGAACACCTCCTGGGCAACGTCGATTCCCTGATGGAACGCGCCACCGCAGCCGCCCGCTCGCTGAAAGACCGGTCCGCGTCCGGCGACACCCCCGGCCGCGGCGCCATCCTGGACCTGTTGCAGGACCCGGAGGAGAAGGCCGCGATTTCGCACCTGACTGCTGTGATGAGCCTGCTGGAGGGCCACGCCAATGTGGTGATGGATGCCGTGGACGCCAGCATCGTGCCGTCCGTGAAGACCATCCGACAGCGCTTCAACGCCCGCGGCAAGGACCGGGGCATCATCGAAAAGTTCATCCGCAGCCTGCTGGGTCTTGACGCGAAGATGCGGCAGTACTCGGATGGTGCCCGGTTTGTGCGCGCTGTGGTGGACGTTGCCGGGATGGAGGGTTTCAACAAGGTCTGGGAGTCTGCGGACCACTTGCCCACCGAACCGGAAATCCACGATGCCAAGCTCTGGCTCGAGCGGATGGGCCTCTAATTGCCCGAGCTTCCTCCATACGTTCAAAAAGCTGGACAAGCCAAACAAAGTGGACGACGGCGGCCCGGCCGGTTGGCGCCGGTCGTCGGCACCGCGCGCAAAATGGTCCAGGACGCCTTGGCGCAGGCGGGCTATCCGGCGCACGTAGTAGTTGCCTGCAGCGGCGGGCCGGACTCGCTGGCGCTCGCCGCCGTCGCAGGCTACTTCGCCCGCCGTGGGCACGTTGACGGGCACCCCGTCACCGTGGGTGCCGTCGTGGTGGACCACCAGCTGCAGGAGGGTTCGGCGCGGGTTGCCGCCCGGACCGCGCAGGTGCTCACAGAGCTGGGACTGGCCCCCGTGGAGGTGCGGACCGTGACCGTTGCGGCCACGGGGATTGGCCCCGAAGCGGCGGCGCGGGACGCCCGCCACGCTGCCCTCAAGGCGGCGGCGGAGGAGCAGGGCGCGTCCGCCATTCTTCTCGGCCACACCCTGGATGACCAGGCCGAGCAGGTCCTCCTGGGCCTCGCGCGCGGCTCGGGCACCCGTTCGCTGGCCGGGATGAGGCCGGCGCGCGGCAGCCTGCTGCGCCCGTTCCTGGGCTTGCGCCGGGCGGACACCGAGGACATCTGCGCGGTGGAAGAGCTCGAACCCTGGCACGATCCCACCAACCGTGACCCCGCCTTCGCCCGGTCCCGGACCCGCGTGGAGGTCCTCCCGCACCTGGAGGAGAAGCTGGGTCCCGGCGTGGCCGAATCGCTGGCCAGGACCGCGTCCATCCTCCAGCTCGACGCCGACTACCTGGATGATGTGGCCGAAACCACCTTCGCGTCGCTGGCGGCGCGGAACGGCCGGGAATTGAGCCTCCCGGAGGATGAACTGCGGGCTCTGGCGCCGGCCATCAGGTTCCGGGTCATCGCCAAGGCAGCGGCCGACGTCGGCGGGCAGCAGCCGGGCTACCAGCGCCTTTTGGCGGCGGAGGCGCTGCTGCGGCGGCAGGGTTCGGCAGGTCCGGTGGAGCTTCCGGGCGGGGTCAGCGTGTACCGGTTGTCGCTCGCCGAGCTGGAGGCCGCGCCGGCACCGGACGGGTCGGCTGGGGCTGGCGCTGTTCCCCGCGGGGGCGCACGCTGTGGGAAGCTAGTATTCCGGCCTCAAAAACCGCCCCGAAAATAGTCGCACACCCCGCATCTACACAGGAGCCATTGGTGGATTCTAACGACGTCCAGGCAGACCTCAAGCACGTTCTCTACACCAAGGAACAGATCCAGCAGCGGATTGGAGAACTCGCTGCCCAGATCGACAAGGACTACGAAGGCCGCGAACTGCTCATCGTGGGCGTGCTCAAGGGTGCGGTGATGGTCATGGCCGACCTGGCGCGTGCCCTGCACAGCCACGTATCGATGGACTGGATGGCGGTGTCCTCCTACGGTTCGGGCACCCAGTCCTCGGGCGTGGTCCGCATCCTCAAGGACCTGGACACGGACCTGATGGGCAAGGACGTGCTGATCGTCGAGGACATCATCGACTCCGGCCTCACGCTCTCCTGGCTCAAGACCAACCTGGAATCCCGCGGCACCGCATCCGTGGAAATCTGCACCGCCTTCCGCAAGCCCACGGCCGCCAAGGTGGAAATCGACGTCAAGTACGTGGGCTACGACATCCCCAACGAGTTTGTGGTGGGCTACGGCCTGGACTACGCCGAGAAGTACCGCAACCTGGACTTCGTGGGCACCCTGGCTCCGCACGTCTACGAGTAAACCTCCCCCGGGTGCCGGGTGCCGGGTGCCGGGTGCCGGCATACCGGCCCCGGTCCCTAGGCTCCGGGCACGGGTGTGCCCCGTACGGCGTTGGCAGCCCTGTCTGCGGCGACCTGCCCCTCGGTTCCGGAATCAAGGATTGTATTTTGGGCTGAGCCGGAATCGACCATGACCGCGGTGACGGCCAGGCTGTTCGAGGCCTCGGTCGCCAGCAGGGCATCCACCTGGGCCGAGTAGCACGAGTCGCTGGGCTTGGCGCGGACGTCCACCGCCACCACGTGGTTGCTGGAGACGAAGTTGCCGGTTCCAGCCGCCAGCCGGACGATGACCGGCGTGGTTCCTGCCGGACGGATGCTTTGGGAGTCGATGACCTCGGAGAAGTGGTTCCCGATTACCGAGTTGTGGCTCCCGCTGACACGGAGCAGGCCGAAGAGGTCGTCCAAGCCGTTATCCACCCCCAGGAAGGGTGTCCACGGCTCCTGGTCGCGCAGGAAATGGTTGGTGGCCACGAGGTTTTCCGAGCTGTCCGCGGCGAGGACCACCATCCCGGGGTAGAACGAATGCAGGCGGTTGTTGGTGACGCTGGAACGCCGTACACCGGACAGATGAACGCTGCTCGCGCCGCGGGGGAAAACGTTGTTCGCGGTGACCAGGAGCCCGCCGTGGTTCTCGGCGTAGATCGAGTGTCCTTTGAAGCCGGCTCCCACCAGGTTGTCGCTGATCTTGGATGCCTGCCCCCAGCCGCGCAGTTCGATGCAGCTGCCGCATTCGGCGATGAAGTTGCCATGGATGGACAGTGCGTCCGCGTGGTAGATGGTGAGGGCGTTCTCCAGGTAGACGAACCCCATGCCGGTAATGCGGAATGAATCGTTCGCGCTGGCCACATAGATGCCGGTCTTGCCGTTGACGTAGGTGTTTTCCGGGTGCATATCCGAACCGTCCGGGGCGAAGTGCAGTCCGTCGATGCAGAAGTTGGAGAACTCCACCGAGCTGATCCGCGGGCTACCGCTCCGTTCGATGTAGAAGGCGGCGCCCGGGGCCTCCGTGCCGTCCCCCGCGGACGGGATATCAACGATGATCCGGCTCCCGCCCGGCCACAGCTCATGGAGGTCAGGCCATTCTTCTTCCGGAACGTTGAACCGGATGCTCGATGACGTAAAGCCGTGTCCCGAACCCTCGATGCGCAGGAAGCTGATGTCGATGAGGACCTGCGTGCGGAGGTGGTAGTCCCCGGGCGGAATGTAGATCACCGCGCCCGGTTTGCCGCCGTTGTCCGGATCGCTGGCCGTCTGCCGTTCCTTGATGTCGGCGATGATGCTGTTGATGACTTCACCGACGTCCTTGGCCGGGTTTCCCACGGGCCATGTTGTGACGTCGTAGCAGTTGCTGTTCTGCATGGCTTTCCTTGCTTAGTGGTTTTCAGGACAGTGCTGAGACGGTGAGCTTCAGTATCGTCGCAGGGCCTCCCGCGGCGGACAGCCAGTTCTCCCGTGCTTGCGCGCCGGGGAAGACGAGGTCGGTCAGTACCACCGAGCCGCCCTGGGCGAAGACCTCGACCGAGCAATGATCGACGACGATCTGCAGCTTGAGCACGCCGTCCTTGAGTACCAGCGGGGCTGACTCTGCCGACGCGAACTTCCCATGGAAGCGGGTGTCTCCCGAGCGCCTGCGGTCAAGGACGAGCCGGGAGCTGTCCGGGTCGAAGCGGAGGACGGTGCCCTCGCTCCCGCCCGTGTCTGCGAAGAGCCGGAACTCGATACGCCTGGCATTTCCGGGAAGGATCTCCGCCTCGATGACCTGGGCGTTGCGGGGTTCCGCATCCGGCAGCTGGAAGGAGGAGTCCTGCAGGTCAAAGCTGTCCGCATGCATCAGCGCTTTGAAAGCGGGCTGTTCTTCGTTTGCAGAATGCCCGGCCAGAACCGGCTGCTGGACCAGGCGGGCCGGGCCGTGGGCTGCGGTGAGGCGAACTTCGCGGGCGAGGGTCATTGAGGACCGCCAAGGGGAGGTGGGCAGCTGGTTGGCGTAGTCCCAGTTGTTCATCCAGCCGATGATGATGCGTCGGCCGTCCGGGAGGTTGCTGAAGGATACCGAGGCGTAGCAGTCGCGTCCCCAGTCCAGCCACAGGCATTGCTGCAGGGCTGCGGCGGCCTTGATGGAATCCAGGGCGCTGACTCCATCCGGCGCAGCCAGTGAACCGGGGTCCGGAATGAACCGCACGCCGTCGAACTGCCCCACGAAGTACTGGCCGCCGGAACCTCCCGCCACCGCGCCCGGGTTGACGTTGACGATCAGCACCCACTTGAGGTTGTCCGGGTCACCGTCCACTGCCAGGGGAAAGAGGTCAGGGCACTCCCATTCACCCTGGTCTGCATTGGCCGGGCCGAAGCCGCTGAGAAACTCCCAGGATTTCAGGTCCCTGGAACGGTAGAAAACCACTCTTTGGTGCTGGGCCTCGACGGCGGCCATGATCCACCAGGCGCCGTCCTCTCCCTGATAGCGGAACACCTTGGGATCCCGGAAATGCGGAGAGTTTCGGCTGAGGACAGGGTTCCCGCCGTACTTGTGCCACGTCATCCCTCCATCGATGCTGTAGGCCAGGGACTGGGCCTGGGTGCCGCTGTATTCGGCTGTGGCTTTGTAGGCGCTGGTGTAGATGGCCACGAGGGGCGGGGCGTCCGCGGTGCCGAATCCTGAGGTGTTGCCGTGGTCCACCACGACGCTTCCGGAGAAGATGTCCTCCGTTTCGTCGCAGGCGATGGCAACGGGATGTTCCGTCCAGTGCAGCAGGTCCCGGGAGGTGGCGTGGCCCCAGGACATATTGCCCCACACGTTGCCGTACGGGTTGGTCTGGAAGAAAAGGTGGTACAGCCCGTCATGAAAAACCAGTCCATTGGGGTCGTTCAACCAGGTGTCCCTTGCCGTGAAGTGAACGGCCGGCCGGAACCTGGCCGTTTCTGCCGGGCCTGGTTCGAGGCATGCAGCATCAAGGAAGGTGGTCATCGTTGCGGTCCTCTTGGAAGTGGAAGTGGGAGGGGTGGGTGGAAGGGGGTTGCTCTTAGCGCCGGGGAGCCGCAACGGAATCGCGGCTAACCAGGGGACAGCCCAGGATGGTCGGGTGAACGGCCATCAGGGAAAGGTCGGTTTTCCCCTCCACGGCGTCTATCAGGTGCTCGGTGGCCCATGCACCCATTTCGTAGTGGGGCAGGGCCACGGTGGTGAGCCCCGGGTGGAGATTGGCCGCGATCAGCTCCTGGTCATCAAAGCCGACGACGGAAAGATCGTCAGGGATGGCTAGGCCGAGCTCGGCGGCGGCGCGGTAGGCTCCCATGGCCATGCGATCGTTATAGCAGAACAGTGCCGTCGGCACGTCGGCACGGTCGTCCCTGGTCAACATCCGCTTGGCCGCCTCGTAGCCACCGTGCACTTCCGAGACATCGGACTCCACCGGCGCCCCATCGCCGTCGAGCCCTGCCTGATCCAACGTGGCCCGGAAGGCCCGGAGACGCTGGCGCGTGGCGGGGACGTCGTCGGTGTTGTTCAGGAAACCGATCCGCTCGTGCCCCGCCGCCAGGAGGGCCTGCACTGCTGTCCGCGCACCGCCTTCCTCGTCCGGAATCACCGCAGTGATGTCTCCGCCGGTGGCCACCGAGTCCACCAGCACGGAGGGCACGCTGCCCAGGTTGGCCGGTAGCTCCACGTTGCGGTGGTACATGGTGGCGTAGAGGATGCCGTCCACGCGGCGCTCCAGGAGGGCTTCGACGTCGGCCTGCCTTGATTCGAGGCTGGCCGAGCCGGAGGTGTTGATGATCATGAGGCCGTACCCGCGGGCTTTGGCGGCCTCGTCGGCACCCAGGATAATGCGGCCAGCGTGGGGCGTCGTGGCGATGTCTTCGCTCACCAGGCCCAGCATGCCGGTCCGCTGTGTCCGCAGGGCCTGGGCAAGGCGGTTCGGGCCGTAGCCCAATTCCTCCGCTGCGGATCTCACCTTGTCCCTGGTTTCGGGGCTGATCCGGGCGTAGGAAACCTCGTTGAGGACGTGGGAGACAGTTGTCACCGAGACCCCCGCGGCGATGGCCACGTCCTTGATGCCGATGTTCCTGTTGCTCATCTGTGTCCCACGTCCTTATGGTTTGTGATGCCCACTGGGGGTTACCAGTAGGCTACTCGTTTGCTGCCGGCCTAACCTTTGACGGCGCCGAGCGTCATTCCTGCCACGATCCTGCGCTGCAGGAGCAGCGTCAGCACAATTACCGGGATGGAGTACACGGCGGCCAGCGCCGTCATGGATCCCCAGTCCAGGCCGAACTGGGTCTGGAAGTTTGCGATCACCACGGGCGTTGTCTGGGAGCGGATGGCGGTCATCAGGAGGGCGAAGAGGAACTCGTTCCAGGAGGCCAGGAAGGCGAAGATCGCCGTGACCGCGATGCCGCCGGAGACCACCGGGATGACCACCCGCCACAGCGCTCCGAGCCTGCTGCACCCGTCCACGGTCGCCGCCTCCTCCAGGTCCTGCGGAACGGCTTCGAAGAAGCTGGACATCAGCCAGATGGAGAGCGGCAGGGAAATGGTGGTGTGGGCGATGGACAGCGCGATGGGGGTATCGGCCAAGCCCACGGACCCCATCATGGAGGCCAGCGGAATACCGATTGCCACCGGTGGGACCATGCGCGTCACCAGGGCAGCCATGATGAAGATCCGGCCGCTCAGCGTCTTGTACCGGGTGATGCCGTAGGCGGCGGGAACCGCCAGGACCAGGGAGAGCACGGTGCTGATGATTGCCGTCTGGATGCTGTTGATGAACGACGCCGGCACGCCGCTGCGGCCCAGGGCGTTGGCGTAGTTCTCCAGCGTCCATTCCCTTGGAAGGATGGTGGGCGGCACGGCGATGGTGTCGATCGGGGTCTTGAAGGACGTGAACAGCAGGTACAGGAACGGGAATCCGTAGAGAACCATGGCTGCCGCGAGGAGGATCCACAGCAGGGTCCTGGTGCTGCGCCGGCCCGCTTCCAGGCCTTCCCGGTTGGTGCTGCGGCGCTTGCGGGGCGGGACGACGACGGGACGTGCGGAAGGTGCCGCGGCCGCCCCGGCCGGGGTCCCGGCGTCGTGCTTGGCTCGTTCAGCGAGGCGCATCAGGTGTCCTTTCCTGGCCGCCAGATGGTGGCCACCGCGAAGAATGCGACGGCGAGCATCGCCAGCAGGTAGATGGTGCCCATGGCGCTGGCCAGGCCCGGATCGCCGAAGCGGATCATGGTGCGGTAGATCAGCAGGCTCATGGTTTCCGACGCCGATTGCGGGCCGCCGTTGGTCTGGATGAGGATGGTGTCGAAGGCCCTGGCCGCGTCGATGCCGCGGACCACCAGCGCGACGGCGATCACCGGCCGCAGCAGGGGCAGGATGATGCGGAACAGCAGGGCCGGCGCGCGGGCGCCGTCCAGCCGCGCCGCCTCGATGAGGTCGCCAGGGATGTTCTGCAGTCCGGCGAAGAGCACCAGGCACATGAACGAGGTGGTCAGCCAGATGTCCGGAATGGCCACTGAGTAGAGCACGATGCCGGGGTCGGACAGCCAGCCGATCTGGTTGGGGTTGTCCAGGATGCCCGCCTGGTGCAGGAGGGTTCCGATGAGGCCGAAGTTGTCGATCATCAGGAACTTCCACAGCAGCCCTGCCACGATCGGGGCGATCATGAGCGGGTACATGAACACCGTCCGCCAGATCTGGGAGCTGCGGCCCAGCATGGTGAACAGCAGGGCCATGCCCAGGCCAAGGGCGAACTCGAGGGTGACCACCACCAGGGTGTAGGCCAGGGTCCGCCAGCCCGCTCCCGTGAAGGCCTCGGATGCGAAGGCGCGGAAGTAGTTGTCCAGGCCCACGAAGTCGCGGGGGCCGCCGGCGATCGGGGAGATCTTGTAGAAGCTGTCCGCCACCAGGCGGAACAGTGGGAAGGCCACGAATATTGCCAGGAACAGCGCCGCTGGTGTCATCAGGAACAATGCGAAGCGGCGGTCGGAGATGCGCACGGTTTTCTCTTCCGCTGGTTGGGGCCGCGGCCGGCACCGGTGTGTGCAAGTGCCGGCCGCGGGGGTCTTACTTGAGGAGGTCCTCGATCTGCTTCTTGGCGTCGGCGAGGAGGGCGGCGGAGTCACCGCCGGCAACGGCTTTCTGCAGCATGGGCACCAGGACGGTGTCCACGATCTGCTGCCACTTCTCGGTGGCCGGACGGGTGGCCGTGGCTTCACCGTTCAGGGTGTCGATCAGCGGCTTGAAGCTCTCGTACCCTTCCTTGTCCTGGTACTTCTCGAAGGCGGAGATGCGGGAGGCCAGGCCCAGGCTGGACTCGACGCCCAGGCTGTTGTGGTCGTAGGCACACTGCACGAACTTCTTGGCCGCGTCCGTGTTCTTGGTGGCCTTGGGGACGGTGAGGTACCAGGGGCCCGGGACGCCTCCGATGCCGGCGGATCCGGCGATCATGGGGGCTGCACCCACCTTGCCCGCCACCGGGGAGTCCTTGGGGATCTGCCGGTAGGCGTGGGCCCAGAAGCGTGTCATGGCCGTCTGGCCCTGGTTGAACAGGTTCTGTGCCGCGGCCCAGTCCACCTGCGCTGCGCCGGCGGGTGCGTACTTGGCCAGTCCAACGTAGAAGTCCAGGGCTTCCTTGTGGGCGGCGTTGTCGATCACCACCTTGTCGCCGTCAAGGACCATGGGCGAACCGGCCTGCAGGACGTGGGCCAGCCATTCGGTTTCCACGCCGCCCTTGACGTCCGTGCCGTACATGCCGTCTTTGGTGAAGAACTCTGAGATGTCCTGGTACTGCTTCCACGTGGTGGGGGCAGCCAGTTCGTAGCCGTACTTGGCCTGGAAGCCGGCCTTGTTCTTTTCGTCCTCGAACAGGTCCTTGCGGTACAGGATGATTTCAGCGTTGGTCCAGGCGGGCAGGCCCACGAAGTGCCCGTCCACGTTGGCTTCCTTGACCAGGGCCGGGAAGATGTCCTTCTTCGCCTCGTCGGTGAAGATCTCGTCGATGGGCTGGAGGGCGTCCTTGAAGCTCGGCAGCCACACGGAGTCCAAGGCGGCGACGTCGAAGGAGACGTTGCCGGAGGAGAATTCGCTGGAGAGCCGGTTGAACATGCCGTCGTAGGGAAGTTCGACGAAGTTGACGTCTACGCCGGCGTCTTTCTTGCACTGCTCGGCTACGCCGGTCAGTTCGGCGTGGCCGCCAGCCTCGACGAGGACGTTGACGGTGCTGGTTCCGGAGCTTTGGGACGATGCGGCGGGGCCTCCTGCGCCGCATGCCGAAGCCGTCAGTGCGACGGCGGTGCAGATGCCGCCGACGGCGAGCCTGCTGATGTATTTACGAGTGGACATCGCTGTCGACTCACTTTCTCTTGAACGGAAATGGTGAGAATGCTTCAGCTGCTGACAAATCGTTTTGCCAAAACGACTTGGCATAAACTTAGAACCGCTTTGAAAGGGTGTCAAGGGATGCCTCCCAAGATTCACGCCGTGACTGTGGGGATGACGGTGACCCGCCTCCCACCTGCGGCGGAGGGCGGACACCTCTGCCCGCCGCTACGCCGACAGGGAACTTTTGCCCGGAACCATGCGTGATCTACTGCGGACGGTGTATAGCTAGAAGCTGACGCAGCACCATCACGCGCGCAGAGTACTCGCCGTGCAGCACTACCGGAAGGGACGGGGCCAGCCCCCGAACAGATGAAAGCTAAGAACTTCTTCAAGGGCCCGGGCATCTGGATCGTCGTTGTGGTCGGCCTGCTCCTGGTGGCTTTTGCAACGCTGGCTCCCGGCGGCGCCGCACGGATCGATACGGACAAGGGCCTGGAGCTGCTTGCCGGCAACGATGTCGAGCAGGCAAAGATCTTCGACGGTGAAAACCGCGTCGACCTGGTCCTGAAGGAGAACCTGGAGGTAGACGGCCAGGACAAAGGCAAGAACGTTCAGTTCTTCTTTGTGGATGCCCGCGCCGAAGCCGTGGTGGATGCCGTCAGCGACGCCAAGCCTGAACAGGGCTTCACCGACCAGCCCATCGAGAACAACTGGTTCTCCGGACTGCTTTCGCTCCTGATCCCGGTACTCCTGCTCGGCGCCCTCTTCTGGTTCCTGATGACCCGCATGCAGGGCGGCGGCTCCAAGATCATGCAGTTCGGCAAGTCCAAGGCCAAGATGGTCAGCAAGGACATGCCGCAGGTGACGTTCGCGGACGTGGCGGGTTCGGACGAGGCCGTGGAGGAACTCCAGGAGATCAAGGAGTTCCTCCAGGAACCGGCCAAGTTCCAGGCTCTCGGTGCCAAAATCCCCAAGGGCGTGCTGCTCTACGGCCCTCCGGGCACCGGCAAGACCCTGCTGGCCCGGGCTGTGGCCGGTGAAGCGGGCGTTCCGTTCTTCTCCATTTCCGGTTCGGACTTCGTGGAGATGTTCGTCGGTGTGGGTGCCTCCCGCGTCCGAGACCTGTTTGAGCAGGCCAAGGCCAACTCGCCGGCCATCATCTTCGTGGACGAAATCGACGCCGTCGGCCGGCACCGCGGCGCCGGCATCGGCGGCGGCAACGACGAACGCGAACAGACCCTGAACCAGCTCCTGGTGGAGATGGACGGCTTCGACGTCAAAACCAACGTCATCCTCATCGCCGCCACCAACCGCCCCGACGTGCTGGACCCCGCGCTGCTGCGTCCCGGCCGCTTCGACCGGCAGATCGGCGTGGAAGCCCCGGACCTGATTGGCCGCAACCAGATCCTGCAGGTGCACGCCAAGGGCAAGCCGATGGCGCCCGGAGTGGACCTCAAGGCCGTGGCCAAGAAGACCCCCGGCTACACCGGTGCCGACTTGGCAAACGTCCTGAACGAGGCCGCGCTGCTGACCGCCCGCTCCAACGCCAACCTGATCGACGACCGCGCGCTGGATGAAGCCATTGACCGCGTCATGGCCGGCCCGCAGAAACGCAGCCGCGTCATGAAGGAGCACGAACGCAAGATCACCGCGTACCACGAAGGCGGGCACGCCCTCGTCGCAGCCGCACTGCGGAACTCCGCCCCGGTCACCAAGATCACCATCCTTCCCCGTGGCCGCGCCCTGGGCTACACCATGGTGGTCCCGGACAACGACAAGTACTCCGTGACCCGCAACGAACTGCTTGACCAGATGGCCTACGCCATGGGGGGCCGAGTGGCCGAGGAGATCGTGTTCCACGACCCCTCCACCGGCGCGTCCAATGACATCGAAAAGGCCACCGGCACCGCGCGGAAGATGGTCACCGAATACGGCATGAGCGAACGCGTGGGCGCTGTCCGGCTGGGCCAGGGCGGCGGCGAACCGTTCCTGGGCCGCGACGCCGGCCACGAGCGCAACTACTCGGACCAGATCGCCTACGTAGTGGATGAGGAAGTCCGCCGCCTCATCGACCAGGCCCATGACGAGGCCTATGCCATTCTCACCGAGAACCGGGACGTCCTGGACCGGCTGGCCCTGGAACTGCTGGAACGCGAAACGCTGAACCAGGCCGAGATCGCCGACATCTTCAGGGACATCCGAAAGCGCGACTTCCGCGAGGTGTGGCTGTCCAAGGAGAGCCGCCCGGTCCAGATGGCGGGCCCCGTGGAGTCCCGCCAGGAAAGGGCGGAGCGGGAGGCCCAGGAGGAGGCAAAGAAGGCCCGCCTGGACGAGCCGCTGGACGCCCAGCCGCCGCACGCGCAGGGTGTTCCGGAGGACGCGCCATTCGATGGCGGCATCCCCGACTCGGGGCCCGACACCCATCACGGCTAAGCTTTTCCTGTGACCCACTTCGACGACGACGACGTTCCCTCCTCCGCCGGCTACCCGGCGCCGGGCGAATCCCACCCCGCAAAGCACCACAAAGTGGACCGCCCCCGAATTGAGGCCGCCGTCCGCGAGATCCTCCTGGCCATTGGCGAGGACCCTGACCGCGGCGGCCTGGTTGACACCCCGAAACGGGTGGCCAAGGCGTATGCAGAGGTCTTCGCCGGCCTGCACCTGGATCCGGCAGATGTCCTGGGAACCACGTTCGACCTGGACCACGAGGAACTGGTCCTGGTCAAGGACATCCCGTTCTATTCCACCTGTGAGCACCACTTGGTGCCGTTCCACGGGGTGGCGCACGTGGGCTACATTCCCTCGCATGACGGCAGGGTCACCGGGCTGAGCAAGCTGGCCCGGCTGGTGGACATCTATGCGCGCCGTCCGCAGGTGCAGGAGCGCCTCACCACTGAAATCGTCGAGGCGATGGTCCGCCACCTGCAGCCGCGGGGCGCCATTGTCGTTGTTGAATGCGAGCACATGTGCATGTCAATGCGCGGTATCCGCAAGCCCGGAGCCAAGACCGTCACCAGTGCGGTCCGCGGGCAGCTTCATGACCCGGCGACCCGCGCCGAAGCCATGAGCCTCATTCTCGGAAGGTAACCATCTGACCATGGATTCACTCGCTGCAGCCCCCGGCACGGGGCCCGCAACCTCGCCGCTGCCCATCCTGCGCAAACCGCGCCCGGCAGCGCGCTTCGAAGACCTGCCCATGGACCGCACCCTGGTCATGGGGATCCTGAACGTCACCCCTGACTCCTTCAGCGACGGCGGCAAGCACGCCACCGCGGACACCGCCATAGCGGCGGGGCTGCGGATGTTCTACGCCGGCGCGGACATCATCGACGTCGGCGGAGAGTCCACCCGGCCCGGCGCCGAGGACGTCAGCCCGGAAGAGGAGCAGCGCCGCGTCGTCCCGGTTATCGAAGCCCTGGTCAAGGCTGGCGCCCTGGTCAGCATCGACACTACGCACGCCTCCACCGCGGCCGCCGCCCTCGAAGCCGGCGCGGCCATCGTCAACGATGTTTCCGGCCTGACCATCGAACCGGAAATGGTTGAGCTCGTGGCCGCGAAGAAGGTCCCGTACATTCTCACCCACCGGCGCGGCGACGCCCGCACCATGAACTCGCTGGCCGAGTACACCGATGTTGCCGGCGAGGTAGTCGCCGAACTCTCCGGCGTCCGCGACAAGCTGTACGCGGCAGGCGTCACCCCCGATCAGCTCATCGTTGACCCCGGCCTGGGTTTCGCGAAGAACGACGACCAGAACTGGGAACTCCTGCAGAACCTGGACCAGCTGGCCGCCATGGGCCATCGGGTCCTGGTGGCAGCCTCCCGGAAGCGCTTCCTCGGCACCCTCCTGACCGTTTCGGGCAAGGCCGCTGCTCCGGAGGAACGCGATGGCGCCACGGCAGCCATCACCGCCATTTCCGCCGCGCGCGGCGCCTGGGCCGTGCGGGTGCACGACGTCGGGCCCAGCCTTGACGCTGTCAAGGTCGCCGGCCGCATGTCCCCGCCGCGCGCCGCCGTCTAAGCACGCGCCCATGGACAGGATTACGCTGACCGGTGTGACCGCCGTCGGGCATCACGGGGTGTTTGATTTTGAACGCCGCGAGGGCCAGCCTTTTGTTGTGGACGCAGTGCTGTACCTGGACTTCGCGAAGGCTGCGGAGTCCGACGATGTCCGCGACACCGCGCATTACGGCGAGGTGGCGCAGCGTATTACTGACTGGATCACGGGCGAGCCGCTGAACCTGATCGAAGGCCTGGCCGCGAAGATCGCCGAAAGTCTGCTGGCGGAATTCCGGCTGCGGGCGGTGGACGTCACCGTGCACAAGCCGCAGGCGCCCATCGAGGTTCCGTTCGGCGACGTCTCCGTGTCCGTGCACCGGGAACAGCGTGCCCAGGGGGAAGCGCCATGACCGCGGGGTACGTGAAGGCGGTCCTGGCCCTGGGCAGCAATCTTGGTGAGCGCAACGACACCCTCACCGGGGCTGTCGCGGACCTCGTGGACCCGCCGGAAGTTCGCCTGCTCGCGGTGTCCCCCGTGGTACAGACCAAAGCGGTGGGCGGCCCTCCCGGCCAGCCCGACTTCCTGAACATGGTGGTCACGGTGGAGACCAGCCTGACCCCCCTCGAGCTGCTGGCCCACTGTCAGGCAGTGGAGAACAAACATCACCGCGTGCGGGAGGTGCACTGGGGTCCGCGGACGCTGGATGTGGACATCGTCACCTACGGCGACATCACCAGCGACGATCCCGTCCTGACCCTGCCCCATCCGCGGGCAGCCGGGCGGGCGTTCGTGCTGTATCCCTGGTCGCTGATCGAGCCGGCAGCCACCCTGAATGGGGAACGCATCAGCGTCCTTGCCGCACAGGCCCCGGACTTCGGCGACCTGGCGCCCTTTGACGGGTTTGGCGACTTCGACGGCGTCCCCACGGCGGGAGCGGTGGAGGAACTATGAAACCGATCAACCCGCTGCGCCTCATCCTGATCGGGATCATCGTCGCCGTGGCCGGGTGGTCCGCCACGGTTCTGACCAGCCGCTACGGACTCGCCACGCCTGTCCTGCCAGCCACCGCGCTGGCCACCATGGCCGTGATCGTGGTGATCACCCTGGTCCTCGGGCTGAAAATCCTGCGGTGGCGCAACGCCAACAAGCCGGAGAGCAAGACCAAAAAAACGGTGCTGGACCCGCTCCTGGCGGCCCGCACCCTGGTCCTGGCACAGGCCTGCGCCTACGCGGGCGCTGTGCTCCTGGGCTGGCACGTGGGAATCTTCCTGGACCAGGTGCGGATCTGGAGCCTGAACACCAACCAGGGCATCATGTGGCTGGCGCTTGCCATGGCTGCCGGCGGCCTGGTGATGATCGGCGTCGGCCTGGTGGTGGAGCGGATCTGCAGGATTCCTCCCGAGGACGGCGACGCCACCGGGCTCGAGGGCAAGCCGAAACGGCATGTGCGGGGCGAGACCACCGGGGAGGGCGGCTATGCCTACGGAGGCGATTGATCCGCCGGGCATCACCTGGCAGCGGGTCTCGCCGAAGTACGTCACGGTCCGCGTCCTGCAGTGGGCGTTAGGCAACCTCGCCCTGGTGCTGCTGCTGTCCCTGCCACTGCTGTTCGTGCTGCTGGGCTGGTGGGACTGGCCGCCGCTGTGGCTCGTGGCCGCGGTGCCGGCTGTGTTTCTCGCGACAGCGGTCTGGAAGCTGCTGCTGATCCCGCGCCAGGTCCGGGCCATCGGCTACGCGGAACGCGACGACGACCTGCTGGTCCGTTCCGGCATCTTCTTCCAGCGCACCCTGGCCGTGCCATACGGCCGGATGCAGTACGTGGACATCGCGGTAGGTCCCGTGGAAAGCGGGCTCGGCCTGTGCACGCTGAAGCTCCACACGGCCGCGCCCGGCACCAACGCGCAGATTCCTGGCCTTCCTGCCGCGGAAGGAGCACGCCTGCGGGAGCAGCTCGCCGCCCGCGGCGAGGCCAGGCTGGCAGGGCTGTGACCGCTGGCAGCGGTGCGGCCCACAGTGGAGCCACTACCAGTGCGTCCGACGGCGAGTGGCTGCGCGTCCATCCCGCGTCGCCTTTTATCCGGGGCTGGCTGGCGCTGGCCGCGATCGGTTTCTTCTTCGGACGGGACTTCGTGGAGCGCGCACTGCAGGGCGGCCCCGTGTTCGAGGATGGTTTCGAAGGCCGGGCGCCGTGGCTGCTGGCCGGCGGCGGTACGGTCCTGCTTCTCGCGGTGCTCGGCTTCATCCTCACCTGGTACTTCACCCGGTACCAGGTGTCCGGAGGCTTTGTCCGGGTGAACACCGGTTTCATTTTCCGGCAGCAGCGCCAGGCCAGGCTGGACCGGGTCCAGGCGATCGATATCGAACAGCCCCTGCTCGCCCGGATCTTCGGCCTGGCCGAACTCAAGTTCGAGGTGGCCGACGCCGGCGAATCAGCGGTGCGGCTGTCCTACCTGAAGATTGCCGAGGCCCGGCAGCTCCGGGCCACCATTCTGGCCCGCGCGTCCGGGGCGCATCCCAGCGGCCACAGCGAAGCCGGCCCCGCGCCCGAGGCGCCCGAGCACCCGGTGCTGGCCGTGCCGCCGTCGCGCCTTGCAGGTTCGCTGCTGCTAAGCGAGCAGAGCGCACTGGTGTTCCTGGGCGCCGTGGCGTCCATGATGCTGTCCGCGCTGACGGAAAACCAGGGTTTCTACCTCTACCTCATCCCCGCCGCACTCGGGCTGGGGGCCAGCTATTGGCGCTTGTTCAACAAGGGCTACAACTTCACGGCGGCAGTTTCGCCGGACGGGATCAGGCTGCGCTACGGACTGCTGGACACCCAGGCGCAGACGCTGCCGCCGGGACGGATCCAGGCACTGAGGATTGTGCAGTCGCCGCTGTGGCGGGCCCTGGGCTGGTATCGGATGCAGGTGAACGTGGCCGGCTATGGCGCGGCAGACAACGCCGGTGAGGGTTCCTCCCGGACCACGCTGCTGCCGGTCGGGCCGTTGGACCACGTCCTGGCCATGCTCGCCCTGGTGCTGCCGGATCCCGGAACGCCGCGGGCGGTGGAGGTTTTCGGGGCCGGACTGGCGGGGCTCGATTCCGACGGCGGTTTCGTCACCACGCCGCGGCGGGCCAGGTTCCTGGCGCCGTTCGGTTGGCGGCGGAACGGCTTCACGGCCACGGACACGGCGCTGCTGATCCGTTCGGGGCGCTGGTGGCGGGAGCTGGTGGTGGTCCCGCACCAGCGCACGCAGTCGATCGCGCTGCAGCAGGGCCCGCTTGCGCGCCGGTTCCGCGTGGCGGACCTGGTGCTGCACACCACCGCGGGGCCGGTTTCGCCCCGGCTGGTGCAGGCCGGCGTGGAGCAGGCGCGGGCCCTGTTTGACCAGCAGTCTGCCCGGGCCCGGCTGGCGCGGAAGCGCCAAACCACGGAGCAGTGGCTGGCGCAGGTGACACCGCCCGAATCCCCTTTGAACCCTTTGCAGGAAGGCCCGCAACATGGCTAAACCGGGACGCCTCGGCGTCGGAATCGTTGGTGCTGGGAAGGTGGGCGCCGTCCTCGGTGCCGCCCTGCGCGCGGCGGAACACGCCGTCGTCGGGGTTTCCGCAGTGTCCGAGGCGAGCCGCGAACGGGCGGAAGCGCTGCTCCCGGGAGTCCCCGTCCTGGACGTGCGGGACATCGTGGAACGCGCGGAGCTGGTGCTCCTGGCCGTCCCCGACGACGCCCTGCCCGAGCTGGTGGACGGGCTCGCCAAGCTCGGCGCCTGGCAGCCCGGCCAACTGGTTGCGCACACGTCAGGACGCTTCGGCGTGGGCGTGCTGCACCCGGTGCGGGCGGCCGGGGCGGTGCCGCTGGCCCTGCATCCCGCCATGACCTTTACGGGAATGAGCCTGGACCTGACGCGGCTGCTTGACTGCACCTTCGGTGTCACCGCGGACGCCGCCATGCTGCCCATCGCCCAGGCGCTGGTGGTGGAGATGGGCGCCGAACCCGTCGCCATCGCCGAAGCGGACCGCACCCTTTACCACGCAGCCCTGGCACATGGTTCGAACCACCTGGTCACCCTGGTGGCGCAGGCATCGCAGCTGCTGCGGGAGGTGGGCGTCGAGCAGCCCGAGCGGATGCTGGGGCCGCTGTTGCGGGCCACGCTGGAGAACGCGCTCGCCTCGGGGGAGTCCGCGCTGACCGGCCCGGTGGCGCGCGGAGACGTGGGAACCGTAGCCGCGCATGCGGCGGCTTTGCGGGAGTACGACGCCGGCGGGCAAGGTGACATCCTCGAGGCGTACCTTGCGATGGCGCGCGCCACGGCCCGCCGCGCCGAGGGGCGCGGCCTGCTGAAGAAGGACCAGATGAACGGCCTGAACGAGGCCCTTGACGGTAAGGACGATTGATGCCCATCCGCCTCGCCACCACCGTGGCTGACCTCCGCGCCCAGGGTACCGCGCTCCTGGGCTCCCGGCAGGGAACCTCCCAGGGGCTGGTGCCCACCATGGGCGCACTCCACGAGGGCCATGCCGCCCTGGCGCGCACCGCCGTCGAACAGAATGACGTGGTGGTGGCCACCATCTTCGTGAACCCGCTGCAGTTCGGCGACGCCGTGGACCTGGGCCGGTACCCGCGCACGCTCGAGGCGGACCTGGAACTGCTGGAGGCGCAGGGCGTGGACCTGGTGTTCGCGCCCGCGGTGGAGGAGGTGTACCCGGGCGGTGAACCCCTGGTCCGGGTCACCTCCGGCAGGCTGGGGGAAAAGTGGGAAGGCGCCTCCCGGCCCGGGCACTTCGACGGGGCGCTCACCGTGGTGGCCAAGCTGCTGCACTATGGGCTTCCCGCGGCCGGGCTGCCTGACGGATCCGGGCTGCCGGCCTACCGGGCGTACTTCGGGCAGAAGGACGCCCAGCAGCTGGCGCTGGTACGCCGGATGGCAGCCGACCTGAGCTTCCCGGTGGAGATCGTGGGTGTTCCCACGGTCCGGTCTTCCGAGGGATTGGCCCTGTCCAGCCGCAACCGCTTCCTGTCCGACGCCGAGCGCGACGCCGCGCTGGTCCTTTCCCGGGCGCTGCGGCTGCTTGAGTCACGCGCAGCAGCGCGGGAGCCGCTGGACCTGGATTCCGCCGTGGCCATGGTGGAGTCCCAGCCGCTGGTGGAGCTGGACTACTTCGACGTGGTGGATCCGGTGACGCTGGAGCCGCTGGCCGAAAACTGCCGGGACACCCCGTTCCGCGGCGAGGCGCTGGCGCTGATCGCGGCCAGGGTGGGCCCGGTGCGGCTGATCGACAACGTGCCGCTGAGTTCATAGCGGCTGAGCATGGAAGAGGGCGCCGTCCCAAGGGGAAGGCGCCCTGATCCGTGCTCCGGCTTCGCGTGCTTAGCGCCCGGTTTCCTGCTTCGACTTGTACAGCTCAGGCCGGGCAAGCGACAGCGAACGTTCCTGCTGGCGCTCCAACCCGGTGAGGCTCAAGTCCAGATCGGCACGAAGGATGGCGTCGCCGTGGCCCGCCGAAGCGAGGACATGGCCCCGCGGGTCGGTGATCAGGGAGTGGCCGCAGAAGCCGTTTCCGTTGAGGTTGGCAGCGACCACGAAGATCTGGTTGTCCTGCGCCCGCGCCCTGGAGCGGAGGGTCAGCAGGTGATCGTAACCGTCGCCCACCGCCGAAGGGATGACGATGATCTGGGCCCCCTCCATGGCGAGGGTGGTGGCGATTGCCGGGAAGGCATGCTCAAAGCAGATCTGCGGCCCGAGGAGGCCGGCCGGGGTGGGCACCACGAACAGTTCGTTGCCGGGCTTGAACCGGTCGAACTCCGTGGGGAACAGGTGGCTCTTGCGGTAGGGCACGGCGTCGCCCGCGGGCGTCACCGTCACAGCCGTGTCGTAGAGGTTGCCGTCCTCACCCCTCTCCAGCAGGCCGACGACGACGGTGAAGTCCTTCTCCGCCGCGATTTCCTTGGTCATCTCGACAGTGGGACCGTCAAGCGGCTCACTGAGCTGCGCACCAATCTCATCGATCATCTTGAGGTCGTAGCCGGAGATGAACAGTTCCGGGGTGACCACCAGGTCGGCGTCGCCCAGGCCAAGCAAGGCATCGCGGTATGCGGCGCGGTTGCCCTCCAGGTCGCCGTTGGGCAGTTCCAGCTGGATGACAGCCGCCCGGACGCTCTGGCCGGATGGTGGGTTCATGGGTCTAACCTTTCACTGCGCCGGCGTAGAGCCCGCGGACGTAATAGCGGTTGAGCAGTGCAAAAAGCAGCAGCGGGGGGATGATGGCGAGGATGGAGCCTGAGGAAATCAGGTCATCCTGGTTCAGCTGGGGCGCCTGGAGGTTTGCCAGGCCAACGGTCAGCGGCCGGTGGTCACTGTCAAGCAGCGTCAGGCCCATCAGGAGGTCGTTCCAGACAAACACGAAGTCGATGATGATGAATGACACGATGCCGGGGACCGCCAGGGGGAGGGCGATCCGCCTGAACGCGTCGAATTCGCTGGCGCCGTCGATCCGTGCCGATTCGAGCACCTCTTCGGGGATTTGGGAGAAGAACCCGATGAGCATGAACAGTGCCCAGCCGGCGCCGAAGGCGGTGTGCACCAGGGCGATGCCCAGGAACTGCGCCGGTCCCTCATTCAGGTTGAGGGTCCGGAACCACGGCACCAGCGGGATCAGGATGATCTGTACCGGAACGATCATGGTGGTGATCAGCAGGAAGTACAGGAGGCCCTTGAAGCGGAACTTCATCCGGGCGAAGGCGTAGGCCGCCGACGTTCCCAGAACTACCGTCAGGGCCACTGAACTGACCGAGATGATGAAGCTGTTGAAGGTGTAGGTCGACAGCCCTTCCCGCCAGGCCCGTCCGTAGTTCTCCAGCGTGGCCGTGGAGAAGTCGGCGCGCCACCAGCCGGCACCGCTCTGGTCGAGCGGAAGGATGGAAATCATGGCAGCGGTGGCCACGGGCACCAGCCACAGGATGCTGGCAACGGTCAGGATGCCGTAAAGGGCAAACACAGCCCATTTACTTTGCCTCATTGCTGTTCCTTCAGGGTTGCGCGGATGTAGGGGAGCGAGATGGCAATCATGAAGACCGACATGAGTACGGCAATGGCCGCAGCGAGCCCGCCCTGGGGGGTGTCCAGGTACTGGAACACCTGGCGCCACAGCAGCATGGCAAGCACTTCTGTGTCCTTTGCCGGACCGCCGGCGGTGGTGACCAGGACGATGTCGAATGTCCGCAGCGCGAAGATCACGCTGACCACTGCCACCACCACGATGGAAGGACGGAGGCTGGGGATCACCACGTGGCGGATCAGCTGGGACTGCTTGGCCCCGTCCACGCGGGCCGCGTCAAGCAGTTCACTCGGTACCGAGGTCAGGCCCGCCGTGAAGGTGATGACGCCGAAGCCTGCGAAAGCCCAGACGGCCGGAATGATCACAAACAGGTTGGCAAGGCGCAGGTCCATCGAGCCCAAGTGCAGGACGCCGGGGTTGGAAAGCCACTGGCCAGCGTGAAGTTCAAGCGGGCCCCATGTGAAGGAAGCGTCCTCAAGGCCGAAAAGGGCCAGGAAGGCGTTCAGTACTCCCTTGTTGGGATCGGGATTGTAAATGAAGGACCAGATGATGCCGGCGGCCGAAAGGGAGATGGTCATCGGCAGGATGAAGATGCTCCGGAATATTCCCGAACCCCGCCGGGCATTCCATACCAGGAGGGCGAGGGGAAATGACACCGCCAGGACGAGCGTAGGGAAAACGACCAGCCAGATGGCGCTGTTCAGGGCCGCATTCCAGAAATCAGCACTGGTGAGGGTCGAAGAGTAGTTTTCCAGGCCAACGTATTCCCAGTCTGCCGGGGCATTGATCTGCCAGGGGTTGAGCATGCCCCAGGTGAAAAGGCTGGAGGTCACTGTGCTGAACGCGGGCCACAGGTAGAAGCCAAGGAAAACGAGCAGGATGGGACCGATAAAGAGGTAAGGCGTGAGCGCGGAACGGCCCGGCTTTCCCGGTCGGCGGCCGGCCGGGGCCTTCTTGCGGAAGACCCCGGCCCCCTTTTGCACGCTCGTCGTGTCTTCTTTGGGGATGACAGTCACAATTATCCGTTCGAGCGGGTGTCGGCTGTCTTCATGGTTTCGATGAAGGCATCTGCGTCCTGGGAGCGCACCAGTTCAACAAGGGCGTTGCGGTACTTGCTCTGCAGCTCGCCGCCGATCCAGTCGTCCAGGTCGTAGCCGGCCCGACCGGCAGCATCCTTCGGCCAGAGCTCAGCCGCGGCCTTGTCGTTGGGCGTGGGGTAGACGCTGGCCGGAACCTTCATGTTGGGGGCGATGTAGCCGCCCTTCTTTGCCCAGATGGTCTGGGCGTCAACGGATCCCAGGTACTCCAGGAATGCCATGGTTGCCACGGGGTTCTTGGACTTCTTGGCTCCGACAAAGAGGTCGCCACTGACAGCCTGTGCCGGCTTTTCGGTTCCCTCGAAGGCGGGCAGGGTGAAGAAGCTGTAATCGGTACCCGGCTTGAGCTTGGAGTCGCAGGAGGGGACGATTCCGTTGACGAATGCGCCGTTATTGGCGAACGCGTTCTTTCCGGTCACCCAGCCGCAGGTCTCGTCGGAGAAGCCCGTATCCAGGGCGTTCTTGGGCCAGTAGTTGCGGATCATGTCCGCAAGCACCTTGACGCCCTTGGCGATGTCCGCGTCGTCCCAGCCGATTTCACCGCGTGCCAGCTGGTTGAACTTCTCCTCGCCCGCCACGTTCAGGAGGATGGGGTCCATCCACTGGGTGGGAACCCAGACATCCTTGGCGCCGACGCTGAAGGGAGCCTGCCCGGTGGCCTTGTACTTGTCCAGCGTGGCGGTCAGTTCCGACCAGGTTGCCGGCGGGGCGGTCAGACCCAGTGACTTCGCCTTCGCGGTGGTATGCCAGATCAGGCCGTTGACGTTGCCCTTGACGTAGACCGCCTCGGTCTTGTCCTCGGCTCCAGCCGCAATTGCGCGCAGGGAATCGTTGTATTCGCCGTTCTTGATCCATTCATCCCACAGGCTGTCCACCTCCATGAGGAGGCCCTGCTTGGAAAGCTGGCGCACCATGCCGGGCAGCGCCACGGCGGCATCCGGTGGGCTGCCTGCGGCGAACTGCTGGGTCAGGACCGACTGTGTCTGGTCGAACGGTACGCTGTCCACCTTCACGGAGACGTCGGGGTACTTTGCCTCGAAGCCCTCCACCATGGCTCCGAAGGCCTCCGCCTCGGGTCCGCTCCAGTTGGACAGGACGCGGATTTCGCCCGTGGGCGGGCCATCGGTCTTGGTGGACTCGGATCCCGTGCCGCACCCAGTGGCGCCAAAGCCAAGGGCGAGCGTTGCAAAGGCGGCAACAGCTGCGCGGCGCACTCGTAAGTTGATCATCTGTATCTCCGTTGAAGCAGTGGTATTTGTCATTCCGTAGTGACAAATATGAGGTCGCTCACGTGCTGATGTCAAGGCCCAACGGAAGATCGGATGAGGATGATGGAAATTTTGGGGGTTTCGCCGGGGTTGGGGGAGGGCTACTTAGCCGCTACGGGCAGGCCAGTGATCGCCGAGATCAGTTCGGCGGTGTACTCGCTCGCCGCTGCGGGGCTGATCCGGTCCAGGATGATGTCTGCCAGCAGCTTCTGCAGCTGCTGCGAAACGCGGTCGTAGGACGGCACGGCCGGGCGGACCACGGCTCCCTCAAGCATCGCTGCCGACTTTCCCAGCAGCGACTCGTCATCGGACACCAGCGGAACTACCGACGTCCGCGTGGGTATCTGTCCCGTAGAGCGCGCCATGCGGGCCTGCGCGTCCGCGGAAAGGAGAGCCCGGATCACGTGAAGGGCGAGGTCCGGCCGCTTGCCTTGCCGGAAGATCCCCAGGGCCATGCCGCCGGCCAGGTTGGCCCGGCTGTCCGAGGGGCCGGCGGGCATCGGGATGAACCCGAACCGGCGCCATGCGCTTTCCTGGTCCAGGCCAGCCGCTCCGGCAAGGGCCGGCAACTCGTAGCTGCCTGCCAGGGCAAAGGCGGCCTGGCCCCGGGCTAGGAGTTGGACGGGGCGCTCACGGGCAAAGTCGACGGACTCCTTCGCGATGGCGCCCTGGGCCACCAGTTCCTGGAGATACTCCAGTGTCTGCACCAGCCGGTCCCGGTCCGGAAGGACGCCGGCCGGCCCAATGATGCGCGCCCCATTAGACGCAAGGAGGGCCAGGAGGCAATACGTTGCGGCCTCGCCGGCCGCCGGTCCGCCAGGCAGGACCAGGGGCGGCGCGGCGTCCTTGCCGGCGAGCAGGTTGCACGCGGCTGCGAGTTCGGCCCAGGTGTCGGGCGGGGCGATTCCGGCAGCGGCCAGGGTTTCCCGGTCGAACCACAGGCCGGCCACGTCGGCTTCGAGCTGGACTGCCACGGAGGCGCCGTCCACAGCTTGGGAGGCGACGAACACCTGGGCAAAAAGCTTTCGGTACTGGTCCCGGGCCCAGCCGGAATCGATGTCATCGATCCTTCGGAAATAGCCGGCGGTAGCGAATTCGGGGACCCATACGGAGTCGACCAGGGCGATGTCCGGAGCCTCGCCGCTGGCCACGGCCTCGGTCAGGTGGTCGTGGAGGTCGCCCAGCGGCACCACGGTCAGCGAGAGTGCGACGTCGGTGGGGGTCTCGGCGCGGATCAGCTTGGCCCAGGGACCCTCAGGCACCACAGCAGTCAGTTCGCGGACGCCGGCATGCTTTTCGAGCCATTCGGGCGCCACGAATGTGCCCCGCCGTCGATGCCGGACCACCACTCCTTCCGCCGCGAGTGCGGCGAGGGCGCGATGCACCGGGGTCCGGCTCAGCCCATAGGTGGCGCACAACTCCGACTCGGTGGGCAGCTGCCCATCGGCTCCGTAGCGTCCGCTCAGGATCAGCTGAATCAGGTGGGCCTTCAACTGTTCGTAGACAGGAATGGGTCGACTCGGATCGACGGCAGGCCGTTCGGCGGCCATGTGGAACTTCCTTACTCGCAATGATTTCGACGGCGCCAGCAGGCACCCTCCGCCTAAACATCTTTACATCGACCTGGGCTGGTCGGGCGTCTATTGGCGCCAAAGGATTGACAGTGCCCAGCTTTTGTCTGATGCTTATACGAAAGTTTACGGCGGAGGCTTCGCTACGGCTTCGCCGCTCCTTTCCCCGAGGCTTACCGCGCCCGATACCCTTTCTCAGCCCTTTGGAGGCTCCCGTGTCCGAACTGAATGTGACCCCGCAAGAGATCCGTGGCGCCGCAATCGAAGTGCTCCGCGCCAACGACCTGGGCACCATGACCAGCGCAGCGCCCAACCTCTACCCGCACATGTGGAGCTGGGACGCGGCCTTCGTCGCCATCGGACTGGCACGGGTCAGCGTTCCCCGCGCCATTACCGAGATGCGGACCCTCCTCGGCGCCCAGTGGTCAACGGGCATGATCCCGCACATTGTGTTCAGCGCCAACGACACCGATTACTTTCCGGGCTTTGACCGGTGGGGAACGGAAAGTGCTGCTGCCCGCCCCGAAGGCGTCAAGACCAGCGGGATTTGCCAGCCGCCTGTCCACGTGATCGCGGTGCGGCATATCCTGGACCGCGGCCGCGAAAACGGCGGTACGGACCAGGTAGCGGCCGAGGCTTTTGTACGTGAGTCCTTTGACGGCTGGCTCGCCTGGCACCGCTGGCTCGCCGACGTCCGCGACCCGGACCGGGTGGGACTTATCGAAATCCACCATGGCTGGGAATCCGGTTTCGACAACTCGCCGCGCTGGGACGGGCCCTACGCAGCCATCCAGCCCGGCGCCGTCGAGCCGTTCGTCCGGCGGGACACCGCCCATGTTGCCGACGTCAGCGAACGCCCGGACGATTCCGAATACACCAAATATCTGTGGCTGGTCCAGCAGATGGCATCCGTCCGCTTCGATGACAGAGCTGTGCAGGAGATCGTTGACTTCCGCGTCCGCGACGTGTTCTTCTCGGCCATCATGGCAGCCTCCACCGAGGTCCTGGCCGGTCTTGCCCAGGAGCTGGGTCGCGAGGAAGCGCAGGAGCTGCGTGACCTTGCCGAGCGTTTCCGCGCCGGTGTGGCAGCGACGGTGGACCCGCATACAGGACTTGCCCGCGACTTCGACGTCCTGGCCGGACGCTGGATTGGCACCGAAACCGTTTCGGGCTTCGCCCCGCTGGTGGCCGGTGGGGACGAAGGCCTGCTGTCCCGGCAACGTGAGATGCTGCAGGGCCCTGACTGGATGGGCTTCCCGGGCCTTCGTTTCCCGCTGCCTCCCTCCACCTCGCCGGCCAGCGCCGCGTTCCGCCCCCGTACCTATTGGCGGGGACCGGTATGGCCCTTCCTGAACCTCCTGCTGGGCTGGGCCTGCGGCCGCGACGGCCAAGCAGAACTGGAGGAAAAGCTGCGTAGCACATCGCTTCGGCAGCTTTCGGACCTGCAGTTCGGCGAATACTATGAGCCGTTCACCGGCGAACCCCTTGGCAGCCTGGCCCAGGCGTGGACTGCCGCGGCGGCCCTCGAATGGCTGGCCGGATCCACCGACGGCCGGCCTGCCGCCTCATGAGCACGGTCCTGATTGCCTGCGACAAGTTCAAGGGAAGCCTGACCGCGCCCGAGGTATGTGACGCCGTGGCGGAGGGAATCCGGGCGGTCCGGCCGGGGGCCAACGTCATCCCGATGCCCATCGCTGACGGCGGTGACGGCACGGTGGCTGCCGCCGTCAGTGCCGGATACCGGCACATCACCGCGTCGGTCACCGGCCCGTCCGGCCAGCCTGTCTCCGCCGGCTTCGCGCTCCATCCGGACGGCGGGACCGCTGTCATCGAAATGGCCCAGGCATCCGGCCTGCTGCAGCTGGCGGGCGGCATTCCCGACCCGTTGGGTGCGACAAGTTATGGCACGGGCGAGCTGGTCGCAGCCGCGCTCGACGCCGGGGCCCGCCGGCTAGTCCTCGCGGTGGGCGGCAGTGCCTCCACCGACGGCGGCGCAGGCTTCCTCCAGGCCCTCGGCGCCCGCCTCACCGCTGGTGACGGGACCGCTGTTGCCCGCGGGGGAGGGGCGCTGGATACCCTCGCGTCCGTGGACTTCACCTCACTGGATCCCCGCCTTGCCGGCTGCGAAATCGTCCTGGCGTCCGACGTCGACAATCCCCTTCTGGGGCACGACGGCGCGGCTTCGGTTTACGGTCCCCAGAAGGGCGCAGGCGCCGAGGAGGTGGAGATCCTCGAAGAAGGCCTGGCACACCTGGTCAGGGTGATGGAAGCGCAGGGGGTGCTGGCCGGCATGGCCGCCTTCCCGGGTTCGGGTGCCGCCGGTGGCATCGGTTACGCCGCCCTGGCGGTGCTCGGAGCCACGAGGCAGCCCGGAATCGACGTAGTCATGGACATCACCGGCTACCGCGAAACCGTCGCTGCCCTGGGTGCCGGGGACCTCGTGGTGACGGGCGAAGGGTCGCTTGACCTGCAGACCCTGAGCGGCAAGGCCGTGGCCGGGCTCGCGGCTGTTGCCCGCGACGCCGGTGTTCCCGTGACGGCCGTCTGCGGCCAGGGATCGCTTACCACGGAGCAGTTGGACACACTGGGCATCCAGGGTTCGTTCCGCCTCACTGACCTTGAACCCGACACGGCACGCTGCATGTCCGAGGCAGCAGCATTGCTGACCGCGGTGGGCCACCACGTAGGCAATACCCTGGCGGCTGAACGGGTCATGACATGACCGTCGCCGGCCCGGCGATACTTCGGCCCGCTTCCGGTGCGGCTTCGGCCCGGACGGTCATCGGGCTGGACATCGGAGGCTCCAAAACCCATGGCATCCGCATCGTCGGCGACAGCATCATGGCTGACCGGCTAGCGGGCAGCGCCAATGTCCAGAATGTAAGCCGCGAAACCGCTTCCCGCCATTTGGGCGTCTTGCTTGGTTCGCTCGGCGCCGCTGATGCGGGCCGCGTCTACGTCGGGGCGGGCGGCGTGGACACCGAGGAAGACAAGGACGAGCTGCGCAGGCTTATCGCGCCGTACGCGCCTCACGCGGCGGTGACCATCGTTCATGACACCCGGCTGATCCTTGCGGCAGCACACGTGCGCACGGGCATCGCCGTCATTGCCGGAACGGGCTCTGCTGTCTGGGGAGTCGACGGGCAGGGCACTGAGGTGCGTGCCGGTGGCTGGGGCTACCTCCTGGGTGATGAGGGAAGCGGATACTGGCTCGGCCGGGAAGCCGTCCGGCACAGCCTCCGGCGCTACGACCTCGGGCTGCCGGTGGATGAACTGACCGGCGCCCTGCTTGCAGATTGCGGCCTTAGCTCGCCCGAAAGCCTGATCCGCCATTTCCATGGTGATACGGACAGGACCTACTGGGCCGCGAAGGCCCGGCTGGTCTTCGAGTCCGCGGACCGCGGCCACGCCGCCAGTGAGCGGATGGTTGCGCGGGCGGCGGAGAGCCTGGCCGAGCAGGTAGTGCAGGTCTCGCTTCGGCTCATGAACCCAGGACCGGTGGTGCTGGGAGGCGGTGTCGGCCTGAACCAGCCGGCGCTGGGCAGGGCGTTCACCGGCTATCTGGCCGCCCACGGGATCACTGACGTCAGGACCCTTGAGAACGATCCGGTATTCGGCGTCTCCTACCTTTCCCGGGAAGAATCGACGTTGTGACGGTCGAACGAACACCTGCCAGCCTGGGCGGCGCAACGTCCCATGGGCACCTGCTGAACCTGATCCGTTCGGCGGACGGACTTTCCCGCCAGCAACTCCTGGCTGAGACGGGCATGTCCCGAGCCACCCTTTACGAACGGCTGGAAGCCCTCCTCCGGCGCGGGTGGATCTACGAGGGCGAGGCGTTGGAGGCAACCGGCGGGCGCCGGTCCCGGAAGATCCGTTTCGATAGCCGCGGCAGGGTAGTCCTTGCCTTGGCGCTGGGCCAGACCCACGCAACAGTGGCGGTAGTGGACACGGACGGCTCGGAACTACGGTCCACCACCATCACCCATGACATCGGCGGGCCCGCCGGAGAGGTTCTGGGAAGGCTGACAGATGCAGGAGAGACGCTGCTCGCACAGGGCACCGGCGAAGTGCTGGTGGGCGTCGGCGTCAGCGTCCCCGCCCCCGTTGACGTGGCAAGCGGACACGTGGTGCATCCCACCACCCTTCCCGGCTGGCAGCCGGACGCCATAGTCGAGGCGGTCTCGCAGGCGTGGTCCGTGCCCCTGGTGGTGGAAAACGATGCCCGCGCGGCGGCGCTAGGCGAGTGGGAGGCGGGCCGGGGAACGCTGGTCTACGTCAAAGTGGGCACTGGCATCGGCTGTGGCATTGTGGTGGACGGCGAGATTCTCCGCGGAGCCCACGGCGCCGCCGGAGATATCGGCCACATCAGGATCACTGACGACGGTCCGCGCTGCCGGTGCGGTCGAAACGGCTGCCTGGCCGCCTACAGTTCAGGGCGTGCCATCGCCGACCGGCTCGCCGCGGAAGGCCTCTCCGATGTCGACGCCATCCGGCAGGCGGCCCTGGACGGGGGAAAGAGTTCGCTGGAGGCCCTCACACAGGCAGCGGAGGTGCTGGGCCGGGCGCTCGCCGCGACCATCACCACAATCAACCCTGACAGGCTCGTCCTGGGCGGCAGGATCGGCGCGCTTCCGGTCTTGGTGGACAACGTGCGCAGCCGTGTTTTCGCCGATGTGGTGGAGCGGATCGCAGACGGCCTCGTGGTGGAAGCCGGAGACCCCGACGACCGCACTGCCATCGCGGGGCTTGCAGCGCTTGTCATGCGGAAGGTCTACGACCCGGCGGCCATCGACCGCGCGCTGACCCCGTCCGCTCAATAGGCGGAAGTTCGAGGGGCGGTGGTTGAGGAGCGGACCACCAGCCGGGCTTCGATGATTTCATCCGCCGGGCCAGCCGCGCCCGTTCCGTCTTCCACGAGCGACAGCAGGCGTTCCACGGCCCGGGAGCCCTGGGCGTGGGCCTGCTGGTCGATGGTGGTCAGGCCCAGGATCTCACCCATCTCGTGGCCGTCAACGCCGATCACGGACAGATCGGCCGGGATCCGGAGCCCCAGGTCCCGCGCCGCGAGCATTGCGCCGGCGGCCATCTCGTCAGAAGCGCAGAAAATGGCGGTGGGCCGCTCGTCGGGATCGGCCAGCAGGTGCTTGGCCTGCCGGTATGCATCGTTCATGGAATAGTCCGCGGCCAGGTTCCACGCCGGGCGGACGGGCAGGCCGGCGTCGGCCATGGCAGCCTCGTACCCGGCGCGGCGGCCGCCGGAGATCTTGAAGTGCCCGCCAAATTCCTGCTCGCCGCCCAGATGCGCCACGCGGGTGTGGCCCAGCCCCAGCAGGTGCCCGGTGGCCCGCCGTCCTACCGCTTCGTCGTCGATCCTAATGGTGGGGATCCCGGGGAGGGGCCCGCCCACCCCCACCACCGGGATCCCGGCCGAGAGGATCTGCTGCGTCTCGTGATCGTTGAGCTGCAGGGACACGGCGATGACGCCGTCCAGCCGCTTGCGGAGCAGGAAGTCGCCCAGGACGGACTCGCGGTACCGGTCGCCCTGGAAGTCGTAAAGCGTCAGGTCATAGCCGGCATCCATGAGCGCGGAGTTGGTACCCTCCAGCAGCGTGGAGAAGTACCAGCGGTTCACGAACGGCAGGACCACCCCGACGTTGTGGCTCCGCCCGCTGGCAAGGCTCGAAGCGTGGTAGGACATGACGAAGTCCAGCTCACGGGCCGCGGCGGTCACGGCCAGCCTGGCCCGCTCGGAAACGCTGCCTTTGCCGCTCAGGGCGCGGGATGCCGTCGCCTGTGAAACCCCTGCCAGCCGGGCCACATCCTTTATTCCTGCCACTGACCCCTGCTGTTCCCCTTGGTTACATGCGCAGCCAGATGCACTGCGCAGGACCAAGCTTACGCTGGGCCGCTCCTTCGCTGTCGGTGGCCAGGAGGACCTCGAGGTCCGGCAGTTCAACCGCAGCGGCACCCATGTTCATCATCACCAGGATGCCGTTATTAACGAACGCGATGCACTCGGGACCAGCCGCGCCGTCCAGCCAGTCCAGGGAGCCTGCGCCCAGTCCTAATTCACGCCGCAGTCCCAGGGCGCGGCGGTACAGGGCAAGGACGGAGGACGGATCCGCCGCCTGCACGTCGCGGGCGAGGGAGCCCCAGCCGTCGGGTTGCGGGAGCCACGAGGAGCCCGTGAGGTTAAAGCCTGCGGCCGGGGCGGCCGCTTCCCAGGGGAGGGGCACGCGGCAGCCGTCCCGGCCAATCCGCTCACCCGCAGTCCGACGGTACGTGGGGTCCTGCCGGAAGGTGTGGTCCATCGTGGTGTGGTCCGGAAGCCCCAGCTCCTCACCCTGGTACAGGTACACGCCGCCGGGAAGCGCCAGCATCAGCATGGATGCAGCCGCCGCCCGGCGCAGCCCCAGCCCGGTATCCGGCTGGGGATCCTCCACGCCCAGGCCGTCACCCGGGCGGGCGGCCGGCTCCACGATGCCGAACCGCGTAGCGTGCCGGACCACGTCATGGTTGGACAGCACCCAGGTGGTGGGAGCGCCCACGGAATCGAACATCCGCAGCGAGCTTTCAATCACCGACCGCAGCCGCTCCGCGTCCCACGGCGTGCCGAGGTAGGCGAAGTTGAACGCCTGGTGCATCTGGTCCGGCAGCACCCAGTTGGTCAGCCGGGACAGCGGGTCGATGCTGGCTTCGGCGCAGAGGATGCGCTCGCCGTCGAACTCCGCCAGCACCTTGCGCCACTCCCGGTAGATGTCGTGGATCTCGGGCTGACCGAACATCGGCGCGAGGTGGCCGGGGTGCTCTTCGGTGCTGACGCCGTCGGGCCGCCCGTGCCAGTCCGGGAGCCCCTGCGCCTTGATCAGGGCGTGCGCCACGTCCACCCGGAAGCCCGCCACGCCGCGGCTGAGCCAGAACCGCAGGATCCGCTTGAACTCGTCATGCACGGCCGGGTTGTCCCAGTTGAAGTCCGGCTGGGAGGAGTCGAACAGGTGGACGTACCACTGGCCGGGTTCGCCGGTGGGTTCCTCGATGCGGGTCCAGGCCGGTCCGCCGAAATGCGACTGCCAGTTGTTCGGCGGCAGTTCACCGTGTTCCCCGCGTCCGTCGCGGAACACGAACATCTCCCGCTCGGGGCTGCCGGGGCCTGCGGCCAGGGCGGCTTGGAACAGTGCGTGATCGGACGAACAGTGGTTGGGGACCAGGTCGATGATGGCTTTGACGCCCAGCGAGTCCGCCCGCGCCACCAGCGCATCGAAGTCCGCGAGGGTGCCGAACATCGGGTCCACATCGCAGTAATCGGCCACATCGTAGCCGCCGTCACGCTGCGGCGAGACGTAGAACGGCGACAGCCACACAGCGTCCACTCCCAGATCCGCGAGGTGGTGCAGTTCGGCGGTGATACCAGGCAGGTCGCCCTCGCCGTCGCCGTTCAGGTCGCGGAACGAGCGCGGATAGACCTGGTAAATCACCGAGGAACGCCACCACTCGGAGCCTTCGTCGGCGGGGTGGACGGGGACCAGCTGCGCGGCGGAAAAGCCGGGCGCGGCGGGGGCGAGCGTGTTTGTCATCCGGTCATCCTAAGGGGTTAGACACATGAAATGGAACGGCTTCCAGTTAAGTATGACGCGGAAAACGCAAAGCTAAATCACGATGTAGACGCATAGTTTGGAATCGCTTACAGTTGTGACTTGTCTCACCCGTGCCGGACCGGCCTCGCCGCCGTCGTCCGTCAGCCGCGGTTACCACCAACGGGCAGATGCCCACGTACGAAGGAGGCGCGCCGGTGCGCACATCTATCAAGCCCTTGGCCCGCAAGGCCCGTCTAACGCTCACGACGGCGGCAGCCGTCTCCGTCATGCTCCTCGCCTCAGGGTGCTCCGGCAGCCAGGCCCCGGCCGGCAATGCCTCCGGCGCGCCGGCTGAAAGCGCTTCCGCCGCCCCCGCCGCAAGCGGCGCCCCGGAGCGCAGCGACGCCGACCTGGTCATCTGGGCCAACGGCCCGGTCGTCCAGGCGCTGCAGCCCATCGCGGACAAGTTCGGCGAGGAGAACGGCATCACGGTGGAGGTCCAGACGGTGGCCACCGAACTGCAGACCAACTTCGTCACGGCCAATGCCTCCGGCAATGGCCCGGACATCGTGATGGGCGCGCACGACTGGATCGGCAACCTGGTCCAGAACGGCGCCATCGATCCCGTCCAGATCACCGCGGAGCAGAAGAAGGAATTCCTCCCCGTGGCCACGGACGCCGTCACCTACAACGGCCAGACCTACGGCATGCCGGCCTCCGTCGAGTCCTTGGTCCTCATCCGGAACAAGGCGCTCGCTCCCAAGGAACCCGCCACGTTCGAGGAACTCCTGGCCGCCGGTGAAGCGGCAGTCACCGCCGGCAAGGCCGAACGGGCGCTGAACCTGCAGGTGGGCCCCAAGGGTGACGCCTACTTCATGCAGCCCCTCTACTCCTCCGCGGGTGGCTACCTGTTCGGCAAGAAGGCCGACGGCAGCTTCGACCCCTCGGACCTGGGCGTGGGCAAGGAAGGCTCCATCGCCGCGGCCAAGAAGATCGCGGCGCTCGGCGAAAAGGGCTCCCGGATCCTGAGCACGTCCGTCAGTTCGGACAACTCGATCGCCCTCTTCAACCAGGGCAAGACCGCCTTCATGGTCAACGGCCCCTGGGCCCTCGGCGACGTGAAGAAGGCCGGCATCGACTACGCCATCAGCCCCGTTCCCGGCTTCGCCGGCATGAAGCCCGCCCAGCCCTTCACCGGCGTGCAGTCCTTCTACGTCGCCTCCAAGGGCAAGAACAAGTCCTTCGCAGAAACCTTCGTCCAGGCCGTCGCCTCCCAGAAGGAAACCCAGCGCGCCCTCTACGAGGCCGTGTTCATTCCCCCGGCCAACGCATCCCTGATCGAGGAAGTAGCCAAGAACAGCCCGGAGACAAAGATCGCCGCTGATGCGGCCGCCGTCGGAATTCCCATGCCTGCCCTGCCGCAGATGGCTGCCGTGTGGGCGCCGCTGGGCCAGGCTGAGGCCGCCATCGCCGGCGGTGCGGACCCCACTGCGACCATGACGCAGGCCGGCAAGACCATCGCCGGTGCGCTGAAGTAACGCTCCATGACCACACGACTCAAGAACGCCCCGGGGAAGGCGGTGGGGCCCGGTCTGTCGCTGGGCTCCACCGCGTCGGTCCCGGCGCTGCTGGCCAAGATCCTGGGCCTGGGCGCCGTGCTCGGTGCGGCCGTCTCGCTGACCCCGCTGCTTTTGGCCGGCGGCGAGTGGGCCATGCTGGCAGGTCTATGGGCCGGTGCTGCCGGCCTCCTCGCCGTCTACTCCACCAAACGCATGGTGCCGCTGAAGTACCTGGTTCCCGGCACCCTGCTGCTTACCGTTTTCGTGCTCTTGCCGATTCTCTCCACGGTCCAGCTCTCCTTCACCAACTCCGGTGACGGGACGCGCGGGTCCAAGGAAGATGCGGTGTCCACCATTGTCCGGAACTCCGTGACGCAGTTGCCGGACTCGAGGACCTTCAACCTCACCGTGGGCACCAAGGGTTCCGCCACCGAGGGCCCGTTTACGTTCTTCCTGGTCGAGGCGCCGTCCAACGACGTTTTCGAAGGAGACGAAAAGGGCCTCCGCCCTGCAGCGGACGACGACGTCACGGTGGACGGCGGGTACGTCCGGGCCGCGGAGGGGTACACGATCCTCACTGGCAAGGAGGTCAACGCCGCAGGTCCAAACATCAGTGCGCTGACGGTCCCCACTGACAAGGGCGCCATCCGCGCCCAGGGCATTAACCGCGCCTTCGAGGGCATACAGACCCTGACGTACGACGCCGGCGCGGACACCATCACCGATTCGGTCACCGGAAAGGTGTATACGGTTCAGCAGTTTGGTGACCGCGAATACTTCGCAGATGCCACCGGCGCCAAGGGTTTCGACCAGAGCTGGGAACGCAACGTGGGCTTCGCCAACTACGTCCGGCTCTTCAGTGATCCCCAGATCCGCGACTCCCTGCTGGGCTCGTTCGTATGGACCCTGGCCTTCGCCGTGGGTTCCGTGGGCACCACCTTCGTGGTGGGGCTGCTGCTGGCGGCCGCGTTGAACGATCCGCGCGTCCGGGGACTGAAGCTTTACCGTGCGGTGATCATCGTGCCGTACGCCATCCCGGTGTTCATCTCGTTCATCGTGTGGCAGAGCTTCTACAACAAGGATTTCGGGCTCATCAACTCCATGCTGGGCGGGGCGAAGATCGACTGGCTGGGTGATCCGTTCCTGGCCAAGGTGGCCGTGCTGCTGACCAACCTTTGGGTGGGTTTCCCGTACATGTTCCTGATTGCCACGGGTGCGCTGCAGGCGCTGCCGCAGGACATCGCCGAGGCCGCCAAGATCGACGGCGCCAGCACCTGGACCACGTTCGCCAGGGTCCAGTTCCCGCTGCTGCTCGTGGCGGTGGCACCGCTCCTGGTGTCGTCCTTCGCGTTCAACTTCAACAACTTCAACGTGATCCAGCTGGTCACCGGCGGTGGACCCTTCCCGGCCAGCGGCGGGCAGATCGGCGCAACGGACATCCTGATCAGCGGCGCCTACCGCATCGCGTTCGGCGGTGCCGGAGCCGAGTTCGGTTTCGCGTCCGCCATTTCCGTCGTCCTGTTCATTGTCACGGCAGTGCTTGCAGGCATCCAGTTCCGCTACACCACGGCCTTGGAGGATGTGCGATGACCAATCTGCTGACTGAAGCGCCGGTTGAAACCGCCCGGCCGGCCCGGCGCGGACCGTCCCGGGTCCGCAAAAACGGGCTGGAAATGCCCCGCGGCGGGCGCTGGTGGCGCGAAGTGGGATGGCGCCACGCCGTGGGCCTGGCCGGCGTCGCGTTCGCAGGCTTTCCGGTGCTGTACATCATCTCCGCCGCGTTCAACCCGCTGGGCAGTGTGGCCACCACCGAGCTGATCCCCAGCAGTTTCAGCCTGGTGAATTTCGAGACGCTCCTGGGCGGATCCAAGGGACCGTTCGGCACCTGGTACCTGAACACGTTGATCCTGTGCGCTGCGGTCTCCGTTGCCCAGGTGTTCCTGAGCACCCTTGCCGCCTACGCGTTTTCCCGGTTCCGCTTCTACGGGCGGCGCGGCGGGCTGCTGGCCCTGTTGCTGGTCCAGATGTTCCCGCAGTTCCTGGCCGTGGTGGCCCTGTTCCTCATGATCGCCAAGTTCGGCGAGGTAGTGCCGGCCATCGGGCTGAACACCCTGGCCGGGTACGGGCTGGTGCTGATGGGCGGGGCGCTGGGACAGGTCTGGCTGATCAAGGGCTTCTTCGATTCCATCCCGCATGAGCTGGACGAGGCCGCGCGGATTGACGGTGCCGGCCACTTCCGCACGTTCACCAGCGTGATCCTCCCGCTGATCCGGCCGGTTCTGGCCGTCACGGGGCTCCTGGTGTTCGTCGCGGTGATTGGCGAGTACATCCTGGCCAGCATCTTCCTGACGGACAACAGCGTTAAGACCCTCGCCGTGGGTATGTTCGGCATCATCGCCGGTGACCGCAGCAACAACCTGGGCGTCTTCGCGGCGGGATCGGTACTCATCGCCCTGCCCGTGCTCCTGCTGTTCCTCTACCTGCAGAAGTTCATTGTGGGCGGGCTGACCGCGGGTTCCGTAAAGTAGTCAGCTTGCTTATCAGTTTGTGCTTTCCTAGGCTGGACCCTGTCAGGCAAGCGAATCTCCAAGCCAAGGAGGAACCATGTCAGAACACAGCATTGCAGGCAAGAAGGTCGCGTTCCTGCTGACCGACGGCGTGGAACAGGTTGAACTGACCAGCCCGTGGCAGGCCGTGAAAGAGGCCGGCGGCGAGCCCACGCTGGTGGCGCTGAAGGCCGGCCGGCTGCAGGGCTTCAACGGCACCGACAAGGGCGACACGTTCGACGTCGACATCACCGTTGGCGAGGCAAGCGCGGGCGACTTCGACGCACTCGTCCTCCCGGGCGGTGTCGTCAACGCGGACCACCTGCGGGTGGACGGGGACGCGCAGGCGTTCGCCCGGGCGTTCTTTGAGCAGCATAAGCCGGTGGCCTCCATCTGCCACGGCCCCTGGTTGCTGATCGATGCCGGCGTCATCCGCGGCCGCAACGTCACCTCTTACCACACGCTCCAGACGGACCTGAAGAACGCGGGAGCCAATTGGTCGGACCAGGAGGTGGTGGTTGACCAGGGCTTGGTCACCAGCCGCAAGCCGGACGACCTCCCGGCGTTCAACAGCAAGCTGGTGGAGGAAATCGCCGAAGGCACCCACGCGGGCCAGACCGCTTAAGGGCCGATCCGGCCCGGTTCTGCGGGGCCAAGTGTTCCCTCAGGGTTAAGAAAAGTCCGGATGGAGGAATGACTCCTGCCGGTAGAGTGTTGGAATCTGCAGCGACGCCGATCGCGTGCCCCACTCATTACTCCCTGAGGGAACACCCATGTCTACAGAAGTCTCTTCAAACGCCTCCGGCAAGCCCGTCCAGGCCGCTGAAGCGCAGCCGTCCGCACCGGCGAAAATGTCCCGTGAATCGGTGACGGTCATCGCCACGCTGCTGGTGGCCACATTCGTGGTGATCCTGAACGAAACCATCATGAACGTGGCCCTGCAGCGGCTCATGGTGGACCTGGGCGTGGACGCCCCCACCGTGCAGTGGCTGGCCACCGGGTTCATGCTCACCATGGCAGTGGTCATACCCACCACCGGTTTCATCCTGCAAAGCCTCACCACCCGTGCAGTCTTCATGCTGGCCATGGGCCTCTTCAGCATCGGCACTGCCCTGGCCGCGGCCGCGCCGGGCTTCGAGGTGCTGCTGCTGGCCCGTATCATCCAGGCCGGCGGCACGGCCATCATGCTGCCGCTGCTGATGACCACCATCCTCACGCTGGTTCCGGTGGCAAGGCGCGGCGCTGTCATGGGCAACGTCAGCATCGCCATCTCCGTGGCACCGGCAATGGGTCCTACCGTCTCCGGGCTCATCCTGGAGCACTTCACCTGGCGCTTCATGTTCGTTTTCGTCCTGCCGGTCGCCCTCGCCGCCCTGGCCATCGGCGCCAAGTACCTCACCAACGTGGGGGAAGCTGAAAAAGCCAGGCTGGACTTCCTCTCGGTGCTTCTCACCGTCCCGGCGTTCGGCGGCCTGGTCTACGGCCTGAGCCAGATCGGCGGCGGACACGGCGGGCAGGCCGGTCCGGGCGCTGTCCCCATCGCAGCCCTGGTCATCGGCGTGGCAAGCCTGGCTGTTTTCATCCTCCGCCAGGTCCGGCTGCAGAAGTCCCAGGCGCCGCTGCTGGACCTCCGGGCCTTCAAGTTCCGGATGTTCACAGTGTCCGTGCTGCTCATGGTGGTTGCCATGATGTCGCTGTTCGGGGGAGTGATCCTGCTGCCGCTCTACCTGCAGGAGATCCGCGGGCTGGGCTCCCTGGAGACCGGCCTGTCACTGCTCCCGGGCGGACTCGCCATGGGCCTGCTGGGCCCGGTCATCGGCCGTCTCTTTGACAAGGTGGGCCCGCTCCCTCTCACCGTCACCGGCTCGATCCTCCTGGTCCTGAGCCTCTTCCAGTTCTCCAGGCTCGACGCCGGCACACCGGTCTGGTGGATCATCGTGCTGCACGTAGGCCTGAGCTTCGGCCTGGCACTGCTTTTCACGCCGGCGTTCACCACCGGCCTGAACCCGCTGCCCCCGCACCTGTATTCGCACGGATCCGCCATCATGAGCACCACCCAGCAGGTGGCGGGCGCGGCAGGAACGGCCCTGCTCGTATCCATTTTCGCGGTGGTAAGTACGACGGCGGGCCTCGTCGCCGGGATGAGCGCCGCCTTCCTGGCGGCAACCGTCATAGCCGTTGCCGCCGTCGTACTCTCCGCGATGATGCGTAAGACGGATGGCGCGGCGGTCTCCACTGCCGCCCACTGACCCGACCAGGTAGCGCTAAGTGCCGTTTTGGGGGTCCAAAACGGCACTTGCTGCTACCTAGTTGGGTTATCCGGAGTAGAAGTCGCTCAGTTCCTTGATCAGGCGGTCCGGGGCCTTAAGGACGTCGTCGTGGCCCATGCCCGGCAGGATGGTGTAGCTGGAGCCGGACAGGACGTCGTGGATCTGGCCGCATGCCACGCCAAAGTAGGCCGGGCTCTTTTCGCCCACCACGATCAGCGTTTCCAGCGGCAGCTCCAGGAACGGTTCGGCGGGCATGTCCGCGGCGATGATGGCCTTGATTTCGCGTACGCAGGTGCGCATCAGCTCACGCTGCTGCTTGCCCATCGGTGTTGCCGCCGTGAGCTTATTGGCCAGGGTCAGCATGGACAGCGGCATCCGGGAGGAGAAGGATCCGCCGGCCTCCAGGCCGCGCTGCAGGACGGCCAGGGCGCGGTCGTCATCCCCCGCCGCCACAGCGCGCTCGTATTCGGCCGTCCAATCCGCCTTGACGCTGTGGTTGACGGAAACGGCGGGGTCGTAGACCGCGAGCCGCTCCACCGGCAGGGTCCGCGCCGCGTGCAGGGCAACGGCCCCGCCGAAGCTGTGGCCGAACACGTCCGTGCTCGAGGTGTGCTTCATCACCGTGTCCAGGTCGCGGATGTCCACGTCCAGCGTGTAGTCCTCGGGCTGGGGTGAGGACGTTCCGCGGCCCCTCCGGTTGAACGTGTGCACCGGACGGCCCAGCGCCGCGCTCAGTTTTTGGGCGAACTTCGTGTAATCGGCGGCCGTGACCATGGAGGGCGGGACGACAACCACGCCCGATCCGGCCGAGGCCAGGTCCAGTCCGGTGGAGAAGAGCTCCAGAGTGCCGCCGTCGGGGGTCCTGATGTTCTCGCGCGTCATTCCCCGAGCCTAGCGGAGCAAGCTGGGTGCAGGGAGTACCCGCACCGGCAGCCGCCCGGACTCAGCCCTTGAAATACGCGGAAATGTCGGTCACCAGTTCCCCCACAGCCGCGGGGATGGACCCGTGGAAACACTTTGGGGAGAGCTGGTACGTGCTGCCGGGCACGGCCGCATGCAGCCGCTCCGCAGTGGCCTTGTAATACGAAGGGCTCTTTCCGCCGGCCATGAAGTGGGTGTTGGCCGGAAGGACGCTGAAGTCCCGGGCGTGGTCCACCTCGTTGTACGCCGCCCGGAGCTCACCCACCGCGCTGGGCATCACTTCGCGGAGCAGCCGGTTGACCTTGGTCCGGGACAGCACCGCCATCAGGCCTGCCAGGACGGGTTCCGGGATCCGGGCAATGGCCGATCCCGGGCTGGTGGCCTTCTTCATGTGCGCCAGGGCGTGGCCTACCCGGCCACGGTTCACGGCGTCCTCAAACCCGTCCAGCCAGGCGGTGTCGATGCTGCCGTCGATATTCACTGCGGCGTCGTAGACAGCGAGCTTATCCGGAATGTAACGGGTGCCGGTGAATTCCTGGACCGCGTTCAGGGCCACGGAGCCGCCCAGGCTGTGGCCCAGGATGTTCCGGGCGCCGGTAGCATCCAGGATGGTCCGCACGTCCTCGATCTCGGTTGCCATGGAGTAGTCGGGCGGCTGCGGGGAGGAGCTGCCCCGGCCCCTGCGGTCGTAGACGTCAACGGCCCACCCGTCGCCGAGGCCTTTCGCCAGGGCCACGGAAAAGGGCCGATAGATCAGGGCGGTGAGGAAAGCCCCGCCGATCAGCAGCACCCGGCGGTCTCCCGGCGCATCTTCGGTGCCGTAGCTGTACAAAGCCAGCCGGCCGCCGTCGTACGTTGGAATTTCCTGTTCTTCCACCCGTCCCATCCTAGGCGGGAACGGGGGAGCGAAGTCCCGGTAAACTTGTCCATTGTGACTTCCCAAAACACCCCCGCGCCCAAGAACGCCCCGGAACCCCTCGACGCCAGCGAGCAAATGCGGATCCGCATGGAAAAGCGCGCCAAACTCATCGAGCGCGGCACCGAGGCCTACCCGGTGGGTGTGGAGCGGACGCATTCTCTCGCCGAGATCCGGGAGAAGTACGCCCACCTCGAGGCTGACGACACCACCGGAGATATTGTTGGCGTCACCGGCCGTGTGGTTTTTGTGCGCAACACCGGCAAGCTGTGCTTCGCCACCCTCCAGGAAGGCGGCACGGACGGCAAGGGCACCCGGCTCCAGGCGATGCTGAGCCTTGCCAACGTGGGCGAGGAAGCGCTCGCCGACTGGAAGGCCCTGGTTGACCTCGGCGACCACGTGTTCATCAAGGGCGAGGTGATTTCCTCCCGCCGCGGCGAGCTCTCCGTCATGGCCGAGTCCTGGTCCATGGCCTCCAAGGCGCTCCGCCCGCTGCCCGTGCTGCACGCTGACCTGAACGAGGAGACCCGGGTCCGGCAGCGCTACGTGGACCTGATGGTCCGCGACGAAGCGCGCGAAATGGTCTACACCCGCGCCGCCATCACCCGCTCCATCCGGGAGACGCTGTTCCGCCACCGCTACGTGGAGGTGGAAACGCCCATCCTGAACCTGGTCCACGGCGGTGCCCTTGCACGCCCCTTCGAGACCCACATGAACGCCTTCGACCAGAAGATGACCCTCCGCATCGCCACCGAGCTGTACCTGAAGCGGGCCGTGGTGGGCGGGATCGACCGCGTCTACGACATGGGCCGCGTCTTCCGCAACGAGGGCGTGGACTCCACCCATAGCCCCGAATTCACCACCCTTGAGTGCTACGAGGCTTGGGCGGACCAGTTCGTCATGGCGGAGCGCATCAAGGAGATCATCCTCGACGCCGCGGATGCCGTGGGTGCCGGCCGCACCATCCAGACGGAGGCGGGGGAGATCAACCTCGACGGCGAGTGGAAGTGGCTGGCCGTCTACCCCGGATTGTCCGACGCCGTTGGGCAGGAAATCACTCCGGACACTCCCCTTGAGGTGCTTCGCGAGGTTGCGGCAAAGCACGAAGTCAAGGTCGACCCC
Organism: Pseudarthrobacter sp. NPDC092419; assembly: GCF_044755045.1. NCBI lineage: Bacteria > Bacillati > Actinomycetota > Actinomycetes > Micrococcales > Micrococcaceae > Pseudarthrobacter > Pseudarthrobacter sp. NPDC092419. Next base: position 136,856 of record NZ_JBIVQF010000002.1, read on the forward strand.
AAGTGGGACGCGGAGAAGCTCGCGGTGGAACTGTTCGGCGAAATTGTCGAACCCACGCTGCTGAACCCCACCTTCGTCTACGACTACCCGCCGTCCGCGCAGCCGCTGGCCCGTCCGCACCGCGAGGACGGCCGGCTAATCGAAGCCTGGGACCTGATTATCGGCGGCATGGAGCGCGGCACAGCCTTCTCCGAGCTGATCGACCCCGTGATCCAGCGCGAGCGGTTGACCGAGCAGTCACGCCATGCTGCCGCCGGCGACGACGAAGCCATGCAGCTGGACGAGGACTTCCTGCGTGCCCTGGAATACGGCGCGCCGCCCATGGGCGGGATCGGCCTCGGCATTGACCGCCTGGTGATGCTGTTCACCGGCGCCGGTATCCGCGAAACCATCCTGTTCCCCCTGCTGAAGCCTGAAGGGTACTGACCGTGGAATACGTAGCTGTCCTGCTTCCCTCGATCGTGGTGGGCCTGCTGTTCTGGTTCGCCATGAAGTCGATTTTCAACGCGGACAAGGCGGAACGGCAGGCAGAAGCCAAGGCCCAGGAAGAAGCGGAAGCCCGGGCTGCCTCGCCCGAGAACCGCCCTGACGCCGATTCCCAATAGATAAGTCCATTTGTTTGCGGCCTCCATTCCGGACGGGCCATTAGCCGCTTTGACGCGTTGCCATAAAAAGGGTCATACTTTTATCGGAAACATCCTGCTTTTCTGAAAAACCACCTTTCAAAGAGGAAGGCCTTTAATGGCACAGAAAGTAAACATCGTCCTTGTGGACGATCTGGATGGGGGACCCGCAGATGAGAATGTCCGGTTCGGCCTTGACGGGACGAACTACGACATTGACCTATCGGCTGCCAATGCTGCTGAACTCCGCTCTGCCCTGGAACGCTATGTAGCGGCCGGGCGGAAGAGCTCCAGCGGTCGGACTGCCCGGACCAAAGCGCCGTCGGGGGGACGCGGCAATGAGTCTGCGCAGATCCGGCAGTGGGCCCGGGATAACGGTTACACCGTTAACAGCCGGGGCCGAATTCAGGCCGAAATCCAGGAAGCCTATCAAAAGGCAAATTCCTAGGACTCATCTGCAGTTGCGGTAAAACGCTTCAAACGATAAGCCCCGCCTCCGCCGGTTTCGGCAGGGGCGGGGCTTTCGTTTTTAGCGAAATTGGACAGGCGCCTGAATTTTTTGGTTCTGACCGGCCGAAGGATTTTGTGATGGGCAACTGTGCCGGCCGGACGCCCGGCCCGGTCCAGCCCGCCCCCGGACCTCTCACTGGTCCGGGTTTCCCCTGTGGCGAACACGCTCCCCAACGCCGGGCCCGCCACGTAGCATCAAAGTACGTCGTAGCTAGGAGTGTGGCGAAATGTTTGAGCGATTTACGGACCGTGCCCGTCGCGTAGTTGTGCTTGCCCAAGAAGAGGCACGCATGCTGAACCACAATTACATCGGTACCGAACACATCCTCTTGGGTCTGATCCACGAGGGTGAAGGTGTTGCCGCCAAGGCTCTGGAGTCCTTGAGCATTTCGCTCGACGGCGTTCGCGAGCAGGTGCAGGAGATCATCGGGCAGGGCCAGCAGGCTCCGTCCGGTCACATCCCCTTCACCCCCCGCGCCAAGAAGGTGCTGGAGCTCTCGCTGCGCGAGGCGCTGCAGCTGGGGCACAACTACATCGGCACGGAGCACATCCTGCTGGGCCTCATCCGCGAGGGTGAAGGCGTTGCTGCGCAGGTGCTGGTCAAGCTTGGCGCAGACCTGAACCGGGTCCGCCAGCAGGTCATCCAGCTGCTCTCCGGCTACCAGGGCAAGGAGACCACGGGCGCAGGCGTCGGCCAGGGACAGGCCGAAGGCACTCCCGCCGGGTCCGTGGTCCTTGACCAGTTCGGCCGCAACCTGACGCAGGCGGCGCGCGAGAACAAGCTTGACCCCGTGATCGGGCGCGAGCACGAGATGGAACGCGTCATGCAGGTCCTCTCCCGCCGCACCAAGAACAACCCCGTCCTGATCGGTGAGCCGGGCGTCGGCAAGACCGCCGTCGTCGAGGGCCTGGCCCAGGCGATCGTCCGCGGCGACGTCCCCGAGACCATCAAGGACAAGCAGCTCTACACCCTGGACCTCGGATCCTTGGTGGCTGGTTCCCGCTACCGCGGTGACTTCGAGGAGCGCCTGAAGAAGGTCCTCAAGGAGATCCGCACCCGCGGCGACATCATCCTGTTCATCGATGAGATCCACACCCTCGTCGGCGCCGGTGCCGCGGAAGGCGCCATTGACGCAGCCTCCATCCTCAAGCCCATGCTGGCCCGGGGCGAGCTGCAGACCATCGGCGCCACCACGCTGGACGAATACCGCAAGCACATCGAGAAGGACGCTGCCCTGGAGCGCCGCTTCCAGCCGATCCAGGTCAAGGAACCCTCCGTGGCGCACGCCATCGAGATCCTCAAGGGCCTGCGCGACCGGTACGAGGCGCACCACCGCGTCACCATTACCGACGGCGCCCTGGCCTCCGCGGCCAGCCTCGCCGAGCGCTACATTTCGGACCGCTTCCTGCCGGACAAGGCGATCGACCTGATCGACGAAGCCGGCGCCCGCCTGCGCATCCGCCGCATGACCGCTCCGCCGGAGCTCAAGGCCATGGACGAGCGCATCGCCAAGCTGAAGATGGAGAAGGAATCCGCCATCGACGCGCAGGACTTCGAAGGCGCCGCATCGCTCCGCGACAAGGAGCAGAAGATGATTGCCGAGCGTTCCGAGAAGGAACGCCTCTGGAAGTCCGGCGGCATGGATGACATCTCCGAGGTGGATGAGGACCTCATCGCCGAGGTGCTGGCCAATTCCACCGGCATCCCCGTGTTCAAGCTGACGGAGGAAGAGTCCACCCGCCTGCTGAAGATGGAAGACGAACTGCACAAGCGTGTGGTGGGCCAGGACGAGGCCATCAAGGCACTGTCCCAGGCCATCCGCCGGACCCGTGCAGGGCTCAAGGACCCCAAGCGGCCCGGTGGCTCCTTCATCTTCGCCGGCCCCACCGGCGTCGGCAAGACCGAGCTGGCCAAGGCCCTTGCGGAGTTCCTGTTCGGCGAAGAGGATGCCCTCATCACGCTGGACATGTCCGAGTACTCCGAGAAGCACACCGTCTCGCGGCTCTTCGGTGCCCCTCCGGGCTACGTGGGCTACGAGGAAGGCGGCCAGCTGACCGAGAAGGTCCGGCGCCGTCCGTTCTCCGTCGTGCTTTTCGACGAAGTGGAGAAGGCCCATGCGGACCTCTTCAACTCGCTGCTGCAGATCCTGGAAGACGGGCGCCTGACCGACTCCCAGGGCCGCGTGGTGGACTTCAAGAACACCGTGATCATCATGACCACCAACCTGGGTACCCGGGACATCTCCAAGAGTGTCGCCACCGGCTTCCAGTCCGGCACCGACACCCAGACCGGCTACAACCGCATGCGGGCCCGCGTGACGGAGGAGCTCAAGCAGCACTTCCGCCCCGAGTTCCTGAACCGTGTGGATGACGTCGTGGTGTTCCCGCAGCTGACCCAGGACGAGATCATCGAGATCGTGGATCTGTTCGTCACCCGGCTGGAGAAGCGCCTCAAGGACAAGGACATGGGCATCGAGCTCACCAAGGAAGCCAAAGTGCTCCTGGCGACCCGTGGCTACGATCCCGCCATGGGTGCCCGGCCGCTGCGCCGCACCATCCAGCGCGAGATCGAGGACCAGCTCTCCGAGAAGATCCTGTTCGGCGAGCTGCACCCCGGCGACATCGTGGTGGTGGACGTCGAAGGCGAAGGCGACGACGCCAAGTTCACGTTCGCAGGCAACGCCAAGCCGCGCATCCCGGAGATCGCACCCAGCGTCTAACCAGCGCCTGCCAAAAGCCCCGCCACTCCGCAAGGAGCGGCGGGGCTTTTGGCTTGTGGGGCCGGCGGCCAGGCGGCGAACTAGGATGGGCCTGTGACTGACTCGTTCCGCATCCGGCCTGCCCGTACCAGCGATGTGTCCGCCATCAAGAAGCTGGTGGCGCCGCTGGCCGACCAGCGGATCCTCATGGCTAAGGAGACGGTGGCGTATTACGAGAGCCTCCAGGAGTTCCGGATCGCTGAGTCGGACGACGGCGACGTGATTGGCTGCGGGGCCCTGCACGTCATGTGGGAGGACCTGGCCGAGGTCCGCACTCTGGCAACCTCGCCGGACTGGCGCGGTAAGGGCGTCGGGCACGTCCTGGTGGAGAGCCTGCTGGAGGAGGCCCGGGCGTTAGGAGTTAAACGCGTCTTCTGCCTCACGTTCGAGGTGGGCTTCTTCACCCGGCACGGCTTCTCGGTGATGGCGGACCAATCGGCCGTGGACCCGGAGGTCTACTCGGAACTGCTCCGCTCACACGACGAAGGTGTGGCGGAATTCCTGGACCTCGCCCGCGTGAAGCCCAATACCTTGGGAAACACCCGCATGATCCGGATGCTGTGACGCTTGACTTGTGTTATTCGACTCGCTGGATAAACTGTGGGTGGCCGCGATGGGGGGCCCGCGAAAAGGGACAGTCATTGGGGGCTGTCCCTTTCGCGTAGCCGCGGGTGACCCCGGGATAAACGGACCGATCGGGCGTTCCCGGTGTGTTAGCGGCGGCCGCCGGGGGTCCGGCTAATAAACTCGGGGGCATGGAACGGCTGGAGCTCGAAAACGCCACGGAGATCGAAGTGCTTGACGGACAGATATCCGTCGAGGAGCTCCTGGCTGAGCTGGGCTTCGAATGGCGTGCCGGGACCACCCCTGGCGGAACCAACGCGCCGTTCAGCCAGCCGGCGCTCTTCTAACAGCGAGCCTTCGCCCGTCAGCCCTCCCGCGCGCGCAGGCCGTCCCGGTCCAGGATCACGGACGCGTCCAGGAACCGTCCGCACTGTTCCCCGAAGGGGTAATTCGCCCGGGGACGGAACGTCAGCGTGCGCACCGGCAGCGCCGAGCCGTCGGTGGCTGTGACCGTGGCCGTGACGTCGATGACCGACTCGGTCAGGACATCCATCATGAGCGAACCCACCTTGGTGCCGTCGGGGGAGGACGTCGCTGAGCATGCGCCGTAGGCATCGCAGCCCTGGTCGATGGACGCGCTGCCAGGGCCCAATTCGAGCTCCCCTTCCTTGCAGTTCCCGTCCTGGCACGCTTTCAGGTGCAGGGACCTGACCTCGGGGGCGTAGTCTGCCGCGACCGTCACCGCAACCACGGTCGCCTGGGCGATGGCCGGGCACGGCGGGGCGTAAGGCTCGCACGCGGTGGCGAGTCCCGCCGTCGTCATTAACGCGATCAGCAGCCTTGGCCTGCCCATACCTTCAGCGTAGGACTGCCGCGGACGCCCGTCGAGGGTTGTCAGGCAGGCAGCCGGTAGCCCCCGCCGTCGAGCTCGGCAAGTCCGTCCGCGACCAGCCCGGCCAGCGCACGGTCCAGCTGTTCCGGGGCCGTGTTGAGCCGGTGGAGAGCCACGAGCGGCACGCCGATTCCCTCGGGCGCAAAGCCCAGGTCCGCCGGTTCCTGCCGGAACATCTCCGCTGGAACCGGCGCCTCCGCCAACCGCAGGACCGCCATCACGGCGCCGCGGACCTGTCGGTCGGTGCCGTGCCACGCCTGGCCCTTGGGAACGTACGACGGCGGCGGCTCACCTGCAGCGAGCCACGCACAGGAGTGCCGCACCGGGCAGTCGCCGCACCTTGGCGCACGGGCGGTGCAGACCAAAGCGCCCAGCTCCATGACCGCAGCGTTCCAGCGCACGGAGGCGCCGTCGTCGTCCGGTAAAAGCGCGGTGGCCAGGCGCATCTCCGCGGCGGTGAGGGCAGGGGCGGGCAGCGCTGCTCCGGAAACCAGCCGGGCGTGGACGCGGCGGATGTTGGTGTCCACCACAGTCTCCCGGCGGCCAAAGGCGAACGCCGCCACGGCCGCCGCGGTATAGCTGCCAACACCCGGCAACGCGAGCAGTTCGGTGTAGTTTCCGGGCACCTCGCCGCCGTGGTCGTGCACGATGGCGGACGCCGCCGCGTGCAGCCGGAGCGCGCGGCGCGGATAGCCCAGCCGGCCCCAGTGCCGCACGGACTCCCCGGAAGGTTCGACGGCGAGGGCAGCCGGGGTGGGCCAGCGGCGGAGCCATTCCTCCCATACCGGGAGGACACGGACCACCGGTGTTTGCTGCAGCATGATTTCGCTGACCAGGACGCCCCAGGGAGAGCAGGAGGCATGCCGCCAGGGGAGGTTGCGCGCGGTCCTGGAGAACCAGGCGGTGATGTCCTCGTGCAGGCGGGCCAGGTGGTCAGGGTCAGGCTCAGAGCCAGGAGCCGCGGCGGCAGGCGTGGTGGAGGGCGTGCCGGCGGGCGCGGAGGTGTCCGCGGGAAGGGCGGTGTGAGTGTCGATTCCAACACTGTAATGGATCGCTCCCGGCCGCCCGAAAACCGGGTCTCCCGGGGGCGGAAGCAGCCGATGTGACCAGCGCAATGGTCCGCCCCGGCGTGGTCCCGGGGTTGAATGCGTGGTGACTCTTTAGCCTAGGAGGATGGGACGGGAAGGCACTTCACCAGCACGGGGCAAGGCGGGCTCTGGATCATCCGCGGTACGGAAGCCGAGCGCTGCCGTGTACCGCCGGCGTCGGCTGTTCCTCGGGGGTGTGCTGCTGGCGATCGTCGCAATGGTTGTTGGCGGCATGGCTGCCGGCGGAGCCTTCGACGGGCGTGAACAGGTGTCCTCAGCCGGCCAGGCATCGCCTTCGGCTGCTCCCTCGGCCTCATCGGCGGCAACCCCGACACCCACTCCCACGCCTTCCTGCGACCAGAAGCTGGTGACTGTCACGGCCGCCACGGACAAGCCTGCCTACGGTCCGGACGAAAAACCCTTGCTCACCCTCAAGGTCACCAATGGCGGAAAGATGCCGTGCAAGGTCAACATCGGCACGTCCCAGATGGAATTCCTGGTCACCAGCGGCGAGGACCGCATCTTCTCCTCGCGCGACTGCCAGGCCAGGAGCGAGGACCTGATCAAGGAGATCGCGCCGGGCGCCAGCGAAACTGCCAACTTCCCGTGGTCGCGGAACCGTACTGTCGAAGGGTGCCGGGCGATCGATGCGAAGCCGGGTGCCGGCGGCGCGTACTACGTGTTCACCGCGAAGCTCGGCGCCAAGACCAGCCCCAAAGCGGTCTTCCAGCTCAACTGATTCCCAGCAACCGATGGGGTTAGAGGAAGCGGTCCAGCAGGCTCGCTTCCGCCATGCGGCTCAGCCCTTCGCGGACTGTCCGGGCGCGCTGGTCGCCGATGCCGTCAACGGTCATGAGGTCGTCGATGGTGGCGGCCATGAGGAACTGGAGACCGCCGAAGTGGTCCACCAGCCGGTCTGCAACGGCCTTCGGCACGGCCTTGAGCCCGGACAGCAGCCGGTAGCCGCGCGGCTGGACCACGGCATCGAGTGTTTCCACCCCGCCGGCGAAGCCGATGATGCCCGAGATCTTGCCCAGGTCGATCAGCTCGGTGGGTCCCAGGTTCATCAGTGCATTGACGGCGCCCTCGATGTCCTCCGGAGTGGCATCCGGCCCGGCGTAGTCGCGGATCACGACGTCGCTGCCCGGGCCGCGCCCCGCCGTCAGTTCGTCCAGCTGGAGGGACAGCAGCCGTCCGTCCTCGCCGAGTTCCAGGACGTACTGGGAGATCTCTTCGGAGATCCGCCGCACCATTTCCTGCCGCTGCAGGGTCACGGCAACGTCCCGGACGGTGACCATTGCCTCGATTTCCAGGGCGGAGAGGGAGCTGGTCACCTGGTCCAGCCGCGACCGGTAGCGTTCCAGCGTGGCCAGGGCCTGGTTGGCGCGGGCAAGGACCTTCTCGGAGCCCTCCAGGACGTGCCGCAGCCCGTTCACGTAAAGGGCGATGATCTGCATGGACTGGCTGACGGAGATCACCGGAACCCCGGTCTGGATGGCGACGCGCTCGGCGGTCCGGTGGCGGGTGCCGGACTCGTGCGTCTCAATGCTTGAGTCCGGGACCAGCTGTACGGCGGCGCGCAGGATGTTCCCGGCATCCTTGTCACAGATGATGGCGCCGTCCATTTTGGCCAGTTCCCGCAGCCGCGTGGGGGAGAAGTCGATCCCGATGTCGAAACCGCCGGAGCAGATCGAATCGATGGTCCGGTCAGAGCCGAGCACGATCAGCGCGCCGGTGCGTCCCCGCAGGATCCGCTCCAGGCCGTCGCGCAAGGGGGTACCGGGTGCCACCCTGCCCAGAGTCGCCTTGAGCGATTCTTCGGGGCTCCGCGCCATAGGTGTTCCCTTCAAAGGTGCGGACCGCCGCCCGCAGGAATGCCGGCTTCGGTGCTCCGCCGGCAGGATTCAAAAGTGCTCTGATTCCCGCAAGCACCATGATAGAGGTAAGAGGGCCTGTTTTCCGCATGTTCATGCGCCAAAGTGCCCCATCAGGCGGTGCGGCAAACAGCTTCAGGAACGCGTCCGACGGCGGACGGCGGCACCCGCATTTCGCTGCGGTTCACCCTTTGGTAGAGCCAGCCGGGGCAGCTTGTCGCGCAGCGCACGCTCGCAGGGTTTTTCGATGTATGTGTGGGCAAGCCATGCGATGCCCGCCGCAGAGATCAACGCGGGCAACGCGAGCTGCCATGGGAGGCCCTGTGCCCACCGGTTGACCAGGACACCGACCGTACCCAGGACAAGGTAGTGGACCATATAGAACGCGAAGGAGAGCTCGCCGAGCCTGACCAGCCGTGGTGAGGTTAGCAGGCCGCTGGCGCCGGCGATTTCCCGCCGTGCAGCTGTCCAGATCAGGGCAACAATGGCTGGAAGCATGAGCGATTGGTAAACCCACCAGGGGCCCACGTGTGCGCTCGCTGCGAGGACGGTGAGCATGGTTCCTGCAGTGGCGAGGCCCGCTACCAGAAGTTGCGTCCGGTGGGCAGGGGCATAACCCGACTTGAGGAGCAACGCTAGAGCCACCCCGATGATGAACTCAAGAATCCGGTACGGCGGAAAGTTATAGGTGAAGAACTGCGCTGCCCACGTGTTGACCTGTGTTCCCAGAATGACCTGGAACGCAGTTCCCGCTGCAGGTTGCAGAACGCCCAGGAAGACGATGGCGCCCAACAGTTCGCGGGTGCTGAAGCGACGCATTCTCGCCACAAGTGGGGGCAGGAGGAGGTAGAAGAAAGCTTCCGCTGAGAGTGACCACGCGACGGGGTTGAACGATGGTGCTGACGAGGGCCACCAGGCCTGGAGTAGGAACAGGCTGTGAAGGAAGGACACCCCATTCGAATTCGGTGCCACTGGGATCAGTGCAGCGACGGCGAGCGTGGCTGCACTGAGGGGGAAAAGCTTGGCAATGCGGTTCCGGAAGAAGGTTCCAACGCCGTTGTCGGCCGCTCCTGCCCAGGTGAGGACGAAGCCGGACAGTACGAAGAAGAAGCTCACACCGACAAAGCCGACATTCAGGAGAGGGACCGCGTAAAGGCCGAATGCGTGCATGAGCGCCACGGCTGCCGCGGCAAAGAACCTCAGGCTCGTCAGGGAGTTCAGCCGCGCGCCCCTGCCTTCAACCCCTCCAACGGCGAATCCCGCTGCCGCGGTGGCAGTACGGGCTCCGCGCGGTACAGCCGTGTCGGCGGAAGGATTCATGAGGGGACTACTTTCGGGGATGCGTGACGGAGGGCGGGTCCCCGGTCGAGCTGACAACAGGGGGACGCTCGCTGTGCCCTTTAAGGCTAAGTGAAACGTCACGCCTCCAGTGGGCTAAGAGGGACAGGAATGCCAAAGGACTTAGCGAGGATTTCCGCAGGAAGTCGCCGCCGCCTGTGTGCCGGAACGTTAAGCCGCCCGGCCCGCCGTCGTGGTTTGTGCCCCTGCGATAAACTGGATGCTTGGCTGTTTGGCAGCCTGTATCCCCGGCCGCAGGTAAGAAACCCCGCGGCCGCAGTGCCCTGGGCGCGGCTCCATGAAGGCGCTCCGGGCAGCCCCAACCGCAGCGAAGGTAGCACCGTGTCCCAAGATGTCCTGACTCCCGCCCGGATCAATGCGATTCACAAAGAGGCCGGCCGCCGCAGGACCTTCGCTGTCATTTCGCACCCGGACGCCGGCAAGTCCACCCTGACGGAGGCGCTCGCCCTGCACGCGAAGGTGATCGGCACCGCCGGCGCCTCCAGCGGCAAGGCCAACCGCAAGGAAACCGTCTCGGACTGGATGCAGATGGAGAAGGACCGCGGCATCTCCATCAGCTCGGCGGCCCTGCAGTTTTCCTACCGGGACACCGTCATCAACCTGCTGGACACCCCCGGCCACGCCGACTTCTCCGAGGACACCTACCGTGTGCTGGCGGCCGTGGACTGCGCCGTAATGCTCGTGGACGCCGCCAAGGGCCTGGAGACGCAGACCATGAAGCTGTTCGAGGTCTGCAAACAGCGCAACCTGCCCATCATCACCGTCATCAACAAGTGGGACCGGCCCGGCCTGGACGCCTTGGCCCTGATGGATGAAATCACCGAGCGGACCGGCCTGCAGCCCATGCCGCTCACCTGGGCCGTAGGCATCTCCGGCGACTTCCGCGGCGTCTGGGACCTCCGCAACGACCGATTCGCCCGCTTCCAGCGCAACAACGCCGGCGCGCAGATCGCCATCACCGAGTACTTCAGCCCCGAGGAAGCCGCCGCGGACCAGGGCAGCAACTGGTCCGACGCGGTGGACGAGGCCGGGCTGGTCATCGAGTCCAACCTGGAGTTCGATACCGAGGCGTTCCACGCCGGCCAGGCCACCCCCATCCTGTTCAGCTCCGCCGCCCTGAACTTCGGTGTCAAGGAACTGCTGGACGCCCTGGTGGACTTCGCCCCGCCTGCAGCACCCCGCCCGGACGTGGACGGCACCCCGCGCCCGGTGGAGGCGCCCTTCTCCGGCTTTGTCTTCAAAGTCCAGGCCGGCATGAACAAGGCCCACCGCGACCACGTCGCCTTCATTCGCGTCTGCTCCGGAGTGTTCGAACGCGGCATGGTGGTCACCCAGACCCGCACCGGCAAATCCTTCGCCACCAAGTACGCCCAGCAGGTGTTTGGCCGCGAACGCGAAGTCATCGACGAGGCCTACCCCGGAGACGTCGTCGGGCTGGTCAACGCCTCCTCCCTGCGCGTGGGCGACAGCCTCTTCCTTGAAGAACCGGTCGAATTCCCGGCCATTCCGCTGTTCGCACCGGAGCATTTCCAGGTGGCCCGCTCCAAGGACCCGAGCAAGTTCAAGCAGTTCCGCCGCGGTATCGAGCAGCTCGAGCACGAGGGCGTCATCCAGCTGCTCCGCTCCGACCTCCGCGGTGACCAGGCGCCGGTGCTCGCCGCCGTCGGACCCATGCAGTTCGAGGTGGTGGAGGACCGCATGGCGCACGACTTCAGCGCCCCCATGCGCCTGGAGCGACTGTCCTACTCCCTCGCCAGGATTACGACGGCGGACGCGATGCCTGCGCTGGCGAACGTGCCGGGCGCTGAGGTTCTTTTGCGGTCAGACGGCGAATACCTCGCCCTCTTCACCGACGTATGGGCGCTGCGCCGGATCGAAAAGAACCACCCCGACCTCACCCTGGTGCCCATCGGCACCCACAACCCCGCGAAGTAGGGCATCTTGAACGCATCGCAGCCCCGTGCCGTGGTCACCGGCTCCGGCACCATCAACCCGGTGGGTTCCACCGTTCCCGAAACCTGGGCCGGACTCATCTCCGGCACCTCCGGGATCGCGGCGCTCGATGAGGACTGGGCGGAGCACCTTCCGGTCAGGATCGCCGGCCGGGTCACCGCGGACCTTTCGGAGCGGCTCAGCACGCGCGAGATGAAGCGGATGGACCGCTGCGGCCAGCTCGCGTTGATCGCCGCCCGCGAGGCGTGGGCGCAGGCCGGTGCGCCCGAGGTCGATCCGGAACGGTTCGCTGTGGTCATCGGTTCCGCGTACGGCGGCCTGGGTTCCACCATCGAGCAGGACCGCGTGCTTGCTGCCTCGGGCCCGCGCAAGGTCTCGCCGCACACACTGACCCGCCTGATGGTCAACGGCCCCGCCGCCTGGGTGTCCATCGACCTCGGCGCCAAGGGCGGCGCCCGAACCCCTGTCAGCGCCTGCGCCTCCGGGGCAGAGGCGATTGTCCAGGGAGCGGAGATGATCCGCTCGGGTGCGGCCGACGTCGTGATTGCCGGCGGCGTGGATGCGTCCGTGAACGACCTGGTGATCACCGGGTTTTCCCAGATCCGCGCGCTGTCGGGCCGCTCCGATGAGCCCGCGCGGGCGTCACGGCCGTTCGACGGCGACCGCGACGGTTTCGTGCTGGCAGAAGGGGCAGGGATCGTGGTGCTCGAGAGCGAGGCCCATGCACGCGCCCGGGGAGCCGCCGTCCTGGGTGCCGTGGCAGGAGGTGCGGTGACTTCCGACGCGAATGACATCGTCGCCGCCGACCCCGTGATGCAGCGCCGCGTCATGCAGAAGGCACTGGATTCTGCCGGCCTGCAACCGGCTGACATTGGCTTCATCCACGCCCATGCCACCTCCACGCCGGTGGGGGACCGGCTGGAGGGGCTGGCGATCAACGCCATCTTCGGGCCCGACGTGCCGGTCACCTCCACCAAGGGCCACACCGGCCACCTGCTGGGCGGCGCCGGGGCGCTGGCAGCAGTTGTGGTCCTCGAAGCGCTCCGCGAGGGCCGGCTGCCGGGCACGCTGAACCTGCAGGCGCAGGACACCGAAGTGGAACTCAACGTCGTGGCGGAACACGCCCGGGCCCTGCCTGCGGACAGCCCGCGCACCGGCCTGGTGAACGCGTTCGGCTTCGGCGGGCACAGCGTCGCCCTGGTGGTCACCGGCGGATAGCAGCCGGTTATCCGTTAGGCGCCCGCCAGGTCGCGGGTCCGGATAATGCGCAGGGCCACGGCCGCCGCGGCCACGGCAACTGCGCCCATGAGCAGGGCGCCTGCCGGGTCGAAGGCTTCGACGGGCATCGCTGAGGAGTGCCGGAACGGGCTGAGGTCCTGCAGCCAAACCGGCAGCCCGAGCAGTTCCCCGAACTGCCCCAGCACCAGCGCCGCCGCCAGCGCACTCCACCCGACGGGGCCAGCCCACCGGGAGGCGAACGCGAACACCAGGACCGTCACCGCGGGAAAAACCAGAGCCGCCGGTATGTGGGCCAGGGCAGCCGCGAAGACCTCGCCGGGGCCGCTGCCCCCGGCCTGGGTGATGGTGAGCACGATGGCCGCTGCGGCTCCCGCTGCGGCGGCGACCGCCGCCGTCGTCATTGCTGCGACGGCGAGCGTTCCCGCAAGCCAGCGCGCGCGTGACACCGGCACGGCAAGGAGCAGCTCGGCCCGGCCTTCCGCTTCTTCCGCCCGCAGCCGGAGCACAGCCTGGATCCCCGCGGCCCCGGCCAGGATGCCGGCGATGCCGAGCATGGCAGTGGTGAAGAGGTCCACCACTGCGGCATTGCCGGGAACCAGCCGGCTCATCACTTCCAGCAGGGTCGGATTTGCGGCCAGGGCGTCACGGACTACCGGTCCCAGGCCGCCCGCTATGGCGCCGAGCACCCCGGTGGTGAAGCACCAGCTTGCCAGGCTTCCGCGCTGCAGCCGCCAGGCAAGGCCGGGCATCGTCGCCAGCGTTGCACCGGCCCGGGCGGGGCCGGAATCGCTGGCCGGGATATAGCTCGCGCCCATATCCCGCCTGCTGCGGAGCGCCACCGCCGCCGCTGCCAGGACCGCCGCGATGCCGCCGAGCACCAGCAGCGGAAGCAGATCGGTGTCAGTGAAGGGCCGGACGCGCTGCCCCCAGCCGATGGGCGACAACAGCGAAGGCCAGGCCGGGGCTACGTGCACCAGGGAGGGTCCGACCGTTCCCAGCGCATCGCCTGCGCCACGGACCACGTAGGCTGCACCCACCAGGGCCGCCGCTGTGCCGTTGGCGGTGCGGGCGGACGGCATCACCTGTGCGACCAGCGCCGCGGCGGCCATAAAGAACAGACCCACTGCCGCTACCGCCAAACCGGCGAGGAACGAACCCGTAGCCGGAAGGCCGGCGGCTATGAATCCGCCGGCAACGGCCAGGACCAGGACAGCGTTGGCTCCGGTTCCCAGCAGGAGGGTGGCCTGCAGGGGCGCTGTGCGGGCCACGGCCGTTGAACCGAGAAGCTCCAGCCGGCCTTGGTCTTCGTCGGCCCGGCTGTGCCGGATCACTAGGAATGATCCCATCAGCCCGGCCAGGACGGCCGTGAAGGAGTAGCCCTGGAAGATTGTCACCGCCCCGGAACTGATTCCGTCCGGGAGCCCCCGCAGGAACAGGAACGCCGGGCTGGCTGCCGCGAGGGCCATCAGGGCCGTACGGTCACTGTCCTCCGCGAACTGTGTGGTGATGGCGACGGCGGCGGCATACCCCAGCCCCGCGATGCCCAGGATCCATGCAGTGAGGATTCCCCGGTCCCTGCGTGCCTGGAGCAGTACCAGGCGCAGCACCGGTGCCATCACCGCACCGTGCTTTGCTCTGCGGGGGGCTGTTGGCCGTAGTGGCGCAGGAACAACTCCTCCAGGGAAGGCGGGGCAGCGGTAATGCCGGTAATTCCTGCGGCGGCCAGCGATTCCATGACGTGCCCAAGGTGGGCCGGATCAGCGTCAAACTCGACGGCGTCCCCGTCCGTCCTGAGGTCGTAGACGCCCTGCCACGAGGAGATCGCTTCCGCAGGTGTGGAGGCGATGATCCGGAAGCGTGTCCGGGTGAGGTGGCGGAGCTCGGCGAGGGTCCCCGACTCAACGGCGGCTCCCGCACGGATGATGGTGACTCTGTCACAGAGCTGCTCCACTTCGGCCAGGATGTGGCTGGACAGCAGCACCGTGGCTCCCTCCGCGGTGACCCGCCGGACGTGCCGGCGGAACACGGCGTCCATCACAGGATCCAGTCCTGAGCTTGGCTCGTCCAGCAGGTAGAGCTTGGCCGGGCGGGAAAAGGCGGCGATCAGGGCGGTCTTCTGCCTGTTCCCCCGGGAGTAGGTCCTGGCCCTTTTGCGCGGATCGAAGTCGAACTCCTCGATGAGCTGCCGGCGCAGGGCCTGGTCTGCGCCGCCCCGGAGGCCGGTGAGCAGGTCGATGACCTCGCCGCCGGTCAGGTTGGGCCACAGGGTCACGTCGCCGGGGACGTACGCCACGTCACGGTGCGCCTTGACGGGCTCGGCCCAGGGATCGATGCCGAAAACCCGCACGGTTCCGGACGTGGGCCGGATCAGGCCCAGGAGGACCCTTAACGTGGTGGACTTTCCGGCGCCGTTGGGGCCGAGGAATCCGTGCACTTCGCCCTGCGTCACCGTCAGGTCGAGACCCGCCAGGGCAGTAGTCCGACCGAAGTCCTTCACAAGGCGGGAGGTATGCACGACGGGTGCTTGATCTGTACGCATGGCCGGGTCCGTTCAGGGTCGTCGCTCACGCATATGGCGGACGCAATCTGCGTGCCGCAGGCCTGCGTACCTGCGGGCCGACCAGGCTTCCCGGCTCTCCGTGTCCACATCATACAAGCGCCGTAATCCCCGTGGAAGAGGCTGCCGCCACCCCGGCTAAAGGTCGCTACGACCGGCCATCCGCCACCAGCGCGTCGAGGATCGGGACCTGGCCCTTGACCAGCTTGAGGCGGGCGTCCTGCTCTGGGAACCACCGGGCGTCGTCAATTTCCGGGAAGTCCTGGATCCGGCCGGAACCCTTGGGCCATTCGAGGGGGAACGTGTTGCTGCGGATCGCCTCCGGGTCAAACGCTGCCTCGGCGGCGAATACGGTAATCACTTTGCCCGACGGTTGGCGGAAGTCGCCGAGGTGGGTGTATTCGGCGGCGGGAGCGGGAGTTCCCATCTCCTCCTGGAACTCGCGCAGTGCGGCAGCGAGCGGATCTTCGCCTACCGCGTACTCGCCCTTGGGAAGCGACCATGCGCGCTCATCCTTGTGGGCCCAGAACGGCCCGCCCATGTGCGCGATCCACACTTCAAGCACGGCGTCGGTTCGACGCCGGTACAGCAGGATTCCGGCACTTCGGACAGGCATTCCGGCCCCTTCCTGGTTCCGGCGACGAATTCAGGCCGGACGACTTCAAAATGGGCGCAGAAGTTAACCTGCAGTTCACAGCCCTGCTCTAGGGTAATCCTTCAGGCACTTAGCTCGAAGGGACACCCGTCATGGCCAATATTGCTGAGGTTTTGGGACGGCTGACGCCGGAAGAACTGGATGAACTCCGGGGCCTGGGGCCGCAGGGCCACTTGCCCCGCCACCTGGTTGACGCGCTGGACCGGGCAGCCGGCGGACCGGGGTCGGGCCGCGGCTACTACGTGCCCACCGGAAACGTCACCAGCACCGGCGCCCCGCTGCTGGTCCTCCGCAGCGACGTGTCCGGGTGGCTGTTTACGTCCCACCTCGACGACCCGGATCCGCGTCCCATCGCCTAACCGATGAGCAAACTCAGCGCCTCCGTCAGGTGCTCCACTTCCCGGACGGAAAACCCTGCCGGGATCGGCCCGGGGCCGGCGTGGCTGGCCGGAACCACGGCGTGGGTGAAACCAAGCCGGTGCGCTTCCTGGATCCGCTGGTTGATGCCCGGCACGGGCCGCACCTCCCCGGCAAGCCCCACCTCGCCGAAAGCGATCAGGCGGACCGGCAGCGGTTTCCGGGCTTTCGCCGAGGCCACCGCCAGGGCAACGGCGAGGTCCGTCGCAGGCTCGCTGAGCTTCACTCCCCCCACGGTGGCCACGTAGGAATCGTCCTTGTGCAGCAGGGTCCCGGCCCGCTGCTGGAGCACGGCCAGCAGCATGGACACCCGCGAGCTGTCCAGGCCGCTGGTGGCACGGCGGGGCTGCGAGTTGGGGCTTTCGGCCAGGAGTGACTGCACCTCTGCCAGCAGGGGTCTCCGGCCTTCCATGGTCACCGTGATGCACGTGCCGGAAACCGGGTCCTTGGTGCGGCTGACAAACAGTCCGCTGGGGTCCGCCAGCCCTTCGATGCCGTTCTCGTTCAGGTCGAAGCAGCCCACGTCATCGGTTGGCCCGTAGCGGTTTTTCACGGCGCGCAGCAGCCGCAGCCGGGAGTGCCTTTCGCCCTCGAACTGGCACACCACGTCCACCAGGTGCTCCAGCAGGCGCGGGCCCGCGATGGAGCCGTCCTTGGTCACATGCCCCACCAGCAGCGTGGTCATGTTCCGGCGCTTGGCCGCGGCGATGATGGAGGCCGCCACTTCCCGGACCTGGGACACACCGCCGGCGCTGCCATCCACGTCCGCGCTGCTGAGGGTCTGGACGGAGTCGACGATGAGGAGCCGCGGCTCCACCTTCTCCACCTGTCCCAGCGCCTGGCCGAGGTCCGTTTCCGCGGAGAGGTAGAGGGATTCGGCGACGGCGTCGATCCGCTCGGCACGAAGCTTCACCTGCGCGGCGGATTCTTCGCCCGTGACGTAGAGAACGTCCTGCGCGGTGCGTGCGAACTTCGCGGCGACATCAAGCAGCAGCGTCGATTTTCCGACGCCGGGCTCGCCCGCCAGCAGGATTACGGCACCGGGCACCAGTCCGCCGCCGAGGACGCGGTCCAGTTCGTCCACGCCCGTGGGCAGGAAAGCCGCCGTAGTGGCGTCCACCTCGGCGATGCGGCGGGCCGGCTCCGCAACGGTGGCGGCCGCCGTCGTACGCGCTACGGCGATGCCTGTTTCCTCCACGGTGCCCCACGCCTGGCACTCGCCGCAGCGCCCCACCCACTTGACCGTGGTCCAGCCGCATTCAGCGCATTTGTAGGCGGGCGCTTTAGCGGCCCGGGAAGTCTTCGTTGCCATGCGTTCCACCCTAGCGGCGGCCAAGGACAACGAACTGCCTGGCTCCAAACGATCCAACCCAAGAGAGACGTTGCGCGTGACCTGAATCACCGCTATAGTTCAACGTCGAAGGCAATTTCGCCTACAGGATTGTTACTCGTAAGAGGCAAGACCTGAGAAGCACAGCACGTGCGTCTCGGGTCTTTTTTTGTGCCCAAAAATGGACAGAGAGGTCTGACATGGCAACTGTGGACTACCGGTCACTGGCCGGCGACATCGTGGCGGGGGTTGGCGGCGAAAGCAACATTGCCGGCGCCACCCACTGCGCCACCCGACTCCGGCTCAAGCTGCGCGACGAGGCAAAGGCAGACACCGCAGCCGTGGAAAAGCTGCCCGGAGTGATCACCGTGATGAAGGCCGGCGGCCAATATCAGGTCGTGATCGGAGATAACGTTCCTACGGTCTACGCTGAGCTTGGCAGGATCACCAAAGTCACGGACGGCACCCCCGCCGAAGCGGAGACGGCGCCGCAAGGCAACCTCTTCAACCGCTTCATCGACCTCATCTCGTCCATCTTCTCGCCAGTCATCTGGCCGCTGGCGGCGGCGGGCCTGCTCAAGGCGTTCCTCAGCCTGGCCACCCAGCTGGGCTGGCTGGCACCGGAATCCCAGACCAACGTGATCCTGGCAGCCACCGCTGACGCCCTCTTCTACTTCCTGCCGGTGTTCCTGGCTGTCACGGCTGCCAAACGGTTCAAGACCAACCAGTTCACGTCCATGGCCATCGCTGCAGCCCTGGTCTACCCAAGCATCGTGGCGTTGGCCGGCGCGGGCGCACCGGTCAGCTTCGCCGGCATTCCGGTGGTGATGATGAACTACACCAGTTCGGTGCTGCCTATCATCGTGGCCGTATGGCTGCAGGGTTACCTTGAGCGCTTCCTGACAGGTGTCCTTCCGTCAGCCATCCGGAACTTCACCACGCCGCTGCTCACGCTCCTGGTCATGGTTCCACTGGTCCTGATGACGGTGGGCCCAGTCACCACCTTTGCCGCACAGGGCCTTTCCGCCGGGATCAACGCCGCCTTCACCTACGTGCCCTGGCTCGCCGGCGCCATCATGGGCGGCTTCTGGCAGGTTTTCGTCCTCTTCGGACTGCACTGGGGTCTGGTCCCCGGCATGCTCAGTGAAATGTCCACGCAGGGCTACTCGCTCATGATGGGCCCGCTGCTAGCGGCAGTCCTCGGCCAGGCCGCGGCCACCCTTGCCGTCATGCTCCGCACCCGCAACAAGGCCCGCCGTACCGTGGCGGGACCTGCAGCACTCTCCGGCTTCCTCGCCGGCATCACCGAACCGGCCATCTACGGCGTCAACCTGCCGCTGAAGAAGCCGTTCTACTTCGGCATTGCGGGCGGCATCGTCGGTGGCGCGATCGCGGCGGTCGGCGGCAGCGGCGCCAGCTCCTTCGTATTCCCGTCACTCCTTGGCCTGCCGGCTTTCAGCACCGTGGGCAACTTCAGCCTCCAGCTGCTGGGCACCGGCCTCGCCGTCGCCATTGCCTTCACCCTCACCTTCTTCTTCGGCCCGCGTGAGCTGGAAGCCGCGGACGCCGGCGCGCCCCTTCCCGGGTCCGCCGCGGACCCGCTGGAGGCAGGTTCGCCCGTCCCGGTTCAGCCGGCCACCGGCGCGGCCGGACCCGCCGCGTCCGCCGGTACGGCCGGCACCGTGGAGCTCCTGGCTCCCGTGTCCGGTCAGGCTGTGGCACTGGCGGAGGTCCAGGACAAAGTGTTCTCCTCCGGCGCCATGGGCAGTGGCCTGGGCATCGTCCCTGCGGACGGCCGCATCTGTTCACCCATCACCGGAACCATCAAGGCCGCCATGAAGACCGGCCACGCCTTCGGCATCAAATCCGACGATGGCGTGGAAGTCCTGGTCCACATCGGAATCGATACCGTGCAGCTCCAGGGACGTGGCTTCGAAGCAGCCGTGGTCCGCGGCGACCAAGTCCGGGCCGGTGACCTTCTCGCCGTCGTGGACCTGGACCTGGTGGCCGAAGCCGGCTATGACACCACCACCCTGGTGATGGTCACCAACACCGCTCAACTTGCCAGCGTGACACCCGTGGATGGTTCGTCACTGCCCGGCGGCACCCTGGCGCAGGGCCAGGCCGCCATCAGCGTGCGGCCCTGATGCCGCCACATCCAGCCAATCCCGACTGACAAAGGAACAACTGTGACCACCACTTTCCCTGACGGATTCCTGTGGGGCGGCGCCACTGCCGCCAACCAGCTCGAAGGCGCCTACAACGAGGACGGCAAGGGCCTGTCGATCCAGGACGTCATGCCCAAGGGCATCACGGAAGCCCCCACCGAGGGGCCGACGCCGGACAACCTCAAGCAGGTGGCGATCGATTTTTACCACCGCTATGCGGAGGACATCGCACTCTTCGCCGAGATGGGGTTCAAAGTGTTCCGGTTCTCCATTGCCTGGAGCCGCATCTTCCCCCTGGGCGATGAGGAAACCCCCAACGCCGAAGGCCTGGCCTTCTACTCCCGTGTGCTGGACGAGCTGGAGAAGCACGGCATCGAACCGCTGGTGACCATCAGCCACTACGAGACCCCGCTGCACCTTGCCCGGAAGTACGACGGGTGGACCAACCGCGAACTGATCGGCTTCTACGAGCGCTACTGCCGCACCCTGTTTGAGCACTTCGGCGGCCGGGTGAAGTACTGGCTCACGTTCAACGAGATCAATTCGGTGATTCATGAACCGTTCCTCTCCGGCGGAATCCCCACGCCCAAGGAGCAGCTCACCAAGCAGGACCTCTACCAGGCGATCCACCACGAGCTGGTGGCGTCGGCCCGGGCGACCAGACTGGCCCACGAGCTCATGCCCGGCGCGCAGGTGGGCTGCATGATCATCGCCTTGCCGGTCTACCCGCTCACCCCGGATCCCGCCGACGTTGTGGCTGCCATGCACACAGCCCAGGACAGCTACGCGTTCGGCGACATCCACTGCCGCGGCGAGTACCCGGGCTACCTGCTGCGCTACTTCCGGGACAACGGCATCGAACTGAAGATCACCGCGCAGGACCGCGAAGACCTCAAAAACACCGTGGACTTCGTCTCCTTCAGTTACTACATGAGCATCTGCGAAACTGCTGACCCCGCCAGGAAGGGCAAGGGCCCCGGCAACATTATGGGCGGAGTGCCCAACCCCACGCTCAAGGCCTCCGAATGGGGCTGGCAGATCGATCCGCAGGGTCTGCGCGTGGCCCTGAACGACTACTGGGACCGCTGGCAGAAGCCGCTGTTCATCGTGGAGAACGGCATGGGCGCCAAAGACCAGCTTGTGGAGGTGGACGGGACGAAAACGGTGGTTGACGACTACCGGATCGCCTACCTCAACGACCATCTTGTGCAAGCGCGCGAGGCGGTGGCCGACGGCGTCCGGCTGATGGGCTACACCTCCTGGGGCTGCATCGATGTGGTGAGTGCTTCGACGGCCCAGATGAGCAAGCGCTACGGCTTCATCTACGTGGACCGCAACGATGACGGCACCGGCACCCTTGCCCGCTACCCCAAAAAGTCCTACGGATGGTACAAGGAAGTCATTGCCACCAATGGCGCCAGCCTGAACTAGCAGCACCCGGCAGCGCACGACGACGGCTGCCGGGTTACGAACGAAAGGAGGACGGCGTGGAGGTGCTTCGCGTCTTTAATAACAACGTCGTCCTCGCCCGGGACGCGGACGGCAGGGGAGAGGTCATCCTCACCGGCCGCGGCCTGGGTTTCCAGGCGAAGCCCGGTCAGCAGGTTGACCAGGCCAAGGTGGTTCGGGTCTTCGTCCCGGAAGACGGCCGCAACGCGGACAACTTCGGTGCGCTCGTGGCCGCCATCCCGCCGGAACACCTGATGCTCGCGGACCAGGCACTCGAGATTGCCCGCGGCGGCATGGCGGGGCCGTTGAACTCCACCACCGTCGTGGCGCTCGCGGACCACCTCAGCTTCGCCATCAAGCGGCTGCGCCAGGGCCTGGTGATCGAATACCCCCTCCGCGCCGAGGTGGCCCATCTCTATCCGGACGAGCTGCGGATGGCCCAGAAAATTGTGGATTTCGTCAACAGCAGGCTTGAGGAGCCGCTGCCCCGCGATGAGGCGGTGGCGGTTGCCCTGCACCTGGTCAATGCCGGTTTTGCCAGCGGAGACCTGTCCTACACGTACCAGATGACCGGGGTGTTCGCGCAGCTGTTCGAGGTCCTGGAACAGGCCTATGGGCGGGCGTTCGACCGGGAAACCGTGAATGCCGCCCGGTTCATCACCCACCTGAGGTACTTCTTCGTCCGTGCCCACACCGGCAGGCAGCTGGCCGAAGGTGCCACCGGCCTGGGATCCGCCATCCGTACCGCCTACCCCGACGCCTACGGAACGGCACTGAAGCTGCAGGCTGTGCTGGAGCTGCGGCTGGGCCAACCCCTCACCGAGGACGAAGTCACCTACCTGACCCTGCACGTGGCACGTATGGCCGATGACCTGAGGCTCCAGCAGGCAGCCGAAACCCAGGGCTGAGGCCGCTCACAGCGCCGGCAGCACGTCCCGCGCTTCCTGCGCGTCCATCCCCGTGGCCTCCAGGAGGTCCACCATCAACGGCCGGTACAGCATCACCACGGTCTCGCCCTCCAGCCGCTCCACCTCGAGCAGCTTGGGGTGCAGCCGCAGGGCGATTTCGCTGAGCTCCTGCCGGGCGGTGCGCAGGTGGGCGCGCCGGACGCCGTCGTGCGTTTCCGCAAGGCCCAGCGAGAGCTCGTCAATCGCGGCAGCGGTGTCCTGCAGCACCTCCGCGATGTTCTCCGTGGCCGCATCGGTGAGCGCGGCATGATTGATGGCGCTGGTGAGCCGGCGGGCAAAAACGCGGCTGTTGCGCAGTGCAAGGTCAATGAAATCGAGCGACCCGGCGAGCCGTTCCAGCTCGTCCCGGTGCCGCCGGTAGGCGGGCGCCAGGGTGGCCACCTCGCCGGAGGCCCGCAGCGACTGGCGCATCGCGTCTACCAAGGGCTGGCAGTTCCGGCCGCGGATCAGCGCGTGCCACGCCTGCGTGGAGTCGCTGTTGATCAGGGCCGTGCTGCATTCGCGCAGCACCTCTGCCAGCTCGTGGAGCAGCTTCCGGACATCCCTGCGGGGCTCGCGCCGCGGATCCTTCGGGATCAGGATGGTCACCAGCAGGGCGAACAGCCCGCCCACCACGGCGTCGAGACTGCGCGTGAAGGGGCCGCCGTCGGGTGCCGGCAGCAGCACCACCAGCAGGGACTGCAGCCCCAGCTGGGTGGTGAAGATCGTGCCGCTGTCCAGGAAACGGGCCAGCAGGATGGAGAAGAGAAGTACGACGGCGGCCTGCCAGATTCCGCTGCCCAGCCAGTGGAGCAGCAAGTCACCTACGGCGATGCCAATGGTGCAGCCCAGGCCCACCTCCACGACACGCCGAAGCCGCGGTTCGCGGGAGAATCCGAGGGCGATCAGCGAGGAAGTGGCGGCGAAGAGGGGTCCCGAGTGCCCGAGTACATACTCGGCAAAGGCATACGCTCCCACGGCGCAAACGGTCATCTGCACGGCAGGCACAAGGGAATTCCGGCTTCGGATCAGCCCAGTCTGGACACGGCCGCGCAGGAACCGCCTGCCTGCTGAGAGTCCTGCGGAGGGCGCCATGGGGCCCAGTCTATTTCGTGGCCGCCTTTAGGGCCTGAAATGTGATCTGCGCAACGGCGACCCGGTATTTGTAAACTAATGTGGTCTGCGCGTTCACCTTCCGTTCATCTTGGACGGCCAATCCCGTTACCTGGGGCCCATAAGTTTCTTCGAGGTACAAAACGTACGCATCGCGCAACAGGGCCCCTCCAGCCCTGTCCCGCACCTGAATAACCCTGGAAGGGGTACATCTGTGAAGGCACTCCGCTTCGGCCGCCACGCGGCTATCGCTGTTATCGCAGCCGGCGCACTCGCGCTTACGGCATGCGGTTCAGACAACGCTACGGGCACCGCTCCCGCAGACCAGGCGTCCGGCGGCGCTAAGGTCACCGGTACCCTCACCGGCATCGGTTCATCCGCCCAGGGCGCAGCCATGGACGCCTGGAAGACCGAGTTCGCGGCCGCCAACCCCGGCGCAACCGTACAGTACTCCCCGGACGGTTCCGGCGCCGGCCGCAAGGCCATCCTGGACGGCTCCGCCCAGTTCGCAGGCTCCGACGCCTACCTGAAGGACGAAGAGCTCGAGGACTCCAAGAAGGTCTGCGGTCCTGAAGGCGCGCTGAACATTCCGGTATACGTTTCCCCGATCGCCATCGCGTACAACCTGCCGGAGGTCAAGGAACTCAAGCTTGACGCCGCTACGGCTGCCAAGATCTTCCGCGGCGAAATCGCCAAGTGGAACGACCCCGCGATTGCAGCGCTGAACGAGGGCACCACCCTGCCCGACCTCAAGATCACCGCAGTGCACCGTTCCGACGATTCCGGAACCACCAAGAACTTCACCGAGTACCTGGCTGCCGCTGCCCCCGAGGCATGGACCGACAAGGCCGACGGCGAATGGCCGGCAAGCCTGAAGGGTGAGAACGCCAAGGGAACCTCCGGTGTGGTCAAGGCCGTCACCGACACCCCCGGCGCCGTAACTTATGCTGACGACTCCGCCGTGAGCGGCAAGCTCGGCGTGGCCCAGATCAAGGTGGGCGAGTCCTTCACCACCATCTCCGCCGAGGCCGCCGCCAAGGCCGTCGACGCCGGCAAGCCCGTGGAAGGCCGTTCCGAGAACGACATGTCCATCAAGCTGGACCGCAAGACCACCATCGAGGGTGCCTACCCGATCGTTCTGGTCTCCTTCCACGTGGTGTGCTCCACCTACGCAGACCAGGAAACCGTTGACCTCGTCAAGGCCTTCGAGAACTACGTAGTGTCCGAGGAAGGCCAGCAGGCCGCCGCGGATTCCGCGAAGTCGGCTCCGATTTCCGCCGAGCTGGCCGAGAAGGCTGTCAAGGCCATCGAGTCCATCAAGGTAAAGTCCTAATTACCGCACCAAAACCGGGTTCCCCGCACAGCCGTGAGGCAGTGCGGGGAACTTGGCATTGAAGCCGCACCCCCAGTTTCAGTACCTCCACGATCGAAGGGCCGTCGAATGACCGCCACAACCCTGACCAGCACCCAGGGCGCCGGCCGCGCCGGGGACAAAGTATTTTCGGGCGCCGCCCTGGCCGCGGGCTGCCTCATCCTCGCCGTCCTCTTCGGCGTCGCCCTGTTCCTGGTGGTCCAGGCCATCCCTGCCCTGACTGCCCCCGCCGAAGAGATCGGCGGCGGTGAAGGATTCTTCGCCTACATCTGGCCCATCGTCATCGGCACGCTGATCGCCGCGGTGATTGCCCTTGTCATCGCCACCCCGATCGCCATCGGTGTCGCCCTCTTCATCTCGCACTTTGCCCCCCGCGGCCTCGCCGCGGGCCTGGGCTACGTGATTGACCTGCTGGCCGCGATTCCCTCCGTGATCTACGGCGCGTGGGGCGCGGCATTCCTGGCCAAGGAAATTTCCCCCGCCTACAACTGGCTTGCCGCGAACTTGGGCTGGCTGCCTATCTTCCAGGGACCGGCATCCGCCACCGGCAAGACGATCCTCACCGCCGGCATCGTGCTGTCCGTCATGGTGCTCCCCATCATCACTTCCCTGTCCCGTGAAATCTTCCTGCAGACCCCCAAGCTGCACGAAGAGGCCGCCCTGGCGCTCGGCGCCACCCGCTGGGAAATGATCAAGATGTCTGTTCTTCCGTTCGCCCGTCCCGGCATCATCAGCGCCGTCATGCTCGGCCTGGGCCGCGCGCTGGGTGAAACGATGGCCGTGGCGCTGGTGCTCTCCTCGGGTGCCCTCACCGCCAGCCTCATCCAGTCCGGTAACCAGACCATTGCCGCGGAAATCGCACTGAACTTCCCGGAAGCGAGCGGACTGAAGGTCAGCACCCTCATCGCCGCCGGCCTGGTCCTGTTCATCATCACCCTGGCCGTGAACATGGTCGCCCGCTGGATCATCAGCAGGCACAAAGAATTCTCGGGAGCCAACTAAATGACCTCCACGCTT
Organism: Pseudarthrobacter sp. NPDC092419; assembly: GCF_044755045.1. Lineage (NCBI taxonomy): Bacteria > Bacillati > Actinomycetota > Actinomycetes > Micrococcales > Micrococcaceae > Pseudarthrobacter > Pseudarthrobacter sp. NPDC092419. The sequence continues at coordinate 162,742 of NZ_JBIVQF010000002.1, forward strand.
ACCCCCCTGCGCAGCAAGCGCTCCGCCCTGACCAAGGGCCAACTGCCCAAGTATGCTCCCTACGCGGTGCTGGCCGGCGCGCTTATTGCCGGTGCAGCCATCATGGCCCTGATCGGGTTCAATGTCTTCGGTTGGGGCATCGTCTCGGCCATCCTGTTCGCCGTGGGGCTCGTGTCCTGGAGCGCAGCGGTGGAAGGACCCCGGAAGGCCAAGGACAAGCTGGCCACCTGCCTCGTGGTGGGCTCCTTCCTGGTTGCGCTGCTTCCGCTGGTCTCCGTGGTTTGGACGGTCCTGGTCAACGGCATCCCGGGCCTCGTGACCCCCGGCTTCCTGACCAACTCCATGAACGGCGTCACCGGCGTCTACGACAACAAGGCCGTGGAGAACGGGACCCCGGTTCTGGGGGGCATCTACCACGCGCTCCTGGGCACTGTGCAGATCACCCTCCTGGCCACCGTGATCTCCGTTCCGGTGGGCCTGCTGACCGCCATCTACCTGGTCGAATACGGCAACGAGGGCCGGTTGGCCCGGGCCATCACGTTCTTCGTGGACGTCATGACCGGCATCCCGTCCATCGTGGCCGGTCTCTTCGCCGCCGCCTTCTTCTTCGCGGTGGTGGGGCCGGGGACCAAGACCGGCGCGGTAGCCGCCGTTGCGCTTTCCGTCCTGATGATCCCCGTTGTGGTGCGTTCCAGCGAGGAAATGCTCAAGATCGTCCCGAACGAGCTGCGTGAGGCCGCCTACGCCCTGGGCGTGCGGAAGTGGCGGACCATCCTTAAGGTCGTTATTCCGACGGCGATCTCCGGTATCGCTTCCGGCGTCACCCTGGCCATCGCCCGCGTCATCGGCGAAACGGCGCCCATCCTGGTCACCGCCGGATTCGCCACCAGCATTAACAACAACGTGTTCGGCGGATGGATGGCTTCCCTGCCCACCTTTATCTACACCCAGATCCTCAATCCCACGTCACCGGCCAACCCGGACCCGTCCAACCAGCGTGCGTGGGGGGCGGCCCTGGTGCTGATCATCCTGGTGATGGTCCTGAACCTCGGCGCAAGGCTGATCGCCCGGGTGTTCGCGCCGAAGATCGGCCGCTGACCAGCCCTTCCGCTCCGTTCCCCGGACGCCGGCCCTTCCACTCTTCCGGGCCGGATCCTAGACTTCAATTCATACCCAGTTAGTGAAGGAACACCATGTCTAAGCGCATCGACGTCAAGGACCTGAACGTGTACTACGGCGACTTCCTTGCCGTGGAAGACGTGACCATCAACATCGAGGCCAAGTCGGTGACCGCCTTCATCGGCCCGTCCGGCTGCGGCAAGTCCACCTTCCTGCGGACCCTGAACCGCATGCACGAGGTCATCCCCGGCGCCCGCGTGGAAGGCGACGTCCTGCTGGACGGCGACAACCTCTATGGGCCCGGCGTTGACCCGGTGACGGTGCGTTCGCAGATCGGCATGGTGTTCCAGCGCCCCAACCCGTTCCCCACCATGTCCATCCGGGACAACGTCCTGGCCGGCGTGAAACTGAACAACAAGAAGATCTCCAAGGGCGAGGCCGACGTCCTGGTGGAGCGCTCACTCAAGGGTGCCAACCTGTGGAACGAGGTCAAGGACCGGCTGGAGAAGCCCGGCTCCGGCCTGTCCGGCGGCCAGCAGCAGCGCCTCTGCATCGCGCGGGCCATCGCCGTGGAGCCGCAGGTCATCCTGATGGACGAACCCTGCTCCGCGCTGGACCCCATCTCCACCCTTGCCATTGAGGACCTCATCAATGAGCTCAAGGACCAGTACACCGTTGTCATTGTGACGCACAACATGCAGCAGGCGGCGCGCGTTTCGGACCGCACCGCGTTCTTCAACATTGCCGGCACCGGCAAGCCCGGCAAGCTGATCGAGGTGGGGGACACGCACACCATCTTCAGCAACCCCACCCAGAAGGCCACCGAGGACTACGTCTCCGGCCGCTTCGGATAAAGCTCTTCTGTCCCGGGAACGCTATCCCGGGACTTCGAGCTGGAAGCCGCAGTGGCAGCGCAGCACGCGGACCGGCAGTGACAGCGTGTTGAGCCCGCCGCCGGTCGCACTGCTCCGGTAGCAGAGCCGCTCGACCTCCAGTTCGGCCTCCTCCATCGGGAAACCGCAGTGCACGTAGTCGTCGCCGAACAGGATGACCCGCGCCATCCAGCGGACCTGGTGCAGGACGGCCGTCACGTCCGCAGCGTACGCAGGATGCTCCTGGAACCGCTGGCAGTCGGCGCAGGTGTAGGACACGGTAACGAGTTCGCTGTTGCCTGTCTCCATCGCGGTGATCGCATGGATGGTGAGCCGGTGTTCGGTTCCGCAGGACTCGCACCGCAGAGCCCTGGGCAGTGGCAGGGGGTACCGGGGAACGGAGTGGGACAAAGCGCCGGCTCTTTTCCACGAAGTGCATGGGGGCCGCCGGTGGCTGCAGCGGCGCGGTTCCGGGCCCAGCACACGGCCCGGACGCACGTTCCAGGCGTCACCGCCGCCGGAACGTACTTTTGAATGTACGTCACCGCCGCCCGGGTGTATAGGGTCTTACGGCAGGGGCGAGAGCGCCAGCGCCAGGATGAACGCCAGCGTGGCAGCAGCCAGCGGCGTCAGCACCCAGAGCGCCACGATGCGGAACACGAGCTTCCGGTTGGTGACTGAAAAGTGCTGGTTTTCGCCCGCGCCGAGGGCCGCAGCGGTGACGGTATGGGTACTGGACAGTGGCCAGTGGAACACCACGGCCCCCAGAAGCAGCAGGAGCGCGCTGTGGATCTGCGCCACGGAGCCGCGCAGGGGGTCGATCCGGGTGATCTTGTAGCCCACCGTGTGGGAAATGCGCCAGCCGCCAAACAGTGTCCCCGCGCTGATGAGCACGGCGGTCAGGAGGGCCACCCAGGAGGGGATGCCGCCGCCGTCGTCATACCCCCCGGCGATCAGCGCCAGCAGCAGCACGGCGCTGATCCGCTGCCCGTCCTGCAGGCCGTGGCCGAAGGCCACCGCCCCCGCGGCAACCGCCTGGCTGCGGCGGAACCGCTGGTTGACCACGGACGGCTGCGTGTAGCGGGCGCTCCAGGTGGCGGGATAGACCAGCAGGAAGGCGCCGCTGTACGCAACCAGCGGTGACAGCAGCAGCGGCAGCACCACCTGCAGCAGCAGGGACTGGTCAACCCCGCGGACGCCTGGGCCGCCCACCATCAGGCTGGCCAGGGCTGCGCCGGCCAGCCCGCCTACCAATGCATGCGTGGAGGAGGTCGGGATGCCGCGCCACCACATCAGGATTCCCCACGCACAGGCGCTGGCCAGCCCCGCCGCGAGGATGGTAAGGCCGTCCGTTCCGCCGGGGAGGCTGATCCAGGTCCGGCTGATGGCCACGGCAAAGCCTGCACTCAGGAGGGCGCCGACGAAGTTGAAGAATCCCGCCAGCAGAACGGCCACGCTTGGGGTAAGGGCCCTGGTGCGGACGGCCAGTGCCACGGAAGTAGATGCGTCACGGAAGCCGTTCAAGAATGCGAATCCGGCAGCAAGCAGCACCACCGCGCCGAAGATGACCGGAGCCACCTCACGATTCCTTGACGATGATGCTGCCCACCTGGACGGCGACACGCCGCATGTCCTTGGTGACCTCCACCAGCTGGTTGGCGACGTCGCGGTTGCGGGAGTACTGCGCCCACTTCATGTCGTTGATCATGTCCGAGACCCACAGCCGGTGCGTCCGTTCGGCCCGTTTGGCGAGGCGGAGGATTTCGATCCAGTAGTCCTCGAGGTCGTCCAGGTTGTCCAGGCGGCGCATCGCGTCAACGGTGAGCTCGGCCTGCCGGCTGATGATCTCCAGCTGCTCGGCGGCGCGCTTGGGCAACCGGTCCAGCTTGTAGAGGCCCACCAGCTCTGCGGCGGCGTCCATCTTCTCCATGGCTTCGTTCAGGTAGCGGGACAGGGCGTACATATCCTCGCGGGGGAGCGGGTTCACGAAGCTGGTGCGCATGTGCGTTAGGAGGGCGAAGTTCAGTTCAGCCGACTTGGCCTCGTGGTTGTGCATGTCCTCCACGAGCCGGCCCTGCTCGGCTGCCGGTACGCCCAGGATCTCCGCGAGCGTGCCGGAGGCGAGCACAATCTGCTGTGCCATCTGGGAGAGAAGGTTCAGCCCGGCGGGCTCCTGGGGGAAAAGGCGCAGCTTCACGCGCTAACTCTACCGGCAGGGTATGAAAACGGAGGCAAAAATGGTGCCGAACCGGATACGCCTCTCGGCGGTAGGCCGCTCTAGGCGGCTAATTGTTGAAGCCCGGGGGTTTCGCGGTTCGGCACCAGTTTCAGTGTTCTACGATGCTTGGTCCAAGTCAATCTTGACAATCGGGGCATCCGGGGTGGCGCCAGGGTGCTAGTCCAGCTCGCCCAGGCGCCAGGCGTTGGCGGCGTGCTCCAGGTCCTCCGCGGTTTTCACCAGCTGGTGGGAGCTGCGGGTGAGCTTGCTGGCGTGGGCCTCATTGGCGTGCTCGGCACCGTCGGCGAGGGTCGCCTGGCCGAGCGCGACGACGCGGCAGAACGCGGCGGAACGTTCCAGCGCAACGTCGAATTCGCCGTCGAACGCGCCCGAAAGTATGGCGTCTGCCATGGCTGTCATCTCATCCGCCCCGGGCGGCTCCGCAGCACCGGCCACCACGTTGGAGACCTGCGCCGTGTCCTTGCCGGCGCGGAAGTACACCGAGATCCGCTCCGGGTCGCGGACGGTGGCGGCCCGCAGTGCGTACAGGCGCCACAGGGCTCCGGGCAGAGAGCGTGCGGGGCTCTCCGCCCACATCTCCGCGATCGCCTCCAGACCCTGTTCATCGGCGAGTTTCACCAGGCGCTCGGTGACCACCGGATCATCGCTGTCCCGGCCATGGCGGACCAGCGCCTGAGCGGCGAGGTGGGCGGCCTCGGAGATCCGTGCCGGATCCGCGCCGCCCGCGAAAGGCTCGAAATCAACCGGGGCAAAGGGCTTCGGCTTGTGGTGCCGGTTCGCGCCGCCATACGGACTGGATCCTGGTTCCTCGCTCATGCCCCCACGCTACTCCTGTGCCGCGGTGGAAATCGAGCATCCGGGGGCGCACCATGGAGGCGCTGCCGGGCGGGCGTCAGCGTACGACGGCGGCGCCCGGCCGGGTGCGAAGGCGGCGGGAGCATGCGTTAGAGTATTAAACGTCCAGAAATGGATTGGGCCGGGCGGCAGTGTTGCCCGGCAGGGGCCTTTAGCTCAGTTGGTAGAGCATCGGACTTTTAATCCGTGGGTCGTGGGTTCGAGCCCCACAGGGCCCACTCTTTCGGAGAGTGGACATGATCCCCGGTTTCCTGCTGCTGCAGGGAGCCGGGGATTGTGCGTTCCGGGGAGGGCGGTTCTGGTCCGCGCAACTCCCTCAAGCACGCGCTCCAGGCCGCGGGCCGCAGGTACGGCGAGGAAACGGGCGGCTGCGATCACGTCCATCGAAAGCCCGCCGGCGCTGCGGGAATGGAAGGTGAGGGCCGCCCGCGTCCCCTGCCACTCCCTGCAGCAGTCCAGCCGAAGCCGCACGGCCAGCGAACTGGCCAGTCCGGCGTCGTACATCTGTTCGGCGTACTGCGGCCAGCGCACGTCTCCGCTTCCTTGAAGCGCCCCCACGGGGTGGCCGCCCGCGAGCACCGCGCTCGCCGGCCCCTGATGCCTTGCGATTTCCCATTCCAGGAGGCGGGCCGCATCCGGGGAGGTACCGGACACCTGCGCCGGGCGGGTGGGCTGCAGGACTACGAGGCCGCAGTCCACGGGGATTCGGACGTTCGACGCCATCACCGCGGCGGCCGCGGCAGCCAGCCGCAGCAGCGATGCCGAGAGGCTTTCGACGCCGGTGATCGGTTCGAATTCGGCGACTGTGTCCAGGAGGAGGGGGCCGGCGACGGCTGGGGGAGAGGCCTCGGTCTCAAAGGCCTCCTCATCGCCGGCCCCGCTTAGTACCCGGGGCCGGTGCCCAGGGAAACCTGCTGTGTGCCGCATATGCATCGCCAGCCCCACCCCCTCATGAGTCAAGTGCTGCGAGCCAGACCCCCGTTGGCTGTGAGGAAAAACTTAGCCCGGGCGGGTATGGCAGGTAACGCGTAAGGAGTACTCGTTTTTTGGCAGGGCCGGTACTTGGTTTCCCGGGGGAGGGCCGCGGAGTGGCAGGATGGGCGCATGGAACTGCACATCACAGGCGACCCCGCCGCGGATAAGCTGCTCAGCGAAGATGACTTCGCGCTGTTGACCGGAATGCTGCTGGACCAGCAGGTGACCATGGAATCCGCGTTCGCGGGGCCGGAGAAGATTCGGGCACGGCTCGGCTCCATCGATCCGGAGGCCGTCGCAGGGCACGATCCAAAGGCGTTCGTGGAGCTCTTCAAGGAGCGCCCGGCCGTCCACCGGTTTCCCGGATCCATGGCCGCGCGCGTCCAGGCGCTCGCGGACACCGTGCACACCGAATGGGGCGGCGACACCAAAGCAATCTGGACCAAAGGCGACCCGGACGGCCCTGAGGTGCTGCGAAGGTTGAAGGCATTGCCCGGTTTCGGGGATCAGAAGGCGAAGATCTTCCTTGCGCTGCTGGGCAAGCAGCGCGGGCTGCAGGCTCCTGGCTGGCGCGAGGCCGCAGGCCGATACGGCGAGGCTGGCGCCTACCTTTCGGTGGCGGACATCGTGGACCCCGAATCCCTCGCCAAAGTCCGCGCGTCCAAACAGGCGGCCAAGGCGGCCGCCAAGGCTGCGAAGTAGGCTCCCGTGATCGCACTGCTGGTAATCGACATGCAGAACGCCTACTTCGAGGCGCCCGAACTGGCCGCGCAGCAGGACCGGGTGGTGGCCTCCTGCAACGCGCTCCTGGAGGGCTTCACCGCAACCGGCCACAAGGCCCTCCTAGTAGGGACGGAACACGAGCGGGACAAGTCCACCTGGACGCTGAACATGCTCGACGACGACCAGGGCTTCATCTTCCGCGGCAGCAAGCAGGCCGAGGCCGTGCCGGGCCTGGCCAAGGACGGGCTGCCGCAACTGAACAAGACCCGCGACAGCGCCTTCGTGGGCACCGACCTCCTGGCCCGGCTGCGGAACTGGGGTGCCGAGGAAGTGGTGCTCGCCGGCATCTCAACGCATAACTGCATCGCGCAGACCGGCGCCGACGCCTTTGCGCACAACATCCGCGTTACCTACGCCAGGGACGCGATGGCCTCCGAGGACAGTGAGGACGCCGCGGACATGCTGCGCATCCTGTCCACGGCCTACCGGCAGGCGGTGCAGTCCAACGACGAAATCCTCGCGAAGCTGCGGGGCGGATAGTTTCCACTCCAGGGCCTCCCCACGCCTCAAGAAACGGGTGACGGCGTCACTGCCCGCCGCTGCCTCCGTGGTTTCCGGCGGCGCGGGTAGGGTGGAACTACCGTTCGGCAGTGGGCGGGCCATGCAGTTATGGCTCGAGACCAATGTCCGGAGGGAGAACCGTGCCCCATACAGCTGTCCCACACGAAAGAATCCAGGCCGACGTGGCCCTGCTCCTGCAGAACCTGGTTCTGGAAAGTGGCCCCGTTGTCGATGTGCTTCTCTCGGAGCTGGCCCGGTATGTGGCAGCCACTCTGGGCCCGGACGGCTCGGAAATAGTGTGTGGAATCCGGCTGGACCGGCACAAGAAGGCCTCCGTCGTGGCCGGCAGCGACCCTGCCGCGCAGCTCCTCGATCAGCTGGAAGGCCGTTTCGGCGGCGGCCCCGGGATGACTGCCGTGCACACCCACTCCACGGTCAACGTGCCGGATTTGAGGGGTGAACGGCTGTGGCCGGAGTACGCCGCTGCCGCCGGGAACAACGGGTTTCTTGCCGTGCTGAGCGTTCCGCTGAAGCTCGAAGACGGGTGCCGCGGCGTACTGAACGTCTACGGCAGGGAGGCCGGTGCATTCGACCGCAATGCCGCTGCGGCCGCCGATGCACTGGTGCAGCAGGCGTCGAAGGGGCTCTCGCTCGTGCTGCGGATGGCCAAACTCGAGGACACCCGGGAAGGCATGAGCGCTGCCATGCAGAGCCGGACCGTGATCGATCTTGCCACCGGTGCCATCATGGCCCAGAACAGGTGCGGGCAGGATTCCGCCTTCCGCGTGCTGCAGAAGGCCTCAAACACCCGCAACATGAAGCTCCGGGATGTCGCCGCCGCGGTGGTGGCATCCATCGCCGGCGGGGCGAAAACCTTCACTTACTTCGACGAGTAGGCGGGGACGTCAGCAGGTCAGGACCACCCGGCCGCATTCCACGTAACGTTCGCCAGGGCTGCCTGGCCCCGGAGGCTGGGGTGGAAATAGTCCAGGACGCTGACATCCCCGGCGGTGAAGGGATAGTTGTAGACCGCCCCGCCGTCGTGCCGGCACATGTGCCCGAACTCCTGGCAGACCCGTGCGAGGGAAGCATTGAACGCGAGTTCCCGGTCCACCACGAGTTGCCGGTCAGCGTCAGTGTTGGCGGTGGAGAGCATGGACTGGCAGACCTTGGCCGTGGACCAGACCCACTGCGCGATCTCGCTGCCTTTCAGGACGGACCACAGGTGGTGGACATTAGGGATGCTGCTGACGAAAACCTGGGGCCGGGGCCGCATCTGGTTGAGCGTTTGCAAGGAGGTGCGGATGGAGGTCTCGAAGCTGCCAGGATCCGTCATTCCTCCCGTCGTGGACGTGCAGAGGTCGTTGGCGCCGATCAGGATGGTGACGTACTGGGCCTTCTGTGCCACCGCGGCTCGGCCCTGCGCAGGGAGGTCTGCGGCTTTGGCGCCGCTGCGTGAGTTGTTGTAGTTCTTCCCTGCGATGGCCGGCTGCACGGCCAGCAGCCGCTCGTAGTGGCTGCGGATGCCATCGTACTGGTTGTTCCCGGTGGACCAGGACTGGGCCGGGTGGTCCCCGTACCAGCAGCAGACATCGGCAGCCTGCGAAATCGAGTCGCCAAGGGCGGCCATGCTCTTGGGATAGGCAGCCGCGGCTGCGGGCTGTGCCCCGGCGGCGATGAAGAAGAACAGCAGTGGAATGAGCAGGAACTTCGCGATCTTGCGCACGGCAACCTCCTGGTATGGCCGGCGCTGCGACGGGCCGGCGCCCACAAAAAGACCCTGGAGGCAAAAAGCTACACCCGGTGCCTCGGCTGTGTCGACGGCGGTTCGTCCGTTGCTGCCGATGCGTGGTCGTCGTTGCGCATCCGGAACGCCACCAGGATGCCGGAGGCGGCGGTGAGGACGGCGACGGCGATGATCGCCGCCGGGATCCCGTAGGCGTCCGCGATAAGGCCGGAGAGCAGCGCACCTACGGCGAATCCGCCGTCGCGCCATAGCCGGTAGATCCCGACGGAGCGGGCGCGCCAATGGGGATGGGCGACGTCGCCGATCGCTGCCAGGAGGGTTGGGTAGACCATGGCCGTCCCCACACCCAGGAGGATCGCGGCGGCCAGCCAGATCCCGAAACCTTCACCGAGGCCGGTCATGGCAAGGGCGAGGGCCTGGACAAGCATGCCGCCAACGATCAGCGGCTTGCGGCCTACTTTGTCGGAAAGCCCGCCGGTAAGCAGTTGGCCGGCACCCCATACTGCCGGGTAGGCCGCGGCAAGGATGCCGATCCGGTCAACTCCCAGCCCGGCTCCCGCGAACAGGACGGGAAAGAGGCCCCAGGCAAGGCCGTCGTTGAGGTTGTTGACCAGCCCGGCCTGGCTCACCGAGGACAACGAACGGTCGCGGAAGCTCGTCAGGGAGAAGATCTCCCGGTTGCTCAGGCCAGCGTGGGCGTCGGCGTGGCTGTCCACGTGCCCGCTGGCCTCGGTCTTGGCGTGCTGGTGGGTCTCCCTGACGGTGAGGACGGACAGTCCCAGGCCCACGGCGATGAACGCTGCGCCCAGCAGGAACGGCGCGGGGCGCAGTCCATAATGGGCGGCCACGTAACCCGTTCCCAGTGCGGCACCGGCAACGCCCAGATACCCGGCAGCCTCGTTCAGGCCCATGGCCAGCCCGCGCCGGGCCGGGCCCACCAGATCCATCTTCATCACGATGGTGGTGGACCAGGTCAGGCCCTGGCTGATGCCCAGCACCACATTCGCGGCAACGATCCACCCCCAGGTGGGGGCAGTTATCAGCATCAGCGGAACCGGTAAGGCAATGAGCCAGCCGGCGACAAGGACCGGTTTGCGGCCGTACTGGTCCGAGAGGGTGCCGGCGAAATAGTTCGTGGCGGCCTTGGCCAGGCCGAAGGCCAGGATGTAGGTCAGGGCTCCGGTGTAAAGGTCCAGGGCGAAGATCTGTCCGGCCAGCAGCGGCAGGACCGTCCGTTCCTGGCCAAGCGTTCCGCCGACCATCGCATTGACGGCCACCAGCAGCATGAATTGGGCAAGGTTCTGGCGCAGCCCAAGTGCAGCCGCAATTTCCGGGCTACGCCTGGTCATCGCCGGGCACTCCGCGGTCAACGGGCAGGCTGGCAGCGGCCCACTCGGGGTATCCGGCCTCCAGGCGCGCCGCTGGAATGTCCCGGGCGCGCAGCAGCCGCACCGCGTCATCGGCAAAGACGCAGTACGGACCGCGGCAGTACGCCACCACCGTCTGCCCAGCGGGCAGGTCTTGAAGGCGCGATTCAAGCTCTTCCAGGGGGATGGAGACGGCACCGCTGATATGGCCGGCGCGGAATTCGGGTTCCGGCCGGACATCGACGACGACGACGTCCCCCGCCTCCATGCGCTCGTTCAGTTCCAGCTGGGTCAGGGTGTCAAGCGCGGAGCGGTCGCCCAGGTAGGAGTCGGCAAGCTTTGCCAGTTCCGCGACATGCTCCTCCGCCACCCGCCGGACGGATGCCCAAAGGTCCGCCACCGCGGGGCTGCCCAGCCGGTAGAAGATCCTGGTCCCCTCACGGCGCGTCAGGACCAGTCCGGAGCGGAGGAGTTGCTGGAGATGCTGGGAGGTGTTGGCCACGCTCTGGCCGATCTCCGCGGCGATTTCGTCCACGGCGCGTTCCCCCTGCACCAGTACGTCCACGATTTCAGCCCGGCGGCCGCTGCCCAGCACTTTGGCCACGGATGCGAACGCGTCATACAGCGCGTCCTTCGCTTCCCTGTCTCCCACAGAACACCTTCCCTTTTATTCAAGTAGATGCTTGACAAGATACCCCGTCCAGGTGTCGAATTCAAATATTCAAGCTATCACTTGAATATTAACCGCCGACCGCATCGGCCGGCCCAGAAGGAGAGAGCAATGCCATGACTAATGCAACAACCGCCCGCAATGGCATCGACGTGGACGGGCTCTTGGCAACCATCGACGCCATCAAATCGGACCCGGGCCTCGGGACGTTTACGTTCAAAGCCACCAGCACCTGGCGCGGAGGCACGTACAACACCGGGCGTATCCAAGGGTTCACCCAGGCGGGTCAGCCCGACACGACCCGCGCGGAGGCCTTTGAGCTCGAAGGGGACGAACCCCCGGTGCTCCTGGGCAACAACCGGGGGCCCAATGCCGTGGAACTCCTGCTCCAGGCGCTGGGCTTCTGCTACGCAGTGGGCTACGCCGCCAATGCCGCGGCCCAGGGGATCGAACTGACCGACCTCGCGTTTGAGTTGGAGGGAGACCTCGACGTGGGGCCGTTCCTCGGACTCGACGGACCGCGGCCCGGCTTCACCGCAATCCGCGCAAAGGCCCGCGTGGCAAGCCCGAACGCCACTGCCGAGCAGCTTCAGGCCCTGTGCCGTTACGTGCAGAAGACCTCTCCCGTGCGCGACTGCCTGGCCAACCAGGTCCCCGTGGAAACTACGCTGGAAATCCACTAGGGCCGGCATCGCGGGGCGGAAGCGGAGGGGGAGCCGATTCCGTCCCGGACGTTTGTGACCATCTGTCATGGCCGCCAACGTGAAGGGTCCCGCTTATGCTCCAGCCCGCCCGCCGCACCGTTTACGCCATGCTAGTACTGCCGGTATTGCTGGTTTTATCCACTCTGGCCGGGCTTCCGGCCCGGGCCCAGGACCAGCCGTCGCCGATCGCAGACGACCCCACCATCCACGCGGGCCACGGGGCCGCCGCGGACGGCCCGGAAACCCGGTTCGTGGTCAAGGACCCTGCAGCCGCCCCGGTCAAAGGAGAGTTGCCCACGCTGGCTGTGTCGCGTGACGTCATGGCCGCCTTCATGTACCGGTTCTCGGCGTACACGTCCCGCTCATAGCCTGGAAACCCGGACTGGAAGCGGGCGCGAGGGCGGGCTGTCAGGACTCGCATTCCTTGCAGTACTTCTTCCCGTCCTTTTCCCGCGCCAGCTGGCTGCGGTGATGGACCAGGAAGCAGGACATGCAGGTGAATTCGTCGGACTGTACCGGAACCACCTGGATCTGGAGTTCCTCCTGGGACAGGTCCGCGCCGGGCAGCTCGAAGCTGTCCGCAAGGTCCGTCTCGTCAACGTCAGGAACGGCCTCGCGGCGGCCGGCCTTGTCCGTCTTCAGGCCCTCGAGGTCGTTGGCCGGTTCCTCCCCGGGCGTTGCCCGCGGGGCGTCGTAGTCAACTGACATGGCTACTCCTCCTGTTCGGCTGGTGGCCAGATTACCTGGACAGTGCTGAAACCGGGACGGGCCCTCAGATATTCCCGGGCGGTGGCGCCCGCATTCGCTGGTAGGTAGACTGGTCTACCTACCAGCGAATCGAGGATCTGCCGTGTCCGCCCAAAAGACCCAAGCGCCGTCCCGGCGGCCCGCCCGGGAGCTTCTGCTCGAAGCTGCGGCGGAGCTTTTTTACGCCAACGGGGTGGCCGGCACCGGCATCGATGCCATTACCGCTGAAGCCGGGGTGGCCAAGAAGAGCCTCTACAACAATTTCGCGTCCAAAGCGGACCTGGTGGCGGCCTACCTCGAAGCCCGGCACGCGGAATGGCTGGACCTTTACAGCGCCCGCGCTGCTACCGCGGCCAACCCCAGCGAGCGGGTTCTGGCCGTCTTCGATGCCTACGCCGACCACGCCAATTCCGCGTACCGGCACGGCTTCCGTGGCTGCGGGCTTCTCAACGCAGCCGCGGAATTCCCGGCGGGAGATGGAGGCCGGGACGCGGTGCGGCGTCACAAGGAAGATGTGGAGGAACTGCTGGCAGCGGCGGTGCGCGAGCTGCTGCCCGAAACGCAGGAGCGTGCCGCGGAGGTCGCCCGGCACCTGGCCTTCCTCCTCGAGGGGTCCATGGCGCGCGCTGGCCTCGAAGGGGATGACACCAGGCTGCGCGACGCGCGGCGCATCGCCGTCGAGATCCTGGCTGCCCTGTGACGGGCCGTGGCGGGGACTCCGGAGCGGGCCGGAACCGGCACGGCAGGGCGGCCCGCTGGGGTGCCCTGTCCGTGGTGGGCGCATCGGTCCTGTGGGGCACCACCGGAACGGCGGCCACCTTGGCCCCGGCGGTGAGCCCCTTGGCGATCGGTGCGGCCGCCATGGGAGTGGGCGGGCTCCTGCAGGCTCTGTATGCCGGGCGGGCCATCGCCGGGCACCGCTTCCACATCGGCGCGCGCTGGCGGCTGGTGGCGCTCGGCGCCGTGGCCGTCGCCGTCTACCCGCTGGCCTTTTACAGCTCCATGCGCCTGTCCGGCGTGGCAGTGGGAACGGTGGTGTCCATCGGCTCAGCCCCCATTGCGGCGGCACTGATCGAACGGTTCGCCGACCGGAAACCCCTCACGCGCCGGTGGACCGCAGGGGCACTGCTGGGCATCTCCGGCGCCGCGCTGCTTTCCTTCTCGGGCCACGCCCCGGCAGGCATTCCGGTCCCGGGCGGTCCCTCCAGCCCATGGGGTACGACGGCGGGAATCGCCTTGGGCCTGCTGGCCGGCGGTACGTACGCGCTTTATTCATGGGCGGCGCATCGCCTGATCGGCGGGGGCATTTCCTCGCGGGCCGCCATGGGAGCGGTCTTCGGCCTGGGCGGCCTGATGCTGATGCCCGTGCTCGCGCTCACGGGTGCGCCACTCCTCGCGTCCTGGACAAACTTCTCGGTGGGCGCCTATATGGCCGTGGTACCGATGTTCGCCGGCTACGTCCTCTTCGGCTGGGGGCTGGCCCGGACCGGCGCCAGCACCGCCACCAGTATCTCCCTCCTGGAAACGGTGGTGGCGGCGGTCCTTGCGGTGCTGGTCGTGGGGGAGCGGCTCCCGGCGCCTGCTTGGCTCGGCGCCGCCGTCGTGCTGGGCAGCCTGTTCATCCTCACGCCCGGGAGGGAACGTGCCGCCGGTCCGACGGCGACCCCGCGTGAGCTGCCGGGTTCCCCCAAGCGCCCGGAACCGGCTCAGTCCGCGACATCCTAGCGGGGCCCGCCGTCCAGCACGCGGACTCCGCGGGTGGGGACGTGGGCGGTGATCTTGGCCGCCTGCCGGGGACCGGGCATCAATGGAGCCATCTTAGGCAAGCGCGAGGCACGCGGGATGGGCTTATATTGAGGGATGGAATCCTCCGGCGCGCATGACCAGTTCCTGCAACTGCATGACCTCATCATCGGCAGCAACAATGTCAACGATTTCCTGGGGGAACTGTCCGTCGTGGCCGCCGGTACCCTGAGCCAGACGGCCGGCAGCCCCATCGACTGCGGCGTGACCCTGCGGAGGCGTAAACGCAGTACCACCGTGGCCGGCAGCAGCGACCGGGCCCGGGAGTTGGACCGGCTGGAGCAGGCGCTGGGCCAAGGACCTTGCCTCACAGCCATGGAGGCCATGAAGCCGGTGCTGCTCGCCGACGTGGCCACTGACAACCGCTGGCCGGAGTACCAGAGAGTCCTGGCGGAACATGGCTGCCGGGCGGTGCTGGGCGTGCCGCTGGCCCTGGACGAGAACCACGCCGCCGCACTGAACTTTTTCGCCGTCGAGCCCGACACCTTCACCGAGGACATCGTCAAGCGCGCCGAAAGTTTCGCCGGCCTGGCCGGACGGGCGCTGCGGCTGGCCTTGAAGATCTCGGACGCCCAGAACCTTGCCGACGACCTTACGGCGGCCCTGCAGAACCGCACCACCATCGACCTGGCCTGCGGCGTCATCATGGCGCAAAACCGCTGTTCCCAGGAGGAAGCGATGGCCTTGCTCACGAAGGCCTCCTCGCACCGCAACCAGAAGCTGCGGGAACTGGCAGCCGAGATCCTGGGCAGGGTGGGCGCGGGAACGGTCAGCACCCACTTCGACCCGTAGGCGCGGCCCCTCAGCCGGGCGCGGGTTTCGGCAGAACGCCGCCCTGCAATAATCTGGACCAACGGTTGTGCACGGGGGTGCAAGCGCCCGGTGCAACAGGCAGCACTGTAAGTTCGGGCCCACCACACCACGCGAGGCGGACACGCATGACGGCTTCAGACCAGCAGCACCCAGAACAGCCTGACCCCCACCTGCTCCAGCAACTGGCGGACGCCCACGGAGTGGAAACTTCGTTCCAGGGCTGGGACGGGCTGCCGCACTCCGTGGCCGAAGGCACCCTCATCAAGGTCCTCGCAGCGCTGGGCGTCGAGGCCGGCACGGATGAACAGATCCGGGCGGCGCTGGTGGAAGCAGAACTGGCGCCGTGGCGGCGGATGCTGCCTCCCGCCGTCGTCATCCAGGAAGGTGAGCCGGCGCAAGTGCCGGTCCATGCCCCCGACGGCGCCCCGGTGAGCCTGGCCGTCACGCTCGAGGACGGCTCCGGCAGCCGCGATCCTGTCCGGCAGAAGGCCCGCCTGGCGCCGGTGAACGTTGACGGCGTGCCCACGGCGCGGGCCATCTTCGCACTGCCGCAGGACCTGCCGCTGGGGTGGCACACCCTGCACGCCGAGGCCGGCGACGCCACGGCCACCGCCACCCTGGTGGTCACCCCCGCCAGGCTCAGTACGGCGCGGCAGTTGGAGGAACGCCGGGGCTGGGGACTGGCAACCCAGCTGTACTCGGTCCGGTCACGGCGCTCCTGGGGCATCGGCGACTTCTCGGACCTGGCGGACCTGGCCGCGCTCAGCGGCACCCGGGGAGCCGACTATGTGCTGGTCAACCCGCTGCACGCCGCCGAGCCGGTCCCTCCAGTCCAGCCATCGCCCTACTCGCCGTCCACGCGCAGATTCTTCAACCCGCTCTACATCCGTATCGAGGACATTCCGGAGCTCGCGTACCTGAAACCGCGCCGCCGGGCAGCGGTGGAGAAGCTCCGCGAGGAGGTGGCCGCGCTGAACCGGGAAGGCGGCCGGCTGGACCGGGACGCCGTGTATGCCGCGAAGCTCCAGGCACTGGAAATGCTCTACCACTCCCGCCGTCTTCCTGCGCGGCAGGCCGCCTTTGACGCCTTCTGCCGGGCGTCCGGCCAGGGGCTGGAGGACTTTGCGCTATGGTCCGCCCTCCGTGAGGACATCCCCGCCGATGATCCCCGCTGGACCGACCCCGGCTTTGCGCTCGGCAGCCCGGAGGCCGAATCGCTCCGCGAGAAGCTGGCGGACCGCATCGGGTTCCATCGCTGGCTTCAGTGGATCTGCGATGAGCAGCTGGAGGACGCCCAGCGCGCCGCCCTTCGGGCCGGGATGCGGCTGGGTGTGGTGCACGACCTCGCCGTGGGCGTGGACCACAGCAGCGCCGACGCCTGGACGCTCCGGAACGTCCTGGCCGCGGGGATCAGCGTGGGGTGCCCGCCGGACATGTACAACCAGCAGGGCCAGGACTGGGGCCAGCCGCCGTGGCACCCGGCGCGGTTGGCCGAAGCAGGCTACCTGCCGTTCCGGAACATGCTGGCCACTGTGCTGCGGCACGCCGGCGGCATCCGCGTGGACCACGTCCTGGGCTTGTTCCGGCTTTGGTGGATCCCCCGCGGGAACACACCCGGGGACGGAGCCTACGTCCGTTATGACCACGAGGCGCTGATCGGCATCCTTGCACTGGAGGCGCACCGCGCCGGCGCCGTAGTGATCGGGGAGGACCTGGGCACTTTCGAACCCTGGGTGCGGGACTACCTCGCCGCCCGCGGCATCCTGGGCACGTCCATCCTCTGGTTCGAGTACGACGGCGACGCCCCCCTTGCGCCCGAAAAGTACCGGACGCAGGCGCTCGCCAGCGTCAACACCCACGACCTGCCGCCCACCGCGGGGTACCTCGCCGGGGACCACGTGGGCCTGCGCAGCCGGCTGGGCCTGTTGGAACGCTCCGAGGCGGAAGAACGCGCCGAGCACGAGGCATCCCTGGAGAAGATGTTCGCACTGCTCCGGGAACGCGGCTACCTGGCCGGAGAAGCGTCGGAGGAACGCACCATCGAGGCGCTGCACCTCCTGCTCAGCCAGACGCCGTCGGCCCTTCTGGGCGTGGCACTGGTGGACGCGGTGGGGGAGCGGCGCGTGCAGAACCAGCCCGGCACCACCGGGGAGGTGTATCCGAACTGGCAGGTGCCCCTGGGCGGGCCGGACGGGAAGCCGGTCCTGCTGGACGACCTCCCGGCCAACCCCCGGTTCAATGCGCTGCTGGCCGCCGTGGACCGCTCCCTCCACCCCTGACCCGCGTCCGGTTCAGCTGGAGGTGATTACGTGGGTGGCGTGGTCGTAGGTGAAGGTCACCGGCCCGCCGTCGTGCTCCAACACGAGGTTGCTTCCGTTGCGGATCCCCTCGGCACCGTAGTTCTCTTCCCAGGTGCCGTTCAGGGCCGCTTTGTATTCATAGCTGCCCGCGGGAAGGTCGACGGTCAGCCGCCACATGCCGTCCGGGGCCAGGGTCATCATCGCCTCAGCGCAGGACGGATCCCACTGGTTCGTGCAGCCCATCGCCTGGTTCAGCGAGCCGGCCACCGAGACCGAATCGGGCTGCGGCGCGTCACCCACCGTCACCGCCCGCGGCTGGCTGGCCACCGTGAAGCCGGGACCGGCCATGGTGGCCCGGTACTGCACGCGGGTTCCGTCCGGCAGACCGGAGACGTCGTCGGTCACCGAGTACACGGGCGAGGAGCTGTCCGTGCCCAGCGACGTCCACGCCCCGCCGTCGACGCTGCGCTCCAGCGACACCACGTGGCTGGCCTTCTCCGGATCGGCCGTGGCGCTGACCTCGACGGAGCCCTTGACGTTGCTGCCTTCGGCGGGCGACTGCATGGTCAGGACCGGCGCGGGAACCGTGGCGCCCACGACTGGGCTGGTGCGGGTGTGCCCGCCGTTGTCCAGCACGGTGGCCCGGTACTCAACCGCCGCGCCCGGGTCCAGCGCGGCGACGTCGTGGAACACGCGGTACGGTGCGGTGTCATCGGTGCCGATCGACTCCCACTGCCCGCCTGCCGTCCGCGCCTCGAAGGTGACCTCGTAGAACGAAGAACCGCCGACGTCGGCCGTCACCTCGATGCGCCCGTTGTCACCGGAGGCGGCCTTCGGGGCCTGGAGTCCGACGGCCGGAGCTGCCTTGGAGTGCGGGATCCTGCCCGATGACTGGTAGACGACGGCGCTCAGCGGGGGAACGGTCACGGTCAGCGTGCTGTCCGCGGAGGTTTTGGTCTCGGCGGCGGCGTCGCCATAGATCCGGGTGAAGCTGCGCTTTGCCACATAGGTGGGAACCTCGGCGGTCCGGGTCTCTTCACTGTTGTTCAGGGCCACCACGTACTCGCGCTGGTCCTGGGCGTCGGTGCGGGAGAACGCGTAGATTCCGGAACCTTCGGAGGCGTACCGGTGCTGGTGCGCGCCGTCCCGGAGGGCCGGATGCTCCTTGGTCAGCGCCGCGAGCCCGCTGATCTTGGCGTAGAGCGGGTGGTCCGTGGCGAAGTTGTCCGTGGCATGCGTGGCGGCTGTCCCCAGCAGGTCGTCGTCCAGGTAGTCGGAAACCTGGCTGGCGAACAACGTCTGGCGGGCGTCCTGATCGCCGCCGGGGCCGGTGAAGCCCTGTTCGTCGCCGTAGTAGACCACCGGATTGCCGCGGGAGAAGTACATCAGCTCATGGGCCAGCCCGTCCCGGGCCACCTTTTCGGCGTCTGTCGCCTCGGGGTTGTCCGCGGCGATGAAGCTCCCGATGCGGCCCATGTCGTGGTTACCCAGGAAGGTGGGCAGCTGGTAGACGTTGGAATCGGCGTCGGTGTACCAGTCGTCGCCGGCGAAGAAGGTTTCCAGTTCCCTGGTGTCCTTGCTTCGGGAGGCGAAGTTGCGGGCGGCGTCCTGGAACGGGAAGTCGAGCACGGCCTGCATCCGGTTGCGGGTGGTGAACTGGGAGGTGAAGCTCTTGGTGGTGTCGAAGACTTCGCCGAACATGAAGAACTCGTCCTTGCCCTGTTCCTTGGCGTAGGCCAGCACGTCGGGCCCGAACTCCTGCCAGAACTCATCATTGACGTGTTTCATAGTGTCGATCCGGAAACCGTCCACGCCGAAGTCGCCGATCCAGGTTTGGTAGATCTCCTTCATCCCGTCCACCACTTTGGGGTGTTCGGTGAACAGGTCGTCCAGGCCGAAGAAGTCGCCATAGTAGGCGTCCTCGCCGGTGAAAGTGGTGTCCCCGCGGTTGTGGTACAGGCTGGGGTCGTTGAGCCAGGCCGGCACCTTGAGGTCCTCCTCGCCGGGCTCCAGCAGCGGCGTGTAGGGGAATGACGTGGCCGGATCCAGGTCCGGGAAGCTCTCCAGCCCGGCGAAGTCACGGTCGTCGAACGCTTCGCCTGCCGCGGTCCGGTAAGGCTCCGCGTCCTTGGAGATGTACGGCCGGCGGGCGCCTTCCTCGTAGCCGATCACATCGGCGGTGTGGTTGGTGATGATGTCGAAGTACACCTTCATGCCGCGCTTGTGCGCCTCATCAATCAGGGCCTTCAGCTCATCGTTGGTGCCCAGGTGCGGGTCGATCTGGGTGAAGTCCGTGATCCAGTACCCGTGGTAGCCGGCCGACCGGTCCTCCGGCTGGACGGCTTTGTTCTTGAAGCTCGGCGTGAGCCAGATGGACGTGGTGCCCAAGTCCTGGATGTAGTCGATCTTGCCGAGCAGACCAGCCAGGTCACCGCCGTTGTAGAAGCCCTTGCTGGTGGGGTCGAAGCCGGAAACCATGGGGTCGGGTCCCAGGCCTCCGTCGTCGTTGGCGGTGCTGCCGTTGCTGAAGCGGTCCGCCATGACGAAATAGAAGTTCTCATCCGTCACCGGGGCGCGGAGAGAGTGAAGGGCCGACGATGACGGCCGGCTCTTGCCATCCTGCCCGGACTGCGCGGGGGTTGCTGCAGCCGGCAGGACGGCGGCGGACGCGGCAAGGGCAGCGGCGAGGAGGCCTGCCGCGGCGATGCTGAGGGGCTTGGGTGGGCGTGCGTCGGGACGGCGGAATATGGTGGGAATCAACGGTGAGACCTTCCTGATGGCGGCGCTGCTGCACAGGTCAACGAAGCGACAGTGTGGAACAGGTCACAACTGTAAGCGCTTCCACAGAATTTCTCCAGCGTTTGGGTAAGTTGCCGAGATCACGTTTACCTTGTATTTTTAGCCTCACAGCGGTCTTTCGGGCGGCGTACAGGCTCAGGCCCGCCTATCCAATCCGGACGATCAGCAGCAGGGCCTTTCCTCATGCTTCCTCCGGCGAACCTCCTTGGTACAGAGCGCACTCGGGATGCCCTGCGGCGCGCTGAAACCGCCGGGGACTGGCCCGGTGGTCGCTTCGTGTCCTAGGGGGACTTTGACGTTATGACTGCTGTTTCTAAATGGGTCGCTGCCGGTGCGTCGGCAGCTGTTGTGGCCGGAGGGCTGTTTCTTGGAGCCCCGGCCGCCAGCGCGGCACCGGGTGACGCGGCCTGCCTGCAGGCTTCCACCCAGTTTGAGGCCGCGCTCTCCGCGGCCGGCATCACTGAGGAAACGGTTACCCGGCTTGAGGCTGCTGCCGAGGCCGCTGCCGTCGCCGAGGCCAAGTACTTTGAGCTGGTAGAGGCTGCCGGTGCCGACCTCAACGCCCAGCTCGGAGCCGCAGAGGCAGAGCTCGAGGCTGCCACGACCGCCGTCGCTGACGCCGAAGCCGCCCTGGCGGCCGCTCAGGAGGCGGGCGACGCTGACGCCATCGCTGAAGCCGAGGCTGCCCGGGACGCTGCTGTCCTCGCCGAGAACGAAGCCGGCCAGAAGGTCGACGACCTGAACGCGGCCTATGAGGCAGCCATCAGCACCCCGGAGATCCTCGCTGCCGAGGATGCCTACGAGGCCGCGCTCGCCGAATTTGAGACTGCCCTGGGTGCTGTCTCGCTGGACGAAGAGACGGCGGCCAACCTCCTGGCGCTCTTCAAGGCATTCCTGGCGGCCTGCAATCCGGACGCCATCGGGGCAGACACGCCCGCTGCCGCTCCGGCTGCGGCGCCAGTGGTTAACAAGGGCCTCAATGTCCAGACCGCCGTTGAAACGGAGCCGGCCACGCACCCAGGCCTGGCGCTCCTGGCCGGCCTCCTCGCCGCTGGCATCGCAGTTCCCGCGGGTGTTGCCCTGCGGATGCGCCGCCTGGAATCGGCCCGCAAGTAACAACCCGCAGTGGAACCGCGGACCACGGATAACCAGCGCCGGCCTACCCGCCGGCGCTGGTTTGCCGTGTCCGGACTGGGCGCGGCGGGCCTCGCCGCAGCCCTCTTCCTGGCGTCGGCCAACGGAGTGTGGGGGAGTTCCGCCGGAGGTTCAGCGTACGACGGCGGCAGCGCCGGCGTCGAACATTCTTCCGTTCCGTCGGCAGCGGCTCCGTCGGCGGGGTTTTCGTCTCCGGCAGCGGTGCGCAGGCCGGCGGGTCCGGCGGCCGCCGCGCCTTTGCACGTGTCCATCAAGGCCGCCGATTTCGACGTCCGCGTATTGCCGCTGACGGTCAGCGGGGACGAGCTCGCCGCGGGGTCGCTGGTTCCGCCGCTGACGCTGGAGGCCTACTGGCTGACCAACTACGGTGTGCCCGGGCATGGGTCGGTGAATACGACCTACATCGCCGGCCACAGCTGGGACGGCGGCGATGCCCCGTTCAACCGGCTGAGCAACACCGGCCTGGTGGGCCAGCCCGTCACCGTGACCACGGCGAAGGGTGTGCTGAACTACGCGGTGGATTCCGTTACCACCTACGACAAGAACACCCTCCGTGACAGCGACATTTGGAACGTGGTGCCCAATCGGGTGGTCCTGATCAGCTGTTATACGGAGGATCCCTGGGGCAAGAACGTGGTGGTCACCGCCTCGCCCCGGCGCTGACGGCGGCCTGCGAAAAAACCTGAACACGTCGCTGGCCGCCGCGTCCCCCAAGGATCGCGACGGCCAGCAAGGATTTTCAGTTGTAGCACACGGCGGCGGGTTCCCCGTTGTCACACGGGCTGCCCGGCATCACGTGCGGCTGCTACGGCTTGGTGCCGTTCCCGGTTGAGGTCCCCAGGTTGGTGGTTTCCGGGTGCGTGCTGTGGGCGGGGATGTGGTCCTCGCCCAGTCCTTCGGCAGCTGCCGGAGATTCGGAGCCGGTGCCGGCGGGTTCGCTGCCGGAGTTCGCCGCCGAGTCGTTGCGGTGCACGGCGGAACCAACCACGGTTCCGGCGCGCCGGGCAGCCTCGGTCAGCTGTTCGGCCATGATCGGAGCCTTTTCCTTGATTGCTCCGGTGGCCACGGTGACCTTTTCCTGCACGGGCTGGCTGTCCCAGATGCCGGCGGCGCGGGCCTTGAGCTTGTCATAGGCGGCGCGGCCGGAACGTGATCCAAGAATGTAACCTGTGGCGATTCCCACGCCCAAAAGAAGCTTGTTTTTCACGTCGAACTCCTGTTCCGTGAGGGGTTTTGCGGTCCCGGCCGATTCAGGCCGGATATGCCGGGGGTAAAGAAAACCGGCCCGGGGATGATGTCCCCCAGGCCGGTTTCCTGGCGCTCGCGTCAGTTATCCGCGTGCGCTGCGCTTGGTGATCATGCCGTACACCAGCAGCACGATAAGTGCGCCGCCGATGGCCAGCAGCCACGTCTGCAGGGAGAAGAACTCCTGCAGTCCGCTGCCGAAGATCATGCCGCCGATCCAGCCGCCGAGGAGTGCTCCTACGACGCCCAGGACGAGCGTGATCAGCCAGCCGCCACCCTGCCTACCCGGCAGGATCGCCTTGGCGATGGCACCAGCAATAAGTCCGAGAATCAGAAATGCAATAAATCCCATTTTTCGTTCCTCTTCCTAGTAAAGGAGGCCTCCGGATTCCGGAAGCACTTCATCCTTCTGGCTCAATAGTAATCATGCTTACTATCGATTTGCCAACCCGACGCGCGGAAAAAGTCCATGTCAGGAGCGTGGCGGTCAGGCGCCTGGCCCGGATTGGTGCGGCGGAAGTCAGCGTTCGTCGAGGCGGAAGCCGATCTTGATGGTGACCTGCCAGTCAGCGATTTTGCCGTCCTCGAGGTGTCCGCGGATCTCCTTGACCTCGAACCAGTCAAGGTTCCGGACCGTCTTGGCGGCCTGGGCGATGCCGTTGCGGACGGCGTCATCCACGCCCTGGTCCGACGTGCCGACAATTTCAGAAATGCTGTACGTGTGATTGGACAACTTCGCTCCTCATGATTGCCGATGATCCCGGTTGCGGGCGTCCTTGAAGACTAGTGGCGAATCCGGGCACTGGCCAGAGCGGGGATACCTACTTGGCCTGCAGGACCAGCGTCTTCAGATCATCGAGGGTCTGCTGCATGTGGGCGTCCATGGCCTCGCGGGCCCGGACGGCATTGCCGGATTTGAGTGCATCCGCGATGGTCTGGTGGTGCCCGATGGCGTGTTCCTGGATGGCGGGCACGGCCGAGGTTTCGGTGCGGCGTTGCTCCAGAACGCGGTGCAGCGGCTCGAACAGGACGGAGACGAAGACGTTGCCGGAGGCCTGCAGGATCAGGTCATGGAAGGCCAGGTCCGCTGCCACGAATGCGGCGACATCGTTGATGCCGTGGGCCTGCCGCATCGCATCCACGTAGGCGAAGAGCTGCCCGGTTTCCTCTGCCGTGATGCGGCCGGCGGCCAGCTCGCAGGCGCCCGTTTCCAGCATGCGGCGCAACTCAATGAGCTGGACCGCGGCATCGGCGTCGTTCTTGCCTTCGGACGCCGCGCGCAGGACCGCTTCGAGAGAACTCCATTTGTTGAGCGGATTGACGAAGGTTCCGCGGCCGCGCTCCACGCTGAGGATGCGCTGCGCCTGGAGCGTTTTCATGGCTTCCCTGACGGTCATCCGGCTGACCTCGTGCCGGGCGCTGAGCTCGTGCTCGCCGGGGACAGTGGCGCCGGGCGGAAATTCGCCCTGGATGATGCGGTCCAGCAGCTCGTCGGCTACCACGCCCACCAGGGATTTCCTTGCCATGCCGCCCCCATCGTGCCTGCGCCTGCGCATGTCGCAGGGAGGTCAAAGTCTACTTGCGCTGCTTTATGCCGTATGCCACACTAACAGCAGATGCTAGATGTAAGACATCTGACAGATCGCCGAAAACACCACAATGGAGTGAAACCGTGACCCTTGAAGCAGACGTCCTCGCCGCCTTTCCGGCAGAGGTCCGGATTCCCGCGTCCTTGGTTGCCAGCGCCGTGGCCGCCGCCAACGCCGAGTCGCCCAAGGTCCTGGTAGTGCTCGATGACGACCCCACCGGTACTCAGTCCGTTGCGGATCTGCCCGTACTCACCAGTTGGGACGTCCCGGACTTTGAATGGGCGTTCGCCCACATCGCGGCGAGCGGCTGCGGCCCCGCCGTCTATGTCCTTACCAACACCCGCAGCCTTGACCCCGCCGAAGCTGCCGCCCGGAACCAGGAAGTGGTCCGCAGCGCCCTTGCCGCCGCCAACAATTCCGGTACCGGTTCCGGCGCCGGGCTGCGGCTCGGCTTCGTGAGCCGCAGCGACTCCACCCTCCGCGGTCACTTTCCCCTCGAGCCGGACGTCATCGCCGCCGCCGTCGCCGAGGCCAGCGGTGAGTCCACCGACGGTGTGGTCATGGTTCCTGCCTTCCCCGACGCCGGGCGGGTCACCATCGGCGGCGTGCACTACATGCGCGGCACCGGCGAGGCAGCCGGCACCCTGACCCCCGTGGCCGAAACCGAGTTCGCCCGGGACGCCACCTTCGGCTTCGCCAACTCGGACATGGCCAAGTATGTGGAGGAGAAGTCGCAGGGCCGGTTCCCGGCGGACTCGGTGATCGTCCTGGACCTGAACATCATCCGCGCCGGAGCCGCAGCCGACGGCACGGACGGAGACCCCGCCGTATCCGCCGACGCCATTGCGGATGCCGTCAGCGACGCCAAGGACTCCACCCCGATCGTGGCGGACATCGTCACCGAAAACGACCTCCGTGCCCTGGCGCTGGGCCTGGAAGAGGCAGAACGCCGCGGCAAGAAATTCCTTTACCGTGTGGGCCCGCCGTTCGGCCGCGCCCGCATTGGCCAGGAGATCCGGCCCGAGCTCAACGGCGAGGAGGCCTACGCCGGCCACACCCCGTCCCGGGCGGGCGGTCTGATCGTGGTGGGCTCCCACGTGGGCGTCACCACCCGCCAGCTGAGGGTCCTCACGGACCAGCACAGCGCGGCCCGTATCATCGAAATCGACGTGGAGCGGCTTCTCGCCGGAAGCGAAGAGCAGGCTGATGCCTACTTGAACCAGACCGTGGACTCCGTGGTCGATGCCCTCCGCGGAGGTGACGTTATCCTCCACACCAGCCGCCTGCTCATCAAGGCGGACGACCCTGCTGAAAGCCTGCGGATCGCGCGCACGGTGTCCGCCGCCGTCGTCGGCGTGGTGAACCGCACCCTGAAGACCTTCCCGCCGCGGTTCGTCATCGCGAAGGGCGGCATCACGTCCTCCGACGTTGCCGCGCATGGCCTGGAGATCCGGCACGCGATCGTCCGCGGCCCCATGCTGCCCGGAATCGTGAGCCTGTGGGAGCCGGTGGACGGGCCGGCCAAGGGCATCCCGTACATCGTCTTTGCCGGGAACGTAGGCGACGACGAGTCCCTCGCCCAGGTCACGCGCAAGCTCAGCAGCACTTTTTAATTTCAAAAGGAACACACCATGACCAGCAATTACACCGTCAGCGTCCTGGGGCTCGGCGCTATGGGCCTGCCCATGGCCACCCGTTTGGCAAGCCAGCTGACCGTCCACGGCTTCGACATCGCCGAAGCGCGGCTCAAGCTTGCCGAAGAGGCAGGCATCACAACCTTCGTCTCCGCCCGCGAAGCCGCCAAGGGTGCCGACGCCGTCCTCCTCGCGGTCCGCAACGGCGAGCAGCTGAACGACGTCCTGTTCGGCGAGCACGGCGTGGCACCCGTGCTGACGAGCGGCGCCGTCGTGATCCTCGGCAGCACGGTGGGCACCGAAGCGATCCCCGACACCGTGGAAAAGCTCGCGGAATACGGCGTGGAACTGGTGGACGCGCCGCTGTCCGGCGGGCCGCAGCGCGCCGGCGAAGGCGACCTGCTGATCGTCGTCGGCGCTTCCCCGGAAGCCCGGGAAAAGGCCGCGCCCGCCTTGGAACTGCTGGCCTCCACCCTGACCGTGGTGGGCGACAAGCCCGGAGACGGCCAGGCACTCAAGACCGTCAACCAGCTTCTTTGCGGCGTGCACATCGCCGCCGCCGCCGAGGCCATGGCCCTCGCCGACGCCCTCGGCCTGGACCAGGCCAAGACCCTCGCCGCCCTTGAAGCAGGCGCGGCCGGCTCCTTCATGCTGTCCAACCGTGGCCCGCGCATCCTCGAGGCGTACAACGAGCAAGGTGCCGAGGTGCTGTCCCGACTGGACATCTTCGTCAAGGACATGGGCATCGTGGGCAAGGCCGCCCGCGCCGCCGGCCTGGCGGCCCCCGTTGCCGCCGCCGCCGAGCAGCTCTACCTGCTGGGTCACGCGCAGGGCCTCGCCGCCGCCGATGACTCCGCGGTCATCAAAGTCGTGGCCCCTGTCAAGCGCACTTCCTGATCCCGCCCACTGAGGAACATTTTCTGATGCGTACACGCCTCGACCACCTCGTCACCTCCGCCCTGCAGCAGGGCTCCGCCGTCCCGGCCTTCACCTGCTACGACTTCACGACCGCCCTGGCCGTGGTGGCCGCCGCCGAGGACGCCGGCAGGGGCGTGATCCTGCTGGTCGCCCCGAAGACCGCGGCCACGCCCAACGGGCTGCGCCTCATCGCCGCCCTCCGCGGCCTGGCCGACGCGGCTTCCGTGCCGGTCTCCGTCCAGCTGGACCACGCCACGGACCTGGACGTCATGGCCGCTGCCGTGGCCGCGGGCGCGGATGCGGTCCTCGCGGACGGGTCGTCCCTGCCGTATGAGGACAATATTGCGCTGGTCCGTGCCGCGCGCGCCCGGCTGGGTGCCGCCGTCGTCCTTGAAGCTGAACTGGGCGGGCTGGCAGGGGACGAAGACCGCGCCTTTGAACCCGGCCAGGCAGGCGTGGACGTCGCGGGCCTGACCGATTCGGCGCAGGTGGAGGATTTTGTCTCCCGTTCCGGGGCGGAGCTGCTGGCCGTAGCCGTGGGCAACGTGCACGGCCGGTACAAGGGCGAGCCGCAGCTGCGCTGGGATGTGCTGCAGGACATTGCGGTGCGCACGCGGCTGCCGCTGGTGCTGCACGGCGCGTCCGGGATTCCGCCGGAGGAGCTGGTGAAGGCTGCCGCAATGAACGTGGGGAAGGTCAACTTCAACACCGAGCTGCGCACCGGTGTGCTGGCGACTCTGCAGGAGCAGCTTCCGGCACAAAGGGCCGACGGCGAGAACCTCCAGGCGCTGCTGGGCCACTGGAACAGGTCGGCGGGATCGTTCGCTGCCGCCGCCGTGGGGTTTTTGTCCCGATAGAGGCCCAAAAGCCGGCTTGATCTGGACAAACACTCGTGGGGCGGGCGCAGAATGGTCCTGTGAGCGGCATCGACCCGGTGGAGCTACGCGTGCAGCCCGGAGCGGAGCCTGTCCGCGATCCGGCGATCGACCTTGTCCGCTGCATCTCCCTGGCGCTGGTGGTGGTGGGGCACGCCATGATGGTCAGCCCGGTCCTGCATCCGGACGGCACCGTGACCACCCAAAACACGCTCGGGGACCAGGACTGGTTTGAGCCGGTCATCTGGGTGTTCATGGTGATGCCGCTGTTTTTCGTGACCGGCGGCATCACCGGGCTGCAGTCGTGGCGGCGCCTGGTGGCCCGCGGCGGCACGGCGGCCGACTTTGTGCGTGGCCGCCTCCGCCGTTTCCTCCGCCCCGCCGTCGCCGTTCTGGCCGCGATGTTCCTGGGCTTCTGGCTCGCCGGGCTGCTCGGCGTGCACCCGCAGGTGGTGCAGCTGCTCGCCTCCGGCGGCGCCATGCCCCTGTGGTTCCTTGCCGCCTACCTTGCCGCGCAGCTGAACATCCCGCTCCTGTCCGCACTGCACTCCCGCAGTCCCTGGCTGACTTTCCTGGGGCTCGCCGCTTTGGTGGTGGCGGTGGACAGTTGCCGGGGCGCGGTGCCGGAGCTGGCCTACCTCAACCTGCTGTTCCTCTGGTGGGCGGTGCAGCAGCTCGGGTTCCTGATGGCGGATGGCCACGCCGCCCGGCTATCGCGGCCGGCCCTGGCCGGGATTGCATTGGCGGCGAATCTTGTCATGGGCGTGGTCACGGCGCTTGGGATCTACTCGAACAACATGCTGGTCAACCTGAATCCGCCCAACCTGACCCTGTTATTGCTGGGTATCTCGCAGGCGTCACTGATGCAGCTGGCCCGCCCGGCGCTCACCGCCGCCGGCAGCGCCCCGCGCGTTCGGCGGCTGTTGCTGGTGACCGGCAGCAGGTCCCTGACGGTGTACCTCTGGCACCTGCCCCTGCTGGGAGCGATGTCCGGGCTGCTCCTGCTCACGCCGTTCCCCAAGCCCGCCGCCGGCACGGCAGAGTGGTGGTGGGCGCGGCCCATCGTGTTGCTGGCCCTTGCCATCCTTTTGGTGCCGGTCCTCGCCGCCTTCGGCCACCTCGAGCAGCGTACGACGGCGTCTCCCGCCACGGGCTTCCGGCCCGCCGCTGCGGCGGGCGCCGCCGTCGTGGTTTTCTTTCCTGCCGCGGCAGGCGCGCTGACCGGGCTGACGCTGGAGCTGTTGGGAGTGGGGGCCGTCTGCTTCGCATTGGCCCTGTTGCTCCTGCGCGACCGGCACGCGCCGCGGCGGAGGAGCGGCACGCTGGCCGCCCGCGACGCGCACCGGAAGCGCCGCCGGGGCAAGGGAGGCATTGCCAGCGGCGTGAAGTAGTGCCAGTGTCGAACCATGACCGAGAACATGATGTCCACTGACGACCGGTTCGCCGCCGGTGTCTCCCTGGCCCGCAATGATGCACGCCACCGGTATGAGCTGAGCGTGGACGGACAGGTGGCGGTGAAGTCCTTCTTCCGCGACCTTCCCGGCCACATCGACTTCACCCACACCGAAACCACCGAGGGCTTCGAGGGCCGCGGGCTGGCGAAGGTGCTGGCCCACTTTGCCTTGGACGACGTGGTGGCATCGGGTAAACGGATCATCCCGCATTGCCCGTTTATCTCGGGTTACCTCCGGAAGCACGAGGGCTATGAGCAGTGCGTCGACTGGCCGGAGCAGTGACGCGGCCGGCTGCCATCCTGTTCGACGTCAATGAAACCTTGTCCGACATGGCGCCCATGGCGGACCGGTTCGCTGAAGTCGGGGCAGCCCCCGGGGCCGCGAAGCTCTGGTTTGCTGCGCTCCTGCGGGACGGTTTCGCGCTCACCGCGGCGGGGGAGAACCCGGCCTTCGCGGACGTCGGCGCGTCCGTGTTGCGGGGACTGCTCCACGGAGAAGAGCTGGACCGGGGCTTGGACGGGGCGGTGCAGCACATCATGGACGGCATGTCCGCGCTGGAACTGCATCCGGATGTGGTGCCGGGGATTGGAGCGCTGAAAGCCGGCGGGTTCCGACTGGCCACCCTGAGCAACGGATCCACGGCGCTGGCGGACAAGCTGTTCAGCAACGCCGGCGTCCGGGACGACGTGGAACAGCTGCTGAGCGTTACCGACGCCCCGGCGTGGAAGCCGGACGCGCGGGCGTACCGGTACGCGGCCGGGCAGCTGAGGCTGGATGTCTCCGAGCTGCTGCTGGTGGCCGTCCATCCGTGGGACATTCACGGGGCCTCTTCGGCCGGTGCTCAGACGGCCTGGATCAACCGGTCCGGCGATGCTTATCCGGACCATTTCAGGGCCGCCAACTATACGGTACGTGCGCTGCCGGAGTTGGCGGAGGTGCTGGTTTAGGGCCTGCGCCGGCGCTGCCATTGAAGGGCGTGCCAGAAGAGCAGGCCCAGCTTTTTAGCTTCCTCGGAATCCGCGGGTTTGCGGGGGCAGGGCAGGGTGGCCGGCACCTGAAAAGGGGGATCCGGCGAGGCTAGGAAATTTGGACCCATCCGCTTCCGGGGGTGCCTCCGAAGCACTTAACGTCCCCAACCCCAACAGAAATTGGAGGCAGAAACATGCGGAACATCTTCACGAAGTCCCTGGCAGTCGGAGCCGTGAGCGGCCTGATGCTCGTCGGAGGTGCTGGCCTGGCCAGTGCCGACGCGGGGGACTCCACTGAAGCCCATGTGGACGAGGTCGCCCAGGTGACCGACAACAGCATCACCGATAGCGGCAACCTGTCGTTGGATAACATCCTCAACGGTGGTCTGGCCGACACCGGTGACGTTGCGAGCAACAACAATGTTCTCAACGGCATCGATGCTGACCTGTCGGATGTCCTGAGTGGCAACCTGAGCGGTAACGACACTGATGTAGACGTCGATCCCGACGTCGACAGCAATGTCGATGCTGATACCTCGGCCGACAGCACCACTGATGGTGGTCAGGACGACGAGGGACTGCTGGGCGGACTGCTCGGCTAGAACCTCAAGTAAAAGCTGTGGCACCCGCCCCTCAGGGCGGGTGCCACAGCTTTTTTAAGGGTTTTTGAACCCGGGTGACGGGTCATTCTGCCCCAAATCACCCAGGGCCATCCAGTCAATGACGCTCTAGGAAGACGCAAAGCCCGCGAGAATCCGCGCCTGCGAACAATTAGCGTACAAAAGTTTGCTTAAAAGGGTTCCCTAAGTAAGGCTTGCCTATGCAACCCCACGCCTGAGCAAAGGAAACCCTGTGCCGCTGATGCCCCGCCTTGACGAACCACCCGTGGACGACCCACACGGCCGCATCCAGTCCAGCCCCCACACCCCCCGCCACGCACCCGCCCAGGATTTCGGCTCCCGGGTGGAACTGGCGCTCGGTGCCACCAGCCATCTCTTCAACGCCCGCAACTCGCCCCGTTACGTGGCGCAGGTGCTGCAGGGGGTCAACGCCGTTGCCACCAAGCTGGAGCGGACCACGCAGCCGTTCACCGGCGTCGGGCCTTCCGAACTCAAGGCGCGCGTCGCAGCCGTTGACCTGGACGCCCCCCTCCCGGACACCGCGGCCGCACTGCAGGAACTGGAGGAGGTGTACCTCCGCGACGCCGTCTACTTCCACGACGCCAAGTACGCCGCGCACCTCAACTGCCCCGTGGTGATTCCCGCGCTGGTGGGCGAGGCAGTGCTCTCTGCGGTCAACTCCTCCCTGGACACGTGGGACCAGAGCGCCGGCGCCACCATGATCGAACGCCGCCTCATCGACTGGACCGCCGAACGCCTCCACCTCGGCCCCAACGCGGACGGCGTGTTCACCTCCGGCGGCAGCCAGTCCAACCTGCAGGCCCTCCTCATCGCACGCAACCACGCCGTCGCCGGCCTCCGCCGCGACCCCGCCCGCAGCAGCCGGCGCCTCCCCGCCCTGCTGGACACCCTCCGCATCTTCACCTCCGAGGACAGCCACTTCAGCATCCAGAAATCGGCCTCCATGCTGGGCCTGGGCTTCGACGCCGTCATCACCGTCCCGTGCACGGCGGACCGCCGGATGGACCCGGCAGCGCTCGCCGCGGCCATGGCGGAAGCGCACGACGCCGGCCTCACCGCCATGGCGGTCGTCGCCACCGCCGGGACCACGGACTTCGGCGTGGTGGACCCGCTCGCAGAGCTCGCAGCGCTGGCCCGCGCCTATGGCGCCTGGTTCCACGTCGATGCAGCCTACGGTGGCGGCCTCATGGTCTCCGGCCGCTACCGCCACCTGCTGGACGGGACCGGCCTGGCGGATTCGGTCACGGTGGACTTCCACAAGACGTTCTTCCAACCCGTCAGCTCCAGTGCCCTCCTGGTCCGCGAATCCGCCATGCTCCGCCACATCACCTACTATGCGGACTACCTGAACCCCGAAAGCGCGGCCCTGGCGGACATCCCCAACCAGGTGGACAAGAGCATCCAGACCACCCGCCGCTTCGACGCGCTCAAGCTCTGGCTGACCCTCCGCATCATGGGCGCGGACGCCGTGGGCGCCCTGTTCGACGAAGCGATCGACCTCGCCGCCCGCGTCGGCTGCCTCCTCGCCGCCGACGACGACTTCGAACTCGCCGCCGCACCCCAGTTGAGCACCCTCGTGTTCCGCTACCGGCCCCGCACCGCCTCCGGCGAACGCATCACCGAGGATGCCGCCGACGCGCTCAACCCCGCCATCCGCGCCGCCGTCTTCGCCTCGGGCCAGGCCGTTGTGGCCGGCACCAAGGTCAACGGCCGCCACTACCTCAAGTTCACGCTCCTCAACGCAGAAGCCACCCTCGAGGACATTGCCGGCATCATCGACCTCGTGCGCACCACCGGTGAGGAACTCCTGGCCAAGGAGGCCGCCGCATGAACGCGGGCACCAACACGGCAAGCGCCAGCACCTCCGCCAGCGGCAGGATTTACGACTTCGCCGCCATCGGCGTCGGCCCCTTCAACCTGGGCCTCGCCGCACTCACGGAACCCGTAGAGGGGCTCGACGGCATCTTCCTGGACCGCAGCCCGTCCTTTGACTGGCACCCCGGCATGATGCTGGAGCCGGCCCATCTCCAGGTCCCGTTTATGGCGGACCTGGTGACCATGGCCGACCCCACCTCGCGCTACTCCTTCCTGAACTTCCTCAAACAGACCGGCCGGCTCTACCGCTTCTACATCCGCGAGGATTTTTATCCGCTGCGTGCCGAATACAACCAGTACTGCCAGTGGGTGGCCGGCCAGCTGTCCTCGGTGCGTTTTAGCACGGACGTGCTGGAAACGGCGTACGACGACGGCGTGTACCACCTTTCCGTCCAGGGCCCGGCCGGGCCGGAGGTGCTCAGGGCGCGGCGGCTGGTGCTGGGCACCGGCACCAGCCCTTACGTACCCCAGGCCGCGGAAGGGATCCTGGCAGACTCCGCCGCGGGCCGCGGGGGGCTGGTCCTCCACAACTCGGACTACCTGGCCCGCAAGGCCGAACTGCAGCAGCGGCGCAGCATCACCGTCCTGGGCAGCGGCCAGAGCGCAGCCGAGGTCTACTACGAGCTGCTCCAGGAGGCAGACGCCCACGGCTACCAGCTGAACTGGGTGACCCGGTCCGGCCGGTTCTTCCCGCTGGAATACACCAAGCTCACCCTCGAAATGACTTCGCCGGAGTACGTGGATTACTTCCATGCCCTCCCGCGCGGTCAGCGGGATGACCTGGTCACGAACCAGAAAAACCTCTACAAGGGCATCAACTCGGACCTGATCAACGCCATCTACGACCTCCTTTACACCCGCAGCCTCTCCGGCCTGGTGGACACGCAGCTCCTCACGCACTCGGCCCTCACCGGCGCCCACTGGGATGACGGCGCCGGGACCCACACCCTCCAGCTGCACCACGGCGAGCAGGGAAGCGACTACACCCTGGAGAGCGAGGCCGTGGTCTTGGCCACCGGTTACGGCTACCGCGAACCGGCGTTCCTGGCCGGCATCCAGGACCGGATCGCCCGCGACAGCGCCGGCCGCTTCGCCGTGGACCGCAACTACAGCATCAGTGCCGAAGCCGGCGAGATCTTCGTCCAGAACGCCGAGCTCCACACCCACGGCTTCGTCACCCCGGACCTGGGCATGGGCGCCTACCGCAACTCCTGCATCCTGCGCGAAATCACCGGCCGCGAGGTCTACCCGGTGGAGCGCAGCATCGCGTTCCAGCAGTTCGGCGCCCCGGCAGGCATTCCTGCCAGCGTGCCCACCCCCGCGGAGGTGCAGGCATGAGTTTCACCTTCCGCTGCCTGGACGCCGAAGCCGACGCACCCCTCCTCCACAGCTGGGTCACCCGGCCGTATGCCTCGTTCTGGGGGATGCAGTCCGCAACCGTGGCCGACGTCGCGGCAGAGTACGCAGGCATCCAGGCGAGCGGCCACCACCACGCGCTTCTGGGGCTCGACGACGGCGTCCCCGCCTTCCTCACGGAGGAATACCTTCCGGGGTCCTCGCCGCTGGCCTCCCTCTATCCGGTGCATCCCGGTGACGTGGGGATGCACCTGCTGGTGGCGCCGCCGTCGTCCGCTCCGAAGCCGGGGTACACCGCCGCGGTGATGGACGCCGTCCTCAGCAGGCTGTTTGACCGGCCGGACGTGGAGCGCGTGGTGGTCGAACCGGATGTCCGGAACACCAAGATCCACGCCCTCAACGTCCGCTTCGGCTTCCAGCCCGCCGGAACCGTCAACCTGCCGGACAAGGAAGCCCTGCTCAGCTTCTGCACCCGCGCCGACTTCCACGCCGCCCGCGCAGCCCACTTCCCCCAGACCTCCGCATCCATCCTCCAGGGAGCCGCACTGTGACCATCCACCTCGAACCCGCCGCCGCAACGCTGCCTCAGACAGCCCACCTCACCGCCGACCGCTGGGACCTCGCCAACCGGCACCTGCTCCGCAAGGCGCTCGCCGAGTTCTCGCACGAACGCATCCTGACCCCGGAGTCCGCCGGGGACGGCACCTACAGCGTGGCCAATGGCAGCCACGAATACCGGTTCCGGGCCAGGGTCCTCGACCTGGACCACTGGTCCATCGACGCGGGTTCCATCCAGCATTTCCGGGACGGCACCGAGGCGCCCCTGGACGTTCTCGAATTCATCACGGCCTTCCACGAAACCCTCGGGATCAATATCCAGATGCTGCCGGTCTACCTCGAAGAGGTCAGCAGCACCCTGGCCAGCCAGGCCTACAAGCAGTGGGCCGGGCAGCCGGCCGCCGCGGAACTTGCCGCCGGCGTCACCGGCGGGCAGGATCCTGCCGCGGACTTCCAGGCCATCGAACGCAGCATGACCGAAGGGCACCCGTGCTTCGTGGCCAACAACGGCCGCCTGGGCTTTGGCATCAGCGATTACCTCGCGTTCGCCCCGGAGACCGGCGCCCCGGTGCAGCTCGAATGGATTGCCGTTCACCGCAGCCGCGCCGTGTTCACCGCCAGCGCCGGGCTGGACTACCGTGCCCACCTGGACGCCGAGCTCGGGCCCCTGGCCGGCCGGTTCATCGCCCACCTGCAGCTGGAGGGCCTGGATCCGGACCAGTACTTCCTCATGCCCGTGCACCCCTGGCAGTGGGAGAACAAGCTCACGGTGACCTTCGCGGCGGAGATCGCCCGGCAGCTGATCGTGCACCTGGGCACCGGGACGGACACCTACCAGGCGCAGCAGTCCATCCGGACGTTCTTCAACACCGGGGCACCGGACCGGCACTACGTCAAGACCGCCATGTCCGTGCTGAATATGGGCTTCATGCGCGGCCTTTCCCCGCAGTACATGAAGGCCACGCCGGCCATCAACGACTGGCTGCGCACGCTCATCGAGACGGACAGTGCACTGCAGTCGCGAGGCTTCACCATGATCGCCGAGGTCGCCGCGATCGGCTACCACAACGGCACCTACGAGGCAGGGTCGGCGTCCGGTTCGCCCTACCGCAAGATGCTGTCCGCCCTGTGGCGCGAGAGCCCGCTGCCCCTGCTGGAGGAGGGCCAGCAGCTGGCCACCATGGCCTCCCTCCTGCACGTCGACGCCGCCGGCAAGCCGATGGTGTCCGCGCTGATCGAACGGTCCGGGCTGGCACCGGAGGTGTGGCTGCGCCGCTACTTCGAGGCGTACCTGGTGCCGCTGGTGCACTGCATGGCCAAGTACGAGCTCGCTTTCATGCCGCATGGCGAGAACGTCATCCTGGTCCTGGAAAACGGCGTTCCGGTCAGTGCCATCATGAAGGACATCGCCGAGGAGATCGTGGCAATGGGGGACCGGCTGGACCTGCCCGCGGAGGTGTCCCGGATCAAGGCGGACATCCCGGACGGCGAAAAAGTGCTGGCCATCTTCACGGACATCTTCGACTGCATTTTCCGTTTCCTCGCCGCCCTCCTGGACGAAGCCGGGACCCTTCCCCAGGAACAGTTCTGGCGGACGGCGGCCGCGGCCGTGGCCGATTACCAGGCGGACCACCCCGAGCTCGCGGACCAGTTCGCGCGGCACGACCTGTTCGCCGCTGACTTCGAGCTCTCCTGCCTCAATCGGCTCCAGCTCCGCAACAACCAGAACATGCTGGACCTGGCGGACCCCTCCGGCGGCCTGCAAAAGGCCGGCCGCGTGGCCAACCCGCTGGCCCGGTTCCGCCTCGGCGCCTGAGGCGCCTAACGTGCCTGGGCAAACTCAGTCAGCTGGTTAGGCTGGCAGCATGACTGCCACCGCACCCGACACCGCCCTCATCACCGGAGCCAGCGCCGGCCTGGGCACCGAGTTCGCCCGCCAGCTCGCCGCCCAGGGCCACCCCCTGGTCCTCGTCGCGCGGAACCGTGCGCGCCTTGAAGAGGTGGCGGCGGAGCTGGAACAGCGGTACGGAACCACGGCTGAGGTGCTTCCCGCAGACCTGACGGACGACGGCGGCCTGGCCGCCGTCGTCGGCCGCCTCACCGATCCGCTGCGGCCGGTGGGGATCCTGGTCAATAACGCGGGGACCGGCCTGCTGCACCGGTTCGAGGACAATTCGCCAGAGGAAGAGGTGCAGCACCTGCGCCTGCACAGCGAGGCGGCCCTCGTGCTGACGCACGCCGCGTTGCCCGGCATGCTGGGACGGGGCGCGGGACGGATCGTCAACGTGGCGAGCATCGCCGCGTTCCTGCCGCGCGGCACGTACTCGGCGGCGAAGGCGTGGCTGGTGAGCTTCAGCCGGTGGGCCAACCTGGAATACCGGCGGCACGGCGTGCGTGTGACGGCGGTGTGCCCGGGCTTCACGCACACCGAATTCCACGACCGGATGGGGATGGACAAATCCGTGGCGCCCTCCTGGGCCTGGCTGCAGGCCGAACGCGTGGTCAGGGAAGGCTTGGCGGACAACGCGCGCGGCAAAGCCGTGTCCATCCCGACCCGGCGCTACAAGGTGGTGGCCGCCCTGGCCCGCGTGGCCCCGGCCCGGCTAATGGCCGGCCCGCCGCGCCGGCCGAAATAGAGTGCTTCCCAGTAGCCCGGTGCGGGTGCGCGACCCGCTGCGGCGGACCGCCACCACCACGGCGATACCCATCAGCGCCCCCACCAGGGTCTCCACGCCGCGTTCCAGGATCAGCACGCCCGGATCGATCGGCGCGGACAGCTGTGAGATGAGCAGCATTACCGGGGTGAAGGAAACCATCGCCAGGCCGTAGTGGCGGGTCATGAACAATTCGGTGGTGAACTGAAAGAGGACCACCAGAAGCGCCAGCAGCACGGCCGGGTGGTCCGGCAACTGCACTGGCCAGCGCGTCCACAACGCTGCCAGGGACCAGGGTTCCGGCCAAATAACGACGGCGGTCACCACCAGCCCGACGAACGTCCCCACGATGCGGTGGACGCCGCGGCGGACGCTGCTGGGGAGGTCCGCGCCGGCCAGCGGAACCGCGGCGGCGGCCATCGCCCAGTGTGGGTGGCCGCTGCCGCTGAGCACCCCGGCGGCACCGGCCGCGCCGACGGCCAGCACGTAACGGACGGCGTGGATGAGCACTGCGCCTGGTTCCGCCGGTTGCCTGGACCGGGCCGCGCTCCGTTGCCAGGCCCTGTGGCGGAACCAGCCGGAGAAGCCCACGGCAAGCGAGAAGCCGGCCGACGCCGCCGCGATCAGCAACGCCGCGTACCAGGGGATGGACGCCGGGACGGAGGCGCAGGCGCCCAGCGCGAGGATGCCGAAAAACGGACCGTTGGGGCGGAGCCGGACGCGGTCCGCGAACACCGAGGCCGCCCCGGCCAGGACGGCTTCAACGCCCACAAGCCACCAGGAGTGGAGGTGGTTGACGGAAAGAAAGACGCCTACGGCGACGCCGCCCAGCAGCACCACGGCAGCCCGGGCCTGGTGGCGGAGGCGCAGCTGGTGCGGCTCGTTCCGGCCATACATGCCGGTCAGGGCGCCGAACACGGCGTAGATGATCAGCTCGGCCCGCCCGGCCGCCATGAGAAGCAAGGATGGAGCCGCCACGCTCACAGCGACCCGGAGGGCGGCAAGATGGTCGTTGCTGGCCGGTTCCAGTCGGTGGAGCGCCCCGACCTGTTCCATGACGCGCTTCATATGCTTCGAATTATTCCGGGAACGCCTCGCTGATGCATTCTGTGTCGCCGGAAGACGGCCCTCCGCCAGGGAACGGCTAAGGCCCGCCCCGCACGCTCCCTTGGCGGGAAGTGCGGGACGGGCCTCGTGAGCGCGGGCTACAAGAAGTGCCCTGGCCGGGAGGCGGGGGCTACACCCCGGCAGGGACCTTTCCGGATCCGGAGGCGTCCGTGATGTCCTGGGTCTCGAACGGCAGTTCGTCCAGGTCGATCAGCGGGTTCTCATCCTGGGTGGCAACCAGTTCGCGGGCCTCGGCCTGGCTGTCCACGCTGGGCATGGAGCCCGGCAGCGGGCGCCGGGCCGATTCCTTCAGGAAGTAGATGGCCACGGCACCGATGGCCGAGGTGGCCATCAGGTAGTACGCGGGCATCATGTCGTTGCCGGTGGCGCTGATCAGGGCTGCCACAATAAACGGAGTAGTACCGCCGAAAATGGCCACGGAGAAGTTGTACGCGATGCCCATGGCGCCGTACCGGCTGGAGGTGGGGAACTGGGCCGGCAGTGCCGAAGCCAGGTTCGCCACGTAGAAGGTCACCGGGAAGGCGATCAGGCCGAGGCCCGTCAGCGTGGACCAGATCTCACCGATGCCGATGAGCAGGAACGCCGGGATGGCCAGCAGGACGGTGCTCACGGCGCCGATCCAGAGAACGGGCCGTCGGCCGATCCGGTCGGACAGTTTGCCGGTCAGCGGGATGCACAGGCTCATGACTACCAGCACGGGGATCGTCAGCAGTGTGCCGTGTACGGGGTCATAGCCCTTGGACTCGGTGAGGTACGTGGGCATGTACGAGGTGAGGGCGTAGCCGGCGGTGTTCGCGGCGGCCACCAGGATCATGGCCACGATGATGGAGCGCCAGTAGGCCTTGACGATTCCCACCGGGCCCTTGGCCGTGACGTCCTCGGAGGCCGCGGCGTTCTTGGCCAGGTCCTCCTGCGCGTCCAGGGTTGCCTGGAACTGCGGGGACTCCTCGATGCGCATGCGGAAGTAGATGGCGATGATGCCCAGCGGGCCGGCAATCAGGAACGGAATCCGCCAGCCCCAGTCCTCCATGACGTCCTGGCCCAGGGTCAGCTGCAGCGCGGACACCAGTGCGGCGCCGATGGCAAAGCCCAGGTAGCTTCCAAGGTCGAGGAAGCTGGCGAAGAAGCCACGGCGCTTGTCCGGGGCGTACTCGCTCACGAACGTGGTGGCGCCGGCGTACTCGCCGCCGGTGGAGAAGCCCTGGACGATCTTCAACAGCACCAGCAGTGCTGCGGCCCAGAGGCCGATCTGTGCGTAGCCGGGCAGCAGGCCGATGGCGAACGTGCTCGCGGCCATCAGCATCAACGTGGCCGCAAGGATCTTCTGCCGGCCCATCTTGTCGCCCATCCAGCCGAACACCACGCCGCCGAGCGGGCGGGCAATGAAGGTGGCGGCGAACGTTCCCAAAAGGAACAGGGTTTGGGTGGTGGGGTCAGATTCCGGGAGGAAGACCGGGCCCATGGTGGTGATCAGGTAGCCGAAGACACCTACGTCGTACCATTCCATCGTGTTGCCCACGATGGTTCCGCCCAAGGCTTTCTTCAGCATGGGCTGGTCCACGACGTTGACGTCGGACTCCTTGAGCCGTCGCCGGCCCAGGATCCCAGGCTTCCGGGGGCCGGTCGGGCCCGCGTTCACCTGCGTACCGTTCGCCTGGGTTCCAGGCGGCGTAACTGGGTTGGTTCCGGAGGCGGTGGTGATGCCTGCGGAAGAGTCGGTATTGCTTCGGTCTATGGGCATTTGTGCAACTCCTGTGGAGGTCATTTGCTTGCGACTTGTAGCTGCCCCGCTCCGGGCAGGCCTTCAATTTTACGGGGATTCCCAGACTTTTTCGGCTTGAGTGCCGTAGGATCGGGTGTTTTTGGGCTGTTTCCGGCCGATGGGCGGCGCGTGTTTCCGGCGCTTTCCCCGCGCTATTACTGGGAAGCGGCCGGTCACAGCGGATCGTTACCTAAATTTTTCTTTTGTCGACCCTTTTTGGGGCCTTTCACCGCGGAAATCCGCGGAAAATGTGACGGGGAACACCACTTTCAGACGCGTACGACGGCGGCTGTTGCCGCCGTCGTACGCCCACCTTGTGGAGTTCCTAGAGCCTGTCCGGGCGTACCGCGAGTACAGGGCAGGTCGCGTCCAGCAGGATCCGCTGGACGGTGCTGCCGAGGATGAGTTTCCCCACCATCGAACGGTGCCTGAGCCCCACCACGATCATGTCCACATTCCGGTCCTGCGCGATCTGGATCACCGCATCGCCGGGATCCGACAGGACCGAGGACTCAAGCGTCAGGGTCAACCCGGCCGCCGTCAGCTGTGATTCCAGCTGCTGCACTTGCGCTGGTTCCAGGTCGTGGTGGCCGCGGCCCACGTTGACGATGAGCAGGTCCGTTTTCCTGAGCAGGGCTTCCGCTATGCCCGTGGTCAGGGCCTCCCGGCCTTCGAGGGAGGGTAGGTAAGCAACGAGAACCGTCATGTTGGGCTTCTCTCCGGTAGGTGGTGTGGATGGGCTGGGGCTAGACGAGGGTATTGAGCCAGCCCTGCGGCAGGTCGATCGGCAGCAGGGAGGGCAACACCAGCAGCACGGCGTACAGGGCCAGGGTGTAGATGATGGCCACCTTGAGCCTTGCCCTGGCGACGACCAGCAGGAACGCGGGGATGAAAATGGTCACCGCTACGAGGTAGCCGAAGGCTGCGGTGAGGGCCAGGAATCCGGTCATCCACAGGAACGTCTTCAGGGCGAAGCCGGCATCCAGCGTCCATCCCGCGCCCGCGGTCCGCGCGCGGAGCCGGGACCTGATTTCCGTGGCGAGCAGGATTCCCGAGAATGCCAGGCCGCCGATGCTGACCAGTTGGGGCACCAGCCGCGCTTCCGGCGAGAAGTATGCCGAGGCGATGAGGGCTGCGGCGAATGCCGTGGCGAAGATGCCTGCCGCAGCGAGCGACCAGGTGGAGTTCTTCAGCGGGCTCTCGTCGTCTTCGGGACGTTCGTCGCGGTGGCCGTCGTCCAGGTTGGTGCTGCGGCGGGCGCGGATGAACTTGATGAACGCCCACATCATGGGCAGGACCAGGATCCCCAGGAAAACCAGCACGCCCGGGCGGGCCATCCAGTCCAGGCCGTTGTAGAGGCTGTCCGTGAGGAAGTAGTAGCGTTCCAGCGGAATGGCCAGGACGAAACCGATCAGGAACGGGGCGCGGGGGAAGCCGGTGGACTTCAGCAGCCAGCCGAAGACACCGAGGATGATCATGATCCAGAGGTCGCCAAGCTGGCCGCCCTCCTGGAAGGATCCGAGCAGCATGACCGCAACCAGCCCGGCTGCCAGGACGGCGAAGGGAACCTTGGTGAGCCTGGCCAGCTGCTTGACGCTGAGGAAGCAGAACAGGGCGCCGAGGACGGACGCAATGGCGAAGGACCACACGATGAGGTACATCAGGTCCAGGTGCTCCGTGATGATGGACGGCCCCGGCTGGATGCCGTAGGTCAGGAGCATGCCCAGGAGCATGGCCGAGGGAACGCCGCCCGGGATGCCGAAGAGCAGCGTGGGAATGAGGTCCCCGGCTTCAACGGAGTTGTTGGCGCTTTCCGGGCCCACGATGCCGCGTGGGTCTCCCTTGCCAAACTTGCGCTTGTCCTTCGCTGTTGCCACGGCCTGGCCGTACGCAAGCCACGTTCCGGCGGTGGCGCCGACGCCGGGCAGCACGCCTGCCCAGATGCCGATCAGTGCTCCGCGGATCACCTGGGTCCAGTGGGACAGCCACTCAACGATGCCCTTGCCCCAACCGCCGCCGAGGCTGATGTTCTGCTTCTGGCCCCGCCGCTGGCTGGCCCGCGACGCGATTTCGGCCAGGCCGAAGATGCCCAGGGCAACAGCCACGAGGGAGAGTC
This sequence comes from Pseudarthrobacter sp. NPDC092419, assembly GCF_044755045.1. Taxonomy (NCBI): domain Bacteria; kingdom Bacillati; phylum Actinomycetota; class Actinomycetes; order Micrococcales; family Micrococcaceae; genus Pseudarthrobacter; species Pseudarthrobacter sp. NPDC092419. The sequence continues at coordinate 204,964 of NZ_JBIVQF010000002.1, forward strand.
CGTCACCGAGGAAGAGGCTGCCGAAGGTGAAGCGCTCCTCTGCGGTGGTGGGCGAGGTGCCCACCATGCCGAGGATAAGGCCGAGGAGGCCGGCCGAAACGCCCTTGATGATGTTGCCGCGGGAGAGGACCGCGGCGAGTGCGACGCCCAGGACCGTCAGCATGAACAATTCGGGGCTGGCGAAGGACAGCACGAGCGGCCGGGCGAGGGGAATGGCGAGCGTCAGGCCGATGGCACCGATGATGCCGCCGGCCATGGATGACAGGAAGGCCAGCGTGAGGGCACGCGCAGCCTCACCCTTTTTCGCCATCGAATATCCGTCCAGCATGGTGACACTGGCCGACGCCGAGCCCGGGGCGCCCAGCAGGACAGCAGAGACGGTGTCCGAGGTATGGACCACTGCCAGCGCGCCGATCAGGAGTGCCAGAGCCTGGGGCGGTTCCATGCCGAAGGTGATGGGGAGGAGGATGGCGACGGCGCCGGTGCCGCCCAGTCCGGGAATGAGGCCCATGACCAGACCGGCCACAACGCCGATCAGGAGCATGAGGAGCAGGGAAGGGTCAGCGAGTGACGCCAGCGCTGCCATAGCGGAATCAAGCATGATTGTCCTTATTCAACGTGGATGTCGTAGTTGCTCTCGAGCAGTTCCTTGACATAGGACCTGACGGAGCTGCTGACGGTGTAGGCGTCCCGGACGCGGTCGGCCATGCCGGCGTCGGCCACGAGCGGGTAGCCGCCGAGGACCTTGGCGGCCTTGTCTTGGAATTCTTTGTCGGCGCCCAGCTTTTCGCTGGACTCCCGCAGGAGCGTGACAGCCTTTTCCGGCGTCTCCTGCGGGACCCACAGGCCCTTCTGGTAGGTGTAGGTGAGGCCCAACAGGGTCTTGTAGGCCTCGAACTTCTCGCCCGAGGGCTTCTTGCCGTGGAGGCGTTCGTAGGCCTCGGGGACGGTGGGGACGTCAGGGAAATTGGGGTCGCGGACCACTTCGCCGGACCCGTCCAGCTGGCCGAAGGACATCAGCACCGTCGCCTTGCCTTCTTCGACGATGCCCTTCACGGCCGAACCGTAGGCGGACGTGGTCTGGTAGTCCAGGTCGATTTCGCCGCGCTGCAGCGCCAGGTTCACCGGCCCCCGGCCTTCGAAGCCGAAGGTGGAGGTGACCTCTGCCTCGAGCAGGTCGAAAGCGACCAGGGTGGTGATGTCCAGCCCGGTGGCGCTGATGCCACCGAACTCCAGGGGCTTGTCCCTGTTCACCAGGTCCTCGACCCCGTTCACGCCGGCCTCGGTCCGGGCGTAGATAACGCCGCCGGTGCCGTTGACCACCACCGGCTTGAGGTCCTCGAAGGAGTACCGGACGGCCGAGCGCCCCAGGACCCAGGGCACTACTGTGGAGGCGGTCCCGACGAGGATTTCCGTGCCGTCGGCTTTTGCCGAGCGGGCAAACTTGTTGGTGCCTGAGATACCTTCGCCACCCGGCTCGTTGACGGGGGCAAATCCCGGGCTGCCGGGGATGTAGTGGGTCAGTTCGGTGCCGATGAACCGCGCCCAGGTGTCTGTTCCGCCGCCGGAAGCGAGGGGGATGAGGAATTCCAGGGTCTCGCCGCTGAAGTTGCCGTCTTCGGTGCTGGAGGGCGGGTTCAGCAGGCCGCCGCCCACCACTGTGGTAGCGACGCCGAGCGCGGCGAAGGAGGCAACTACGGCCAGTATGGTTCGCCGGGAGTGCTTCGGAGGTTCCGGTTGCTCGGCGGTGGGGGTGTCATATGACGGACCGGGGGGTTCCACGTATGTTTTCTGACTCGTCATTGAGGATGTCCTTTGATTGTGAGCCGCCTGCGCGGGGAGCCGCGGCGGATTTGGGGTGGCCTGTTTAGTGGGGCTACCAGGTGTCCGGGAGGAGGAGCTCGGCGTCCGCGATCCTGCGGGCGCTTCGCAGTGCGCCCACCACCGTGGCGCCGTCGATGGTTTCCGACCAGGTCTGCACCAGACCGGCGGGGGTCCGCATGGTGACTCCGGCTGAGACGTCGGTGGAAATCAGGCCGGCCATCACCGTTCCGGCGTGCTGCGCCGCCATGGTCAGTGCCACGCTGCCGGTGATTGCAAGGGCGGGGTGCAGGCGGCCCATGGAAAGCATCCGGACCACGACGTCAGCCTCGTCCGCTTCCCCGGCCCTGGCCGCAAGCGCCAGCTTGGGGATGGCGCGCTCTGCCGCGGCGCGGGTGGAGGCGAGGCCCATCCGGACTGCGGCATCCCGGCGGAGGTTGTCGAGGTGCGCCAGCAGGTCTGTCCGGGTATCGATGTCTGCGGCGGTCTCGTGGCCGGTCAGGCCTACCGACTCGGCTTCCACGATGACCAGCGGGGCTCCTGCATCGATGAGCGTGACCGCCACCTGCCTGCCGTCGAAGTCCAGTTTGTCCACCGGGTCCCCGGTGGGGAAGAGCTTGCCGGTGGTCCTTCCTGCAGGATCGAAGAACCCCATTCCCACCGCCATGCCGGGGAAGGGGACTCCGGGGATCAGCTGGTTTCCCGGGTACAGCAGTTCCCCCTGGGGGGTATCCACCTTTTGCAGGATGAGCTGGTTGGTGTTGGTGTTCAGCGTCCGGACCGACGTACTGTCCGCACCGGCGGCGACCCACCCCCGCTCAATCGCGTAAGGCGCCACCACTGCGGAACAGTTGCCGCAGTTGCTGGCCCAGTCCACCTTCTGCTCTTCCACACCCACCTGCGCGAACGTGTAGTCCACGTCTGCCTCGGCGCTGACGGACCGGGACAGGATGACGGCCTTGCTGGTGGTGGACGTGCCTCCGCCGACGCCGTCGATCTGACGGTGGTCAGGGCTGCCGAAAAGCCGGAGGAGTACTTCGTCCACGGTCTTCCCGGGAACCTGGAGGTGGTCCCATTCGAACACCCAGCACTTGCTGGTTCCTCCGCGCATCCACGTGGCCGGAATCTTGAACATGATTGCTTTCAACACCTTTCTCTGGCCCGGTTACCGGGCCGGCGGCCTCATGGCCTAACCCAGTGTGGGGCTCGTCATGGATGAATTACAATCACGAAAAAATGCATAGTCTTGCAGTTTTACTTCATTCACCGTGACGACTCGGAGCACGGAGGTGACCCTGACTGGTCGCCGGAGCCCCAAGAGCTGGGCGGTTAACCATGATTTTCCGCTGGAGATGAAGGATATGTATAGAATTGTCGGGCGGGGTTAATCAACACTTCAAAGGCGGTTCTGCGGATGCTGAACATCAGGAGGCTCGAGCTCCTGCTCGACGTCGTCGAGCTCGGCTCGATCACTGCCGCAGCGGAAAAACATGTCTATTCACCGTCCGGCGTATCCCAGCAGTTGCGCCGCCTGGAAGCGGAGGTTGGCCAGCCACTCCTGCAACGCCAGGCCCGGGGGATGGTGCCAACGGACGCCGGACACGTCCTGACGGCCCATGCCCGCAGGATCCTGCGCCAGATGGCAGCCGCCGAGGCGGACCTGGCCGAAATCGCGGGCCTCAACCGCGGCAGCCTTACCCTGGGGACCTTCCCCACCCTCGGCGGTTCGTTCCTGCCCCTGGTCATCAGCAGGTTCAAAGCCCAGTACCCGGCTATCGAACTGCACGTCCGGAGCAGCCGGTTCGATGACCTGATCGAGATGCTTGAAAACGGCCAGGTGGGCATGTCGCTGCTGTGGGATTACGAGTGGAACCGGCTCAGCCCGGAGAACTTTGCGCTGACCACGGTGTTCGAAGATTCCACTGCGCTTATCGTCGGCAAGGAACACCGGCTCGCCCGCCGCAAGCAGGTGGACATGGCCGACCTGGCGCACGAAGAGTGGATCGTCCGCGAGCAGGACCACCCGGTTGTCGAAGTGCTGCACAGAAGTGCCCAGGCTGCCGGGTTCGAGCCGAAGATTTCGTTCCACGCCAACGACTACCAGGAGGCCCAGGCCATGGTCAGCGTGGGCCTGGGCATAGCGCTGGCCCCGCGGACGGCAGTTGTGAATAAGCACCCGGGCGTCAGCATTGTGTCGCTGGGCAGCAGTGCCCCGTCCCGGCGGGTGCTTCTGGCCCACCGGCACGACCGGGTCAGGGCCGCGGCCGAAATCGCGTTCCAGGCGACGCTGCTGGAAGTTGCGAAGGAAAGCAGCGCCGACTTCAAATAGGGGGCCCCTTGAGCAAGAACCGATCGCGGTCGACGCGATGGCTGTGGATGCTGATAGCGTCCGCCGTCCTCTGCCAGGTTGCCCTGAACCTTGCCCGCCCGCTGATCTCCTACAAGGTCCTGGCCCTCGGGGGTGACTCGCTCACCGTGGGTCTCACGTCGGCGTCGTACGCGCTGGTTCCCGTTGCGGCGGCGCTGTGGCTCGGCAGGGTGTCCGACCGGCGCAGTTCGCTGCGCGGGATGGTGGCTGCCGGCACCCTGCTGCTGGCCGCCGGCCCGTTCGTGCTCTTCGCGTCCTCGTCGCTTCTCCTCGTTGCGGCGGCCAGCGCCGTGCTCGGCCTCGGGCATCTTTTCTTCACGATCGCCGGCCAGTCGGCGATCGCCCGTTTCGTTCCCCTGGACCGCATGGATGCTGCCTTTGGCTGGTTCACGGCATCCTTTGCCGTGGGTCAAATGATCGGCCCGCTCCTTGCCGGCCTCGCCATGGGCGACACGGGAGGAGCGCCGGCCGGCGTTCGTCTGGCGGACTCCAACGCCGGCCTGGTCATGGCCGGTGCCATTGCGTTCTTCGCTGTTCCGCTCGCCTTCGGGACCGCAGCCCGGGGTGCCCCCGGCGGGCCAAAGGCCGGGCAGCCGGTGCCGGATGCCCGGCCGGTCTCCATTGCCGCGCTGCTGCGCTATCCAGGCGTGAAGACCAACATGGTGGCGAGCCTGGCGCTTCTTGCCACCACGGACATCCTGGTCGCCTTCCTCCCGCTCCTGGGCGAAGCCAAGGGCGTCCCGCCGGCAGTGGTGGGCGTCCTCCTCGCCGCGAGGGCCGCCGCCTCGATCGCATCGAGACTGCTGCTGCCGCTGCTCGTGGCCCGTTGGAGCCGTCAGCGGCTTGTGCTGGCAAGTCTGGCCGGAGCGGGGACTGCCCTGGCCCTGGTGCCGTGGCTTTTTGAACGTCCCTTGGCGGCAGGGATCCTGCTGGCGCTCGGCGGGTTCTTCCTTGGCCTGGGCCAGCCCATCACGATGACCCTTGTCACGCAGGCGGTTCCAGCGGCCTCGCGCGGCGCGGCGCTCGCCCTTCGCCTGCTGGGCAACCGGATAGGGCAGGTCACCTTGCCGGCCGCAGCCGGTCTGCTGGCCGCTCCGGTGGGTCCCAGCGGGGCACTCTGGATGTCGTGCGTGGTCCTCGGTGCAGCCTGCCTTCGCTGGCCCGGAAAAAAGGGATAAAACTCCGGTGTTGGAAGCCTCCGCGGGGTTCCCAGACGCGCCCGGCGTGCCTATCGTTGATCCATGGAAACTCACCCCTTCGGCTAGGCGCACGCCTGCCATCGGATGTTCCTCCAAGCCTGCCCCGTCCCCAGGGGAAGAACTCCATTCACAACGGCGGAAAGGAAGAACAATGGCTCACCAAAAACCTGCACTTGCACCCGAGGTGGCTGACCACCTGGCAGCTTCAATGAACGCCCCGGACATGCCCGGACCGGCGCCGGTCCGGTTTGGCGGTGCTCCGCAGCAGAACTCCTGGCCCGATGGCAACGGCAAGCGCCGCCACCCCAAGGACCGTGGCGCGGGGCACGGCCGCATGGGCCACGAGGCCGCGGTCACCGCTGTCCACCGCACCAGCCGGCCGCAGATGCCGCACTCCTCGTAGGACTGCCGACACCCAAATTTGAAATCGACGCGCAGATTCCCTGGCGCCCTCCGAATACCCGGTGCGCCAGGGAATTTGCGCGTCGCCAGCGAATTTGGGGGTCGAAAACCGCGGCTCAGCCCTCCCGGACCACCTCGTCCGGGTCCTTGTCCAGCCGCCAGCCCCGCCACACGGGGTGCCGCAGCCGGCCGGGTCCGGTCCATTCACTGTAGGAGACTTCGCCCACCAGCTGCGGGGTGATCCAGTGCGCGTCCGCGGAATCCGGCCGGGGGACGTCGTGGAAGGGCGACGTTTTCCGGGCCAGCCGGCCCACGGTTTGCCGCAGTTCAGCCAGTTCGCGGCCGCTGAATCCGCTGCCCACCCGCCCCACGTACTGCAGCTTGCCGCCGTCCGGTATCCCCACCAGCAGTGACCCCACGGTGTCCTGACGGCCGCCCTTCCCGGGCCGCCAGCCGCCCACCACCACTTCCTGCGTCTGCTCCACCTTGAGCTTGATCCAGGTGCGCGTCCGTTGCCCGCTGACGTAGCGGCTGTCCGTCCGCTTGGCCATCACACCCTCGAGTCCCAGTTCCCGTGCGCTTTCCAGGATGTGCTCCACCTTGTCCGGCAGCACCGGGGAAAGCTCCACCGCCATGTCCTGCCCGACAGCAGCCGAGCCGAAGAATTCCTCCAGCCGGGCCCTGCGTTTGGTGAAGCCGAGCCTGCGAAGGTCCGTTCCGCCGTCGTACAGCAGGTCGAAAAGCAGGAGCCGCACCGGGATGGCCGCCTGGGCCTTCGCGACGTCGGCGGGCCGGGTCAGCTTCATCCGCCCCTGCAGCAGGCCGAAGTCGGGCCGGCCTCCGGGGCCCGGCGCGATGATTTCGCCGTCCGCCACGAACGGCTCTTCCGGCCAGCTCCCGCGGTCCGCGAATTCCGGATAGGTGCGCGTGACATCATTGCCGTTGCGGCTGAAGATCCGGATCCGTTCCCGGTCCGCCACCAGGACGGCCCGCACGCCGTCCCATTTCAGCTCGAACTGCCAGTCGCTGCCCTGCAGATCCGCGGTTCCGCCGGACGTCGCCATCATCGGCCGGAACTCGAGGGGGTCGACGGCGGGTTCCCCACCCGCGGAGGCCGTCGCCTTGGGCGCTCCCTCTTTCGATGCTTCGGACTTAGCCGCCGCCTCCTGCGGTGACGCCGCCGCGGGAGCCGCGGGCCGCCGTCGTCCGCCCTTCTGCTCCTGCTCCATCAGGTGGATGAGCCACTGCCCCTCGGCGTCCGGTCCCTTGCCGCGCCCCGTGTTGATCAGCGCGAACTTGCGCGTCCCGCCCAGGCCGCCGCCCTCGGAACCAGTGAGAGTGGCGATGACTTCCTTGCCGTTGATCCACTTGTGCAGCTCGTAGGTGCCGCGGTCCCAGATGGTTACCTCGCCGGCACCGTACTCGCCCCTGGGGATGGTCCCCTCGAACGCGGCGTAGTCGAGCGGGTGGTCCTCGGTCTGCACCGCCAGGTGGTTCTTGCCGCCGGTTTCGGGGACGCCCTTGGGAAGCGCCCAGGAGACCAGCACGCCGTCGTGCTCCAGCCGGAAGTCGTAGTGCAGGCGGCTGGCGTGGTGCTCCTGGATCACGAAGGAATTCCCGCTGCCGCCGGTGCCGGTGAACGGCTCGGGCGTCGCCGCGGGGTCCCGCATGCTGCGGTACTTGGCCAGACGGGGGTTGGCGTCATGCGCCGCCCCCTCGGCAGCACCTCCGGCAGCCTTGACGACGGCGGCGAACGGGTCCTTCCCGTCCCGCACCCGCCGCATCACCTCGCGGTAGTCGAGGTGCTTCAGGCTGGTTGAACTGATCTCCCGCCAGGTCCGTGGTGCTGCGACCAAGGGAGTGGGACGGCCGCGCAGCGAGTAGGGGACCACGGTGGTTTTGGCGGCACTGTTCTGGCTCCAGTCCACCAGGACCTTGCCGGTGCGCAGCGTCTTCTTCATGTCGCTGACGGCCAGGTCCGGGTGGTCCGCCTCAAGGGCGCGGGCCAGCTCCTTGGCGAACGCGGAAACCTGCTCCGAACTCTGGGTGCCATCCAGCGCCGCGTACAGGTGGATGCCTTTGCTGCCGCTGGTTACGGGAACCGGGTCCAGGCCCACATCCTGCAGGATGGCCCGTGCCAGCAGAGCCACCTCGCGGCACTCGGCCAGGCCTGCCCCGTCGCCTGGGTCCAGGTCCAACACCAGCCGGTCCGGATTCAGTGCGTTGCCGTGCGAATCCACCTGCCACTGCGGGACATGGATTTCCAGGGAATTGATCTGCCCGAACCAGGCCAGGGTGGCCGGATCGTTGACCAGCGGGTAGGTGATGGTCCGCTCCTTGTGCGTGATTTCGGCGCGGGGCACCCAGCCCGGGGCGGAGTCGTCCAGGTTCTTCTGGAAGAACACCTCGCCGGGCTTGTCCGCCGTGCCCACGCCGTTGACCCAGCGCTTCCGGGTGGCCGGCCGGTTGGCGGCTGCGGGGACCAGGACGTGGGCCACGGCGGCGTAGTAGGCCAGGACGTCCGCCTTGGTGGTTCCGGTGTCCGGATAGATGATTTTGTCCAGGTTGGTGAGCGTCAGTTCCCGTCCCGCGACCCGGACGCGTTCCTTACTGCCGGCCACAGGGCTTCACCTCCGGCCCGGTGTGATGTTCACTTGAGGGATGAGAGCCATCTGGAAAGGTGCCATCGCGTTTGGGCTGGTCAACGTGCCCGTCAAGGTCTACAGCGCCACTGAGGATCATGACATCAGTCTGCACCAGGTCCACAACGCTGACGGCGGACGCATCCGTTACCAGCGGCGTTGCGAGGTGTGCAGCCAGGTCATCGACTACTCGGACATCGAGAAGGCGTACGAGGAAGACGGCCGGACGGTGGTCCTCTCCAAGGACGAGCTCAAGTCCATTCCGGCGGAGAACAGCCACGAAATCGAAGTGGTCCAGTTTGTCCCGTCGGAGCAGCTCGAGCCGATGATGTTCGAGAAGAGCTACTACCTGGAGCCCGATTCCAAGTCGCCCAAGGCCTACGTGCTGCTGCGCAAGGCGCTGGAGGACACGGACCGGGTGGCCATCGTGCAGTTCGCGCTGCGGGAGAAGACCCGGCTGGGCGCGCTGCGCATCAAGGACGACGTCCTGGTCCTGCAGTCGCTCCTCTGGCCGGACGAGGTGCGCGAGGTGAACTTCCCCGCGCTGGACACGTCCATACGGATCTCCGCCCAGGAACGGGAGATGTCCGCGGCGCTGGTGGAGTCCATGGCGGCCGACTTCGAGCCCGCGTCCTTTACGGACGAGTACCAGGTGCAGCTGCGCCAGCTCATTGAGGCAAAGCTTGAGCAGGGCGAGTCGCTGGACACCGAGGAGACCTTCGGCGCTGAGGCAGGCGAGGGCGGCAAGGGCGAGGTCATCGACCTGATGGAGGCCCTCAAGCGGAGCCTCGACCGGAAGCGCGGCGCGGAGTCCGGGGCAGATACCAAGGAAGCGGACGCGGACGACGACGGCGCGCACGAGGGCGGGGACGGCAAGGCTCCGGCGCGGGGCACCTCCCGGGCCAAGGCTTCGGAGGGCAAGGAAACCACCGCGGCCAAGAAGCCCGCAGCCAAGGGCACGGCGAAGACCGCCGCTGCGAAGAGCACGGCGGCAAAGAGCGGGACCGCGAAAGCCCCGGCCAAGTCCACCACGGCCAAGTCCGCCACGGCCAAGTCCACGGGAGCGAAGTCGACGGCGGCCAAATCCACCGGGACCAAGTCCAGCGCCGCGCGGGCCCGGAAAGGAGCCTGACCCGATCAGGAGCAGGCGAGACTCAGGAGTTGCGCAGTGCGGAAATGAGCTCGCTCTTCTTCTTTTTCGAGTAGCCCGTGAGGCCGATGTCCTTGGCCTTTGCCTTCAGCTCGGGGACGGTCCAGTCCTCGTAGCTTCCCGACTTTCCGCCCTTGTGCCCAACGGCGGAGCGGCCCTTCTTCGCCGCCGCGTTGGAGATCCTGGCGGCTTTCTGCTTGGACGCGCCGTCCTCGCGCAGTTCCTCGTAGAGCTCTGGGTCCTTCAGGCTGGGGTTCTTCTTGGCCGGCATGGCGCCCTCCTCGGTTCGCGGCTGCTGATGGTTCCACGCTAGGCGCGCCCCTCGCGTGGTTCAAGGACCTTTCCGGCACGGCCCCTGCGGCACCGAACCTTTACAGCCGGTGCGCGTGCGTCCAGAATGAGTCGCATCGAGTCCGCGGGGATACCTTCGCGGGAGAGGACCCGGGATGAGCCACACGAAGGACACGGAGCGGGCGGCGGAAGCAGACCGTGTGCTCAAACAGAAGCACCGGGCAATGTGGGCCTCGGGGGACTACCCGGCGCTCGCCGGAGAGCTGATTCCCGAACTCGGTGCCGTCCTGGTGGAAGCCTGCGGCATCAGGGCCCGCCAGCGAGTCCTGGACGTCGCTGCCGGAGCGGGAAACGCCGCCATTCCGGCAGCGTTGATGGGCGCGCGGGTGGTGGCGTCGGACCTCACCCCCGAACTCTTCGAGGCCGGCCGCCGCCAGGCCGCCGAACGGGGAGTCGGCGTCGAGTGGGTGGAAGCGGACGCCGAGGCCCTGCCGTTCGATGACGGTGCGTTCGACGCCGTGATCTCCTGCGTGGGCGTCATGTTCGCCCCGCACCACCAGGCCGCGGCGGATGAACTGGTCCGCGTCTGCGCGCCGGGGGGCACCATCGGCCTGCTGAGCTGGACGCCGGAAAGCTTCGTGGGGCAGATGTTTACGGCCATGCAGCACTTCGCCCCGCCGCCGCCGCCGGGTGCCCAACCCCCGCCGCTATGGGGGGACGAGGAACATGTCCGTGCGCTGCTGGGGGACCGGGTCACAGACGTGCAGGGCCGGCGCCGGCAGCTCGCCGTCCGGAGCTTCCCCGGCCCGGAGGACTTCGTCCGCTACTTCAAATCGCATTACGGACCCACCATCGCCGTCTACAAGTACCTGGCCGGCGACATGGACAAGGTCAAGGCATTGGACCAGGCCCTCCTGGAGCTGGCTGAGGCCTTCGGTGACTCGCACGGCGACGCCCCTTTCCAGATGGAATGGGAATACCTGCTCTTAACGGCCAGGAAGCCCCGCTAACCCAACCCCGCGCTTAAACCGCGGCAGCCGCCGTCGGGCGCTTCTTCCGGGCAACTTCGGGGAAAGGTTCCGGGGAAAAGACGTCCGACGGCGGCCGCCGGGTCAGGTGCGCAGGGCACCGGTGCTGCTACTCGGCGTCGTGATCCGTTTCCAGGATCTGGACCAGGCGGTCCAGGGCGGTGTCAGCGCCGTCGCCTTCGGCACGGAGGACCACCACGTCGCCGTGGGCGGCACCCAGGCTCATGAGGGACAGGATGCTGGCCGCGTCCATGGCCTCGTCAGCGGGCTCGCCTTCGCGGGCGATGGTGATGTCGAGGTCGAACTCTCCGGCTGCCTCTGCGAAAATCGCGGCGGGGCGGGCGTGCAGGCCAACCCGGCTGGCGACTGTTGCGGTGCGTTCTGGCATTGTTGCTCCTTTGGCTTGCGGCCCCGTGTTGCGTGGGACCGTTGGAATCGGGGGTGCTGCGGGGTCAGACCGTCGCGGGAACGGTCTCCACCGTAGCAGTGCTCTTCGGAGCGGCCCAGCGCTTGAGCGCGATCACGGTCAGTGCGCTGACCACGGCACCGGCGATGATCGAAACCACGAACATCAGCAGGTTGCCGATGGCGAAGAATACGAAAATACCACCGTGAGGTGCCTGCGAGGTAACGCCGAACGCCATGGTCAGCGCACCGGTGAGGGCGCCGCCCAGCATGCTGGCCGGAAGGACGCGCAGCGGGTCGGCAGCAGCGAACGGGATGGCGCCTTCGGAGATGAAGGACGCGCCCAACAGCCAGGCGGCCTTGCCGTTTTCGCGCTCGGCCAGGCTAAAGAGCTTCCTGTCCAGGACGGTGGCCAGGGCCATGGCAAGCGGCGGAACCATGCCCGCGGCCATGACGGTGGCCATTATCTGCCATGGCGCCTGGTTGTCTGCACTGCCCGCGCTCAGGCCGGCGACGGCGAAGGCGTAGGCCACCTTGTTCACGGGTCCGCCCAGGTCGAAGCACATCATGAGGCCCAGGATGATTCCCAGCACGACGGCGGATGCGCCGGTCATGCCCGACAGCCAGGAGTTCAGTCCGGCGGTGATGCCGGCGATGGGTCCGCCGAGCACCAGGAACATCAGGCCGGACGCCACGATGGAAGCGAGCAGCGGGATGATCACTACGGGCATCAGGCCGCGCAGCCAGCGCGGAACCGACCAGCTGCCGATCACATGGGCGATGTAGCCGGCCAGAAGGCCGCCCACGATGCCGCCCAGGAATCCGGCACCCATGAACCCGGCAACTGCGCCGGCAACGAAGCCCGGGGCGATGCCGGGACGGTCGGCGATGGCGTAGGCGATGTAACCTGCCAGTGCCGGGACCAGGAAGCCCATGGACAGGGCGCCGATCTTGAAGAACACGGCACCCAGGTAAGCGGCGAGGCCGCCCTCGGGAAGGTTGCCGAAGCTGTTCTCCAGGACCACCTTGTCCGCGACATCGGTGATGTCGTAGCCGCCCAGCAGGAAGCCCAGGGCGATGAGCAGGCCGCCACCGGCCACGAACGGGATCATGTAGCTGACGCCGGTCAGCAGGGCGCGCTTCAGCTTCTGGCCGATGTGCTCGCCCTTTTCGGCTGCCGCCTGCTCGGCCTGTTCCTCCGCACCGAAGTGCGGGACGCGGCGGGCATTGGGGTCCGTGGCGGCCGCGAGGGCTTCCTGGACCATCTTGGCGGGTTCGTCGATGCCGCGCTTCACGGGTGCGTTGATGACGGGCTTGCCGGCGAAGCGCTCCTTGCCGCGCACGTCCACGTCCACTGCGAAAATCACGGCGTCCGCGGCGGCGATGACGGCCGGGTCCAGCGGCTTGGCGCCTGAGGAACCCTGCGTCTCCACCTGCAGGTCCACGCCGGCTTCCTGGGCTGCAGCTACGAGTGAGTCGGCGGCCATGTAAGTGTGCGCGATGCCGGTGGGGCAGGCGGTGACGGCTACGAGTCGCTTGGGTGCCGCGGCGGTGGGGGCGGGCTCGTCAACCGGCGCAGCGGCTGCGTGTGCGGCCGGCTTGTCTGCCAGGGCGCCGTCCACCAGGGCCACGATCTCTTCCCTGGAAGAAGCGGCGCGCAGGGCGGCCGTAAAGTCCCTCTTGATAAGCGAGCGGGCCAGCTTGGAGAGCAGCTTCAGATGCTCCTGGTCTGCGCCGTCCGGGGCGGCGATGAAGAACACCAGGTCAGCGGGGCCGTCCTTGGCGCCGAAATCCACCTTCGGGTTAAGCCGGGCCATGGCCAGGGCAGGCTCGGTGACGGCGGCTGAGCGGCAGTGCGGGATCGCGATGCCACCGGGGATACCGGTGGCGGTCTTCTGTTCGCGGGCGTATGCGTCGGTGAAGAGGCCTTCAACTTCGGACGCGCGTCCGGCGGCAGCAACCTTGCTTGCCAGGTGCCGGATCACCGCTTCGGGGGAGTTGCCCAGGTTCTGGTCGAGCTCGACCAGTTCCGTGGTGATGAGCTGGGTCACTGTCAATCCTTTCGAAGGGCCGTGATGGTTACGGCATCCGGGGTGGTTTGGTTGACTGCCGGAACAGTGGATCCGGGCAGGGAAGCGGCGGCGGCACCGTGGGCCACTGCCTGTCGTAGGCAATCGGCCGGGGCGGCGCCCCTGCCGTGGGCGAGCAGGTAGCCGGCCAGAGCGGAGTCGCCCGCACCTACCGTGCTCACCGCGGCGACCGGCGGATGCGTGGCCAGCCACGCGCCGTCGGCCGTTACAAGGACAGCTCCCTTGGATCCGAGAGTTGCCAGCACAGCACCCACACCGGAACGCACGACGGTGGCGGCGGCCCGGGCGGCTGCCTCCGGATCCGCTTCGAGCTGTTCAGCGGTGGCCGGGGCGAAGCCGGCTGCAGCAGCCAGTTCCGCCAGTTCTTCGGCATTGGGCTTCAGGAGGTCCGGCATGCCTGCCGCGCCGCTGGAAACGGCTGCGGCGAGTGGCTGCCCGGACGAGTCGACGGCGACCAGGGGGGCAGCGCCGTCCTCCGTGGAACGCAGGCGCTGCGTCACGGTGGAATAGAAATCCGCGGGGAAGCCGGGCGGCAACGAGCCTGCCAGGACCACCCAGCGGGCGCCGCGGGAGCGTTCCAGCAGCAGTGTGATGAGGGCTTCCTGCTGGCTTTCATCCAGCGTGGGCCCGGGTTCGTTGATCTTGGTGGTCACGCCGCCCGGCTCGGTGAGCGCCACGTTGGTCCGCAGTGGCTCGGCGATGGGCAGTGAGACGAAGGGGACCGCGTGGTCGCGCAGGCCGGCCAGGACCGGGTCGCCGTCACCGCCGGGGAGGACGGCCACGGAATCCAGGCCGGATGCCACCAGCGCGCGTGAGACGTTGACGCCCTTACCGCCGGATTCCTGGCTGACGGAGACGGCCCGCTGCACTTCGCCGCGTTCCAGGGGTCCGGGGAGGGCCACCGTGCGGTCCAGGCTGGGGTTGGCCGTAAAGGTGACGATCATGCGACCACCACGTCTACGCCGGCCTCGTCCAGGGCGGCCGCGAGTTCGGGGCCGGGTTCGCTGTCTGTAATCAAGGTGTCCAGGTCTTTCAGGGAGGCGAACTGGACCAGGGTTTCCGTGTCCAGCTTGGAGGAATCGGCCAGCACCACGATGCGGCGGGCGGAGTGGACGAAAGCGGCCTTGACGGCAGCCTCTTCGGCGTCCGGGGTGCTCAGGCCGAAGGTGGCGTGCACGCCGTTGGTGCCCACGAACGCGATGTCCGGGCGGATACGGGCCGCGGCTTCCACCGTTCCGTGTCCTACCGCAACCTGCGTCAGGCCGCGGACCCGTCCGCCCAGGATCTGCAGCGCGATCCCGGGGACGGCGGAGAGCTTGGCGGCGATGGGGACGGCGTGGGTGATGGCCACCAGTTCGGCGCCGTCGGTATCCCGGCCTTCGGGGAGGTGCGCGTCGGAAGGTACGACGGCGGCGCGACGGGCCAGCAGGCCGGCGAGCACTTCCGTGGTGGTTCCGCCGTCGATCAGGATGCTGGCGTGGGAGTTGCGGGGGATCAGGGCCAGTGCGGCCTCGGCGATCCGGACCTTTTGGTCGGGGCGCTGGATAGCGCGGGCGGTGACGCTTTCCTCGGTGGTGCTGAAGCGGTCCGGGGCCACGGCGCCGCCATGGACGCGGCGGATGGTGCCGGCGTTCTCCAGCGCGGCGAGGTCCCGGCGGACGGTTTCGGTGGTGATGTTGAAGCGCTCGGCCAGCAGGGTGACGCTCACCCTGCCATTGCCGGCCACAAGGTCGGCAATCTTCTGCTGGCGCTCCTCGGCAAACACATACCCTCCGTTGCGTATTTCTGATGGCTGTTGAACTAGTGACTCGCATCACATGATCTTGAGTTACTTGACTTTATCTTTGATTCTGTGGGTTTGTCAATGGAAATCAACATGAAACCAAATCCTGGCCACCCTCGGGTCGGCCCCAGCCCGGTCCTGCGCGCCGGCTGCTAGTTTCCCCGCGGGACGGACTTTTCCCCCGGTAACGCGCGGGGGAAAAGTCCGTCCGACGGGGAAATCCGGGCGGGGGCGGTGGCTTAAAGCGGAAAGCCGGGCCGGACCACTGCTGGTCCGGCCCGGCTTTCCGGGTTGTATTGGGAGTCTGGAGTTCGCCGGGAGTCTAAAGTTCGCCGTCGCGGCTTTCGTTGCGGGTGATGCGCTCACCGGTGTTTGGGTCCACCACGGACCGGGATTCGCTGACCCGCCGCCTGCGTCCGGGGGAGGCCAGGACCAGCGAGACGATCAGCCCGATCACGCCCACAACCATCAGGATGTAGCCGATGAGGACTTGGTCAACAAAGGGGATCAGGCCCGGGGCTACTGCCCAGGCGAGAATGGCGCCCAGGGCGATGAGGAAGATTGAAGAACCGATTCTCATGACGTACTCCTTCGTGTCCGCGGGTTGCGGATCCAGTAGGTGCTACTGCCGGTGTGTCGAGTCCTGCCTGTAAGCGTCACCGTACCCCGCGCCCCCGGCCGATTCAACGAGCCGCGCCCGCAGCGGGAGGACCGCACGGTTCGCTCTCGCTAGCATGGGGCCCATGGACACTGTCGTGTGGTCGCGCCCCGGGGACCAGCGGCCGGGAACTCCGCTGCTGGTCATGATGCACGGCTATGGCACGGATGAATCGCGTATGGTCCGGCTCTTCGACTACCTTCCTCCGGAGTTCACCTGTGCGGCACTCCGTGCGCCAATGCCGGTGGGCGACCACTATGGCTGGTTTCTGCTGGACTATTTCCTGGCCAATGACTTCGCGGACGTGGTCCGCGTCAGCAATCAGGTGCACGCCTGGGTGGATTCCGTCCGGGGCCGGCACACCAGCGTCAGCTTGCTGGGATATTCGCAGGGCATGGCGATGGCAAGCACGCTTCTTCGCCTGCATCCAGCGGACTACCGGGCTGTGGTGGGGCTGTCCGGCTTCGTGCTGAGCAACGAGCTCCTTGCCCTGACGGACTCGTTCGAGGCTAAGCCGCCGTTTTTCTGGGGCCGGGACAAAGCAGACCTGGTGATCAACCCGGATGCTATCAGCTACACCGCCGAGTGGCTGGAAAAACACACCATGCTGACCGCCCGGACCTACCCCGGCATGGGCCATGCGATGTCCAAGCGGGAGATGGCAGACGTGTCCGCATTCCTGCGTCACTACGTATCTGGCTAGGGGTGCGGGAAAAAACAGTTGCCAGCCAAATTTGTAAGCGCTTACACTCTACTTCGGCCGCGACCGCGGCCACTAGACTGGGGGACTAAGGACACTGCACTGCTGATGACTGAACACACTGCAACCGACGCCCCCGCCTGGACCGGCGCGTCCGGCATCCTTTTCGACCTCGATGGCGTGCTCACCCCCACCGCCACTGTGCACGAAAAGGCCTGGCAGGAACTCTTCGAGGGCTACCTTGCCGCACATCCGGAGGCCCGGGCCTACAGCGAAAGCGACTACTTCGACCACATCGACGGTAAGCCCCGGTTCGACGGCGTACGGGACTTCCTTGCATCGCGCGGAATCACCCTCCCGGAAGGTCCGTTGGATGACAATCCGGCCAACGACACGGTGCAGGGCCTGGGCAACCGGAAGAACGCGGTCTTCAACGAGATCGTCAGCGCCGGTGTCGAGCCGTTCGAAGGGTCGGTGCGTTTCCTGGAAGCTGCGCTGGCCCGCGGACTGAAGGTCGCCGTCGTATCTTCTTCACGGAATGCCCCGGCGGTCCTAGACGCCGCCGGCCTCAGCCACCATTTCCCCGTGGTGGTGGATGGTGTGGTCGCAGCCCGCGAAGGCCTGCCAGGCAAGCCGAGCCCCGCCACCTACGAGTACGCCGCCCGGCTCCTGGGACTGCCCAGCAAGGAATGCGTCGTGGTGGAAGACGCCGTATCTGGCGTCCAGGCCGGCCGGGCAGGGCAGTTCCACTCCGTCATCGGCGTGGACCGCGGCGCCGGCCGGCAGGTCCTGCTCGACGCCGGTGCCACCCTGGTGGTCAACGACCTGCAGGAACTCGTTCCCTAAACCGCAGCGGCTCCTCCCCCCAAAAAAGCCCTGCGAGACCCGAAACGCCGCACCACCGCCGAAGATCTGGCCCGGCCACGAGCCGGCAGTGCAGCCAACCGCCAAAAGGACCCCAACACCATGGCTCTCATAACAGCGGACCGCGAAAGGTTCCCCGACACCCCCTGGCAGCTCGTGGAAACACGGCACGAACCGGGCAATGCCGGCACCCTGGAAACCATCTTTGCCCTGGGCAACGGCCACCTGGGCATCCGCGGTGCCCACTCGGCCACGTCGGACGCCGAGCTGCCCGGCACGTTCATCAACGGGCTGCACGAGACCTGGGACATCAAGCACGCGGAGAACGCGTTTGGTTTCGCCCGGACCGGCCAGCGCATCATCTACGTGCCGGACGCCAACAACTTCACCATCGTGGTGGATGGCGAAGTGCTCAGCCTCGCCGAGTCCGAGGTGCTGGATTACCGCCGTTCGGTGGACTTCTCCACAGGTGTCTACGAGTGCCGCACCACCTGGCTGTGCCGCTCCGGCGCCGCCGTGACCACCACGGAACGCCGCGCTGTTGGCTACGTTTCACGCGGCAGCCTGGGTCTTTCCCTCGACGTGGAGACGGACCGGCTGGTCTCGCTGGACGTCACATCCTCGGTCATCAACCGTCAGGATCAGCCTGTGGAGGACCACTCGGAGCATGATCCGCGGCGTTCCGGCCGGCACGCAGGCCGGGTCCTCCAGCCGCTGCGGCTCGACGGCGGCGACGGCTCCCTCCGGCTCGCCTGGCAGACCGCAGCGTCCCGGCAGCGCGTCGGCGTGGCCGTAGACCACTGGACTTCACCGGGCCACCAGCCGTTTGAGACGAAGGTGGACCAGGACGACAGCAACGTCCGCTACGTCCTGGCCGTCACGGCGGAGGAGCCCTTCCGGCTGGAGAAGAGTGTCAGCTACGCAGCCGTCTTCGACGCCCACGATGACGCCGCGGATGCAGCCGAAGCTGCTGAAGCCGGCCTGCTGTCCGTGCAGGACGTCTTTGCCGAGAGCGCGGCGCACTATGGCGCCTACTGGGCCACCTCGGACATTGTGGTGGACGGCCAGCCGGGGCTGCAGCAGGCCATCCGCTGGAACCTGTTCCAGCTGGCGCAGGCCACCGCCCGCGCGGACGTGGCCGGCATCCCCGCCAAGGGCGTCACCGGGTCAGGCTACGAGGGCCACTACTTTTGGGACCAGGAGGTCTATCTCCTGCCCTACCTGACGTACACGAATCCCGACGGCGCACGCCAGGTCCTCGAGTTCCGTCACGCCATGCTTCCCGAGGCCCGGTACCGCGCCAAGGAATTGAGCGTGGACGGTGCACTGTTCCCGTGGCGCACCATCAACGGGCTGGAGGCCAGCGCCTATTACGCCGCCGGCACCGCCCAGTTCCACATCGCCGCGGCCATCGCCTTCGCCACCAACCGCTACCTGTGGGCCACCGAAGACACAGCGTTCCGGGACGGGATGGGCGCCGAACTCCTGATCGAAACCGCGCGCATGTGGATCTCGCTCGGCTTCTTCGGCAAGGACGGGCTCTTCCACATCCACGGCGTCACCGGCCCGGATGAGTACACGGCCGTGGTCAACGACAACCTCTACACGAACGTCATGGCCCGCTTTAACCTCCGTGCCGCCGCTGCACTGGAGCACGCAGGCGTCACCCATGAGGAGCGGCAGCTGTGGGATGCCGCCGCGGACCGCATGCACCTGCCCTACGACGAGCGCATGCAGGTCTACTCGCAGGACAACGACTTCATGACGCTTGAAGCCTGGGACTGGGACACCCCGCGCTCCAAGTACCCGCTGCTCCTGCACTTTCACCCGCTGGTCATCTACCGCCACCAGGTGCTGAAGCAGGCGGACACGGTGTTGGCCATGTTCCTGCAGTGGCAGGACTTCACCGCGGAAGAGAAGCAGCGCGCGTTCGACTTCTACGACCCCATCACCACCGGCGACTCCACGCTGTCTGCCTGCGTCCAGGGCATCATGGCCGCCGAGGTGGGCTACTCCCGCGAGGCGCTGGCACACTTCACTAACGCGGCGTTCATCGACCTCGACGACACCCACGGCAACACGATCGACGGTGTGCACATCGCGTCCACCGGCGGCGTGTGGAGCTCGCTGGTGTGTGGCTTCGCTGGCCTGCGTGACCAGGGCCCCGTGCCGTTCTTTGACCCGCGCCTGCCGGCCTCCTGGGATGGGCTGTCGTTCCACCTGATGATCCGCGGACGGCTCCTGCAGGTAACGCTCGACGCCGGTTCCCTTACCCTGGTGGTGCAGGACGGCGAACCGCTCGAGGTTGACGTGCGGGGGCAGCTGCTCACCGTGGGCGCCGCGCCATTGAAGGTGGCGCTGGGGCCGGTCGACGCGCCCGAGGCGACGGTCTTCCCGAGCCAGCTGCCGACGTCGAGCATTCCTGTGGTGCGAGGCCGCAGCTAAGCGCCTCGTGCGTCAGTCTCCGGCCGCCGTCGTGCGTTCCAGCCCCGGTGAGTGGTCCAGGGGGTGGGCCAGTTCGTCGTCCGGCATCCTGGCGGCGGCCAGCGCGACCACCGCCATGACCGGGCACACGGCCCCGGCCACCAGGAAGATCAGCCAGATGGGCAGCACCTCGGCGGCCGGGCCAGCTAAGGCCATGGACACCGGCATCAGGGCCAGCGAGACGAAAAAGTCCAGGCTGGACACCCGGCCCAGCAGGTGCGCAGGCACGCGCCGCTGCAGCAGTGTGCCCCAGATGACCATACCGATGCTGCCGGTGGCGCCGAAGACGAACAGCGCCGCGGCAACGGCCCAGAAGCTGTCCATGATTCCGACGGCGGCCAGCGGCAGGGTGCCCGTGCCCCACGCCGCCATCATCACCGTGAGGTAGCGGCGGGGGAGCGGCAGCGATGCGGTCAGCAGCGAACCCAGCGCCGAACCAGCACCAAGGATTGCCAGCAGGAAGCCGAACATGCGGGAGTCGCCGCCCAGCTGGTCGCGCACCACAAAGGGGACCAGCACCTCGATGGGGCCGATGAGGAACAGCACGGAGATGCACGCCCAAAGCAGCGTCCAGAGGAGCCAGGGCGTGCGGACTGTGTACGCGACGCCTTCCCGGAGGTCCTGGACGAAGGTGGACTTCCTGGCCGGCTCGGTGCCTGCCTCCGTCCCTGGTGCTGGCCGGCCCAGGAAATTCAGCACGACGAACGCGAGCAGGTGGCACACTGCCACGGCGGTCACCGCGTGCGACGGCGACAGGGCCGCCACCACGACGCCCGCCACCGCGGGACCGGCGGCCTGCTGCAGCACAGGGCGCATGGTCCCTTCCATCCCGTTGGCGGCCAGGAGGTCGCCCGGGGGAAGGATGCGCGGCAGGATGGCGGAGTAGGCCGGGAAGAAGAAGGCTGCGCCCACGCCCAGCACGAACGCTCCTGCCGCCAGGTGCCAGATCTGCAGCAGCCCGGTCATTGCCAGTCCACTCACGGCGGCGATGACGGCGAGGTTGGCACCCTCCACGGCGATGATCAGGCGGCGCTGTGGAATCCGGTCCGCAGCGATGCCGCCGGCCAGAACGAACGCCACGAGGCCCACGCTGCCGGCAGCGGCCACCATGGACAACTCCAGCGGGCCCCCGCCCAAGTGGATGACCTGGTAGACCATGGCCACCGCCCACATGCCCGAGCCGAAGATCGAAATGGCCAAAGCGGAGGTCAGGACCCGATATTCACGGTGGGCAAACGGACGCAGGGCCTTGGGGGTGGGCATCCCCCAATCCTAGTTCCGCACCTCTTAAAGCAGCACGGGGTCGGGTTAGCGGGCGAGGAGGCTGGCGGCTTCCTGGCGGGTGGTGCCGGAGTCCTGGATGCCTTCGGCGATGTGGGCGAGGTGTTCGGGGATTTCGCGTCCCTTTTTGCGCATGGCGGTGGCCCAGAGCCGTCCGGCCCGGTAGGAGGACCGGACCAGGGGCCCGGACATGACGCCGAGGAAGCCGATCTCTTCGGCTTCGTGCTGCAGGTCCAGGAATTCCTGGGGCTTGACCCACCGGTCCACGGGCAGGTGCCGCTCGGACGGGCGCAGGTACTGGGTGATGGTGATCAGGTCACACCCGGCCGCGTGCAGGTCCCGCAGGGCCTCGGAGATTTCCTCGCGGGTTTCGCCCATGCCCAGGATCAGGTTGGACTTGGTGACCATGCCCAGGTTCCGGCCCTGGGTGATGACATCCAGGGACCGTTCGTACCGGAACGCGGGCCGGATCCGCTTGAAGATCCTGGGCACGGTCTCGACGTTGTGCGCGAAGACCTCCGGGGCGGAGTCGCAGATCGCCTTGATGTGCCCGGGGTTGCCGGAGAAGTCAGGGATCAGCAGCTCCACGCCGGTGCCGGGGTTCAGTTCGTGGATCTTCCGGACCGTTTCGGCGTACAGCCACACGCCCTCATCGGCGAGGTCGTCGCGGGCCACCCCGGTCACGGTGGCGTAGCGCAGGTTCATCGACTGGACCGACCGGGCCACCTTGGTGGGTTCGAACATGTCCACCGGGGACGGTTTGCCGGTATCGATCTGGCAGAAATCACACCGCCGGGTGCATTCGGACCCGCCGATCAGGAACGTCGCTTCCCGGTCTTCCCAGCACTCGAAGATGTTCGGGCAGCCGGCCTCCTCACACACCGTGTGCAGGCCCTCTTTCTTGACCAGGTTCTTCAGTCCGACGAACTCCGGCCCCATCTGGACCTTCGCCTTGATCCACTCCGGCTTCCGCTCCACCGGGACAGCCGCGTTACGCTGCTCAATCCGCAGCATCTTCCGGCCCTCAGGTGCCAATGTCATCAGTACTCTTTCCTTAGCATTCCACGACGTTGACGGCGAGGCCGCCCATGGCCGTTTCCTTGTATTTGGAGGACATGTCCTTGCCGGTTTCGCGCATGGTCACGATGACCTCGTCAAGGGAAACACGGTGGGTGCCGTCGCCCCACAGCGCCATCTTCGCAGCATTGATGGCCTTCGCTGCAGCGATCGCGTTGCGTTCGATGCAGGGAACCTGCACCAGGCCGCCGATCGGATCGCAGGTCAGGCCCAGGTTGTGCTCCATGGCGATTTCCGCGGCGTTTTCCACTTGTTGGGGCGTGCCGCCCATGACTTCGGCCAGGCCGGCGGCGGCCATCGACGACGCCGATCCCACCTCGCCCTGGCAGCCTACCTCGGCGCCCGAAATCGAGGCCTGTTCCTTGTAAAGCACCCCGACGGCGCCGGCGGTCAGCAGGAACTTGACCACGACGTCGTCGCGATCTTGCTGTGTGGCCTTGTCCATGCCCGGGGCGTAGTGGAGCGCGTAGTAGAGGACGGCGGGAATGATGCCGGCTGCGCCGTTTGTGGGGGCGGTGACCACCCGTCCGCCGGAGGCATTTTCCTCGTTGACGGCCAAGGCGATCAGGTTCACCCATTCCTGCCAGTACTTCGGGTCCCGGTCCTTGTCCTCCTTCAGGAGGCGTTCGTGCCAGTCGGGCGCACGACGGCGGACCTTCAGTCCGCCGGGCAGCAGCCCCTCGCGCTTCAGCGACGTTTCCACGCACGCTTCCATGACCGCCCAGATTTCCAGCAGCCCTTCGCGGATCTCCTCCTCGGAGCGGGAGGCGCGCTCGTTGACGAACATGATCTCGCCGATGGACAGGCCCTTGGACTGGCAGCGGCCCAGGAGCTCCGCGGCGGTCCGGAACGGCAAGGGCAGTTCCTTCTTGGACTCGTCCAGTTCCTTGAGGGCCGCATCTTCTTCGCCCTCGCGGACGATGAAGCCGCCGCCCACGGAGAAGAACGTGGCGGTGTGCAGGACTTCGCCGTCCGTGCCGGTGACGGTGAAGGTCATGCCGTTGGTGTGGCGGGGCAGGACGGTCAAGGGGCGGAGCACCATGTCCTTCACGCCATAAGGCAGGGGAATGGAACCTGCGAGCTGGAGGGTGCCGGTTTCGGCGATGGCCGCAAGCCGGTCCTCTACTTCCTGGGGCAGGATCTTCTCGGGGTGGAAACCTTCCAGGCCCAGCAGGATGGCGGTCATGGTGCCGTGCCCGTGGCCGGTCGCAGCCAGGGAACCGTAGAGGTCCACCCGCAGGCCAGCCACGTTGTCCAGGGCGCCGGAAGCCTTGAGCTCCTCGGCAAACACCGCGGCAGCCCGCATAGGGCCCACGGTGTGCGAACTCGAGGGCCCGATCCCAATGGAAAAAAGATCAAAGACGCCAACGGCCATGACAGGTTCCTAACTAAAAGTTATGTGCCGAGATGGCAGTTCACACCAATGTTCTTCCGAATCATTGCCGTGAACTGCCATCTCGCGCATAGTTAAAGCCCCGGGTAGAGCGGGTGCGCAGCGGCGAGTGCCTCCACGCGGTGACGCAGGCCGGAAAGGTCAGCGTCGGCGTCGGCCGTCAATGCCTCGGCGATGATATCCGCAACCTCGGCGAAGGCAGCCTCGCCGAAGCCACGGGTGGCCAGGGCAGGGGTGCCGATGCGGAGGCCGGAGGTGACCATCGGCGGGCGAGGGTCGAACGGAACGGCGTTGCGGTTGACGGTGATGTCAATCGCGGCCAGGCGGTCTTCGGCCTGCTGGCCGTCCAGCTCGCAGTTGCGCAGGTCAACGAGGACCAAGTGCACGTCCGTGCCGCCCGAGACCACGCTGATGCCCTTGGCGGCTACGTCAGGCTGGACCAGGCGCTCGGCCAGGATGCGGGCACCGGCCAGGACGCGCTCCTGGCGCTCCTTGAACTCCGGCGAGCCTGCGATCTTGAAGGCCACGGCCTTGCCGGCGATCACGTGTTCCAGCGGGCCGCCCTGCTGTCCCGGGAACACGGCCGAGTTGACCTTCTTGGCGATATCGGCGTCGTTCGAGAGGATGATGCCGCCGCGCGGACCGGCGAGGGTCTTGTGCGTGGTGGAGGTGGTGACGTGGGCGTGCGGCACCGGTGACGGGTGCAGCCCGGCGGCCACCAGGCCGGCGAAGTGGGCCATGTCCACCATCAGGTAGGCGCCGACGGAATCGGCAATCCGGCGGAACTCGGCGAAGTCCAGCTGGCGTGCGTACGCGGACCAGCCGGCCACGATCAGCTGCGGCTTGTGCTCCTGCGCCAGGCGTTCCACCTCAACCATGTCAATGGTGTGGGTGTCTTCGCGGACCTGGTAGGGGACCACGTTGTAGAGCTTGCCGGAGAAGTTGATCTTCATGCCGTGCGTCAGGTGGCCGCCGTGGGCCAGGTTCAGGCCCATGATGGTGTCGCCGGGCTTAATGAGCGCGTGCATCACTGAGGCGTTGGCCTGCGCACCGGAGTGCGGCTGGACGTTGGCGTATTCGGCGCCGAACAGGGCCTTCACGCGGTCGATGGCCAACTGTTCGATGACGTCAACGTGCTCACAGCCCCCGTAGTAGCGCTTGCCCGGGTAGCCCTCGGCGTACTTGTTGGTCAGCACGGAGCCCTGCGCCTGCATTACGGCCACCGCGGTGTGGTTCTCCGAGGCGATCATCTCCAGGCCGTCGCGCTGGCGGCCCAGTTCGGCGTCGATCTTTACTGCAATCTCCGGGTCCAGGGCGGACAGGTCTGCGTTCAGGCTCGGAGCGTCCACCTGCTGGAAAGCGGCGGTGGCGGCGGCGCTCACAGCTCGCCGCCGTTGGCTGCTGCGTATTCCTCAGCGGTCATGAGGGGGCCTTCCTCGGACACGGCAACCTTGAAAAGCCAGCCTGCGCCGTAGGGGTCGCTGTTGATGAGGGCGGGATCGGCCACAACGGCTTCGTTGATCTCGGTGATCTCGCCGGTCACGGGGGCATACAGGTCCGAGACGGACTTGGTGGACTCCACCTCGCCACAGGTTTCGCCGGCGGTCACGGTGGAACCGACCTCGGGCAGGTCCACGTACACGATGTCGCCCAGTGCTTCGGCGGCGACGGCGGAGATGCCGATGCCGGCGGGGCCGTCGCCATCGGCGGCAACCCACTCGTGCTCGGCGGAGTACTTCAGTTCAGCGGCAACTTTAGCCATGGTGATATTTCCTTAAGTTCGGGTGTCAAAAAGTGAGAGAGCGTCGGTCCAAACCGCGCATCAAGTGAGAGAGCGTCCGGGAGTGGCCGGCCACTCGTTTACTTCTGGCGCTTGTAGAACGGCAGGGCCACAACCTCGAAGGGTTCGGCCTTGCCGCGGAGATCGATGTCCAGGGCGGTGCCCACCTCGGAGTGTTCGACGTCGACATAGGCCATGGCGACCGGGTAACCGAGCGTGGGGGAGGGCTGGCCGGAGGTCACCTCGCCCACGACGTTTCCGTCCTTCAGCACGGGGTAGTGGGCGCGGCCGGCGCGGCGGCCCAGGCCCTTGAGGCCCACGAGCCTGCGCCCGATGGTGGAGCCCGCGCCGGCTGCCTTGAGCTCGGCCAGGGCGGCCTTGCCCACGAAGTCGGACTCCTTGGCCAGGGAAACAACCGGGCCAAGGCCTGCGGCGTAGGGGTTTCCTTCGCGGGAGAGCTCGTTGCCGTAGAGCGGCATGCCGGCTTCGAGGCGCAGGGAGTCGCGGCTGGCGAGGCCGGCCGGGATGAGGCCCTGGTCCTTGCCGGTTTCGAGGAGTGCGTCCCACAGGCCGGAAGCCTGGCCATTGGGCACGTAGATCTCGAAGCCGTCTTCGCCGGTGTAGCCGGTGCGGGCCAGGAGCAGGTCCAGACCGTTGATGCCTACCTCCACCGCCGCGTAGTACTTCAGTTCGCTCACCAGGCTGTGCTGGTCCGCGGGGACCAGGGTCAGCAGGATTGCTTCGGCGTTGGGGCCCTGCACCGCGATGAGCGAGGTTTCGGCGGAGACATCCTCCACCGTGACGTCGAAGTTGGCGGCGCGCTCGGCCAGGGCGGCGGCCACAACAGCGGCGTTGCCGGCGTTGGGAACCACCAGGTACTTGTCTTCGGCGCGGCGGTAGGAGATCAGGTCATCGATGATGCCGCCATCTTCCTGGCAGATCAGCGAGTACTTGGCCTTGCCCACGGCCACGGCGGAGAGCTTGCCGGCCAGGGCGTAGTCCAGGAATGCCGCGGCGTCCGGGCCGGTAACCCAGACTTCGCCCATGTGGGAGAGGTCGAACAGGCCGGCGGCGTTGCGCACGGCGTGGTGTTCGGCCAGTTCGGATTCGTACTTGAGCGGCATCTGCCAGCCACCGAAGTCGGTGAAGGAGGCGCCGGCCTTCTTGTGCTCGTCGTAGAGCGCAGTGAATTTCTCGGTCATTGGAGCGTGTCCTTTAGTTGTCGGAACCGGCCGCGGAGTCCTCAAACTCCTCAAGCGGCGGGCAGGAGCAGATGAGGTTGCGGTCGCCGGCTGCGCCGTCGATGCGTCCTACGGGCGGGAAGTACTTGTCCTGCTTCAGGGACGGCAGCGGGAACGCGGCCTGCTCGCGGGGGTAGCTACGGTCCCAGCCGGTGTTGACGACGGCGGCTGCCGTGTGGGGGGCGTTGCGCAGCGGGGAGCCGGCCAGGGTGAAGTCACCGTTGGCAACCTGCTCGATCTCGGCGTGGATGCTGATCATCGCGTTGATGAAGCGGTCGATCTCGCCGAGGTCCTCGGATTCGGTGGGCTCCACCATCAGGGTTCCGGCCACCGGGAACGCAAGGGTGGGGGCGTGGAAGCCGTAGTCGATGAGGCGCTTGGCCACGTCCTCGGCGGTGACGCCGGTGCGGGCCGTCAGTTCACGCAGGTCCAGGATGCACTCGTGTGCCACGAGTCCGCCTTCGCCGGTGTAGAGGACGGGGAAGAAGCCGTTCAGGCGGGCTGCGACGTAGTTCGCTGCCAGCAGCGCGGACTTGGTGGCCTCGGTCAGTCCGGCGCCGCCCATGAGCTTGACGTAGGCCCAGGAGATGGGCAGCACGCCGGCGGAGCCGTAGCGCGAGGCGGAGATCGCCACGCCGTGGCCTTCCTCGTGCGCGGCCTTGTTGGCGTCGCCGGGCATGAAGGGGGCCAGGTGCGCCTTGGCTGCAACGGGGCCGACGCCGGGTCCGCCGCCGCCGTGCGGGATGCAGAAGGTCTTGTGCAGGTTCAGGTGCGAGACGTCGCCGCCGAACTTGCCCGGCTGCGCCAGGCCCACCAGGGCGTTCAGGTTGGCACCGTCAACGTACACCTGGCCGCCCGCAGCGTGCACGGCGTCGCAGACGTCGCGGACGTCGCCGTCGTATACGCCGTGCGTGGACGGGTAGGTGATCATGATGCAGGACAGGACGTCCTTGTTAGCCTCGATCTTCGCCGTCAGGTCCGCGTGGTCGATGGTGCCGTCCGGTGCGGTGGCAACCACGACGACCTTCATGCCGGCCAGGACCGCGGAGGCGGCGTTGGTGCCGTGCGCGGAAGCCGGGATGAGGCAGACGGTGCGCTGCTCGTCGCCGCGGGACAGGTGGTAGCCGCGGATGGCCAGCAGGCCGGCGAGCTCGCCCTGGGATCCGGCGTTGGGCTGGATAGACACCTGGTCATAGCCGGTGATCTCGGCAAGGTCGGATTCCAGGCCTTCGATCAGTTCACGCCAGCCGGCGGTCTGGGATTCCGGTGCGAACGGGTGGATGGAGGCGAATTCCGGCCAGGAGATGGCTTCCATCTCGGCGGTGGCGTTCAGCTTCATGGTGCACGAGCCCAGCGGGATCATGGTGCGGTCAAGGGCCAGGTCGCGGTCGGAGAGCCTGCGGATGTAGCGCAGCAGCTGGGTTTCGGAGCGGTGCGTGTTGAACACCGGGTGCTCGAGGTAGCCGGAGGTGCGGACGACTTCGGCGGGCAGCTCGAAGCCGGAGGCGTCACCCACCGGACCGGCACCGAAGGCGACGGCCACCGCGGAGAGAGTTTCCGTCGTCGTGGTTTCATCCACGGACACACCCACCGTGTCCTCGTCGACGAAGCGGAGGTTGATGCCGCGCGCCTCGGCGGCGGTGATGACCTTGCGTGCCTTGCCCGGCACGCGGACGGTCAGGGTGTCGAAGAAGGTGCCGGACACCAGTTCGCGACCGGCGGTTTCCAGCGCGGTGGCCAGGATGCGGGCGTTGTTGTGGACGTTCTCGGCGATCGCCTTCAGGCCGTCCGGGCCGTGGTAGACGGCGTAGAAGGAGGAGACGATGGCCAGCAGGGCCTGCGCGGTGCAGATGTTGGAGGTGGCCTTCTCGCGGCGGATGTGCTGCTCGCGCGTCTGGAGGGCCAGACGGTAGGCGGGGGCGCCGGCGTCATCCTTGGACACGCCCACCAGGCGGCCGGGGAGGGAACGCTCCAGGCCCTTCTGGACGGCCATGTAGGCGGCGTGCGGGCCGCCGAAGAACAGCGGAACACCGAAGCGCTGGGTGGAACCGACGGCGATGTCGGCGCCCTGCTCACCTGGAGGGGTGATCAGGGTCAGGGCCAGGAGGTCTGCGGCGACGGTGACCAGCGCGCCGCGGGATTTGGCCTCGGCGATGACGCCGGCCTGGTCCCACACGCGCCCGGACACGCCGGGCTGTTGCAGGACGATGCCGTTGATCGTGCCTTCGGGGAGGCCCGCGGACAGGTCGGCGACTTCCACCTCGAAGCCGAGGGCCTCTGCGCGGCCCTTCACGATGGCGATGGTCTGGGGCAGGACGTCAGCGTCCAGGACCGTCTTGCCGTCCTTGGCATCCTTGTTCTTGTTGGCCCGGCGCATCAGCAGCACGGCTTCGGCCACGGCGGTGGCTTCGTCCAGCAGCGAAGCGTTGGCGATGGGCAGGCCCACCAGGTCCTGGACCATGGTCTGGAAGTTCAGCAGTGCTTCAAGGCGGCCCTGGGAGATTTCCGGCTGGTACGGCGTGTACGCGGTGTACCAGGCGGGCGCTTCCAGGATGTTGCGGCGGATCACGGCCGGGGTGATGGTGTCGTAGTAGCCCTGGCCGATCATCTGGACGGCAGTCTTGTTCTTGGCGGCCAGGCGGCGCAGCTCGGCGAGGACTTCGACCTCGCTGAGTGCGTCCTGCAGGCGAAGGGCAGTCTCCTGGCGGATGGCTGCCGGAACCGCCACGTCTACAAGGCCGTCCACGGAGTCGTAGCCAACGGTCTTGAGCATGGTGTCGATATCGGACTGGCGGCGGGCGCCAATGTGCCGGTCAACGAACGTTGATTGAAGGGACTGAATCGTCATGAGGAACTCCAGGTCTGGCCTGCCATTAGGGTGGCGCGGTATACGGTGGGTTCCTCCCCGCTCTGTATTGGACCTGAGAGATTCCGCAGGATCATGAAGATCCGCTTGCACCGTCGGTGAGCCAGGCGCGATGCCTGGCTGCTTTCCAGAGTTGCCTCGCCGCGACGGTACATGGGCCTGAGAGATTCCTGGGGAGGATTTGCTCCTACGGCGCCTGCCCGGATGTCGTCCGGGAGAACTCTCCCGCCGCAGCTCGAAAGGCTTATTAAAATGTGGGTGATTCGGCTCACAAGGTACACGAAATCAGGGCCAAAGGCAAATTTGGGGCGCTTCATCCGGGTGGAAAGCAGCTGCCCTGAATCCTCCTTCGGCAGGCCGGCAACGGCACAGGTTTGACATTCTCTGGTGGCCGGCAACACACTGATTCCGGACCGTGCGGCACGGACCGGGGCGGCCTCTCGGGGCAGCCTGCGGACCGGGCTTTATCCCGTACGACAACCGAAAAATGCCTTTGACCTGTGGCGGGAGAGATCTGCCCGGTACATCCAGCAGGCGCCGTAGGAGCAAATCCTCCCCAGGAAACTCTCAGGCACCCGGTACCGCCGCGGCGAGGCGACTCTGAAAAGCAGCCGGACTCCGGCTCACCGACGGTGCAAGCAGCGGACCCCGCCAACGGGGCGCTGCGGAATCTCTCAGGTCTATACAGAGCGGGGAGGAGCCGAATCCCTGCGGCGCCCGGCGCTGCTTGAACGATGGAGTTCCACATGACCGTTCCTTCCTCCCCGTCTGCCGGTGCGGCAGCGCCGCGCAACGAGCTCCGGCAGCCAAGCGCCGATGGGTTTGTCCTCGCGTTCCAGTGCCCCGATTCCCTGGGGATCGTCCAGGCCGTGGCGGGATTCCTGCTCGCGCAGGAGTGCTACATCCTGGACATCAAGCAGTTCGGCGACCAGGCCAGCGGCCAGTTCTTCATGCGGGTCCACTTCACGGCCCCCGAAGGCGCCGGGGCCGAGCGGCTCCGCGGGGATTTCGCGCCCGTCGCCGCCGACTGGCAGATGGAGTGGCAGCTGGAGCGGCACGGCCGGAAACAGCCCATCCTGGTGATGGTGTCCAAGTACGACCACTGTCTCCGCGACCTGCTCTTCCGGGCCCAAAACGGCGAGCTTCCGGTGGAGATCGTGGCCGTCGTCTCCAACCACCCGGACCTGGCCGCGCTGGTGGACTGGCACGGGGTCCCGTTCCACCACATTCCGGTCACCCCGGAGACGAAACCCGACGCCGAAGCGCAGCTTTTGGCGCTCGTGGACAGTTACGGGGCGGAGCTGGTGGTCCTGGCGCGCTACATGCAGGTCCTCAGCGACGGTGCCACGGAGCGGCTGAGCGGGAAAGCCATCAACATCCACCACTCGTTCCTGCCCAGCTTCAAGGGTGCCAAGCCCTACCACCAGGCCTACGAACGCGGGGTCAAGACCGTGGGCGCCACGGCCCACTACGTCAACTCCGAACTGGACGAAGGACCCATCATTTCCCAGCAGGTCATCGAGGTGGACCACACCTACAGTGCGGCGGACCTGGTCACGGTGGGCAAGGACGCCGAGTGCAAGGCGCTGACCAACGCCGTCCGCTGGCACGCCGAGGGGCGCATTCTCCTCTCCGGGAACCGCACGGTCATCCTGCGGTAAACGGTCCCGGGTGTGTGTTGTCCGGCCCCCTTCCACAGTCCGTACTGTTTTCGACGCGCATCTTCGTGGGCGCTGCGCATGTCCCCTGACGCACCCCATATATGGGCGTCGCCGGCGAGGATGCGCCTCGACCACAATTTTGCGCGTCGAAACCCGACGGCGCAGGGCCGATCCAGGCGGTCAAGGCTTCCGGCACACTGCGTGGGGTGCTGTTCGGGCGGCGGGACCGGGGTTCGACGGCATCCAGGCGGCCATCGCGGTGAGGGCGAGAATGATGACTTTGTGCTTCGACGTGGCCCATCGTGCCAACCCGCGGGGTGTCAAACGATGTCCCGACATGCGTCAACTATGTCGTGAAACCAGGCATAACCGCACCGGCTGCGGCGCCTGCGCGCGCAGTGGCCGGACCGCTGGACGGTAACCGGGCCAGTAAACCTGAAGCATGCTTAGTATTGCCCGTAGGATGGAGGAAAACGCGGCAGCTGCTGCTGCCGCCGGACGCGAACGAAGGTGACCATGGCCAGGCGCAGCAATCCCGCATTCCGCATCGCCCAGGAAGCCGCGCACAACGCGGTGTTCGACGCAGACGGCAAGCCCAAGCCCGGTGTCCACAACGTGCTCCTGCGCGCTGTGGAAATCCAGCGGCCCCTGGTCCTGGCGTACATCAAGAGGCTCCAGCGTAAACACCCGCGGGCAACGGCGGCGCAGCTGGCCGCGTTCCTGGAGCGCGACTACCTGCGCGCCGTGGCAGGCGGGGGCGCCGTGGTAGGTGCCACCGCCGTCGTTCCCGGTGTGGGGACCGTGGCGTCGCTGGGACTTTCCGCGGCCGCAACCGTGGGCTTCCTTGAGGCCACGGCGCTGTACGCCACCTCGCTGGCGGAGCTGCACGGCATCAGGATGACCAACCCGGAGAAGGCCAGCACCATGGTCATGGCCATCATGCTTGGCGAGGAGGGTGCCATGCTGCTGGGCACGCTCAGCGGGCAGGCCGCCACCAATGGCATGGGGGGTACCGCGGCCTGGGACAGTGTCCTGTCGAAGGCGATGCCGGGCTCCGGCTGGGGAATGGTGCGTAAGCGGATCCAGAAGGCGTTCCTGAAGAACCTGCTGAAGCGGCAGGGGACTGCCCTGTTCGGCCGTGCCCTGCCCTTCGGCATCGGCGCGGTAGTGGGCGGAGCGGGTAACCTCGTGATGGGCCGTGCTGTGGTGGCCAACGCCAAAGAGGCGTTTGGTCCCATGCCGGACACCATTCCCGGGGAGCTCTCGGCCGCCGCCGCAGCTCCGGACAACCCCGCGTTGGAAGGCGACACTCTTGGATCTCAACGCTGACCTCGGCGAATCATTCGGCTCCTGGACCATGGGGGACGACGCCTCCATGTTCAGCCTGGTCACCAGCGCCAACGTGGCATGCGGCTTCCACGCCGGAGATCCCGTCACCATGCTGGACAGCTGCCGCGCCGCCTACGAACTCGACGTCACGGTAGGTGCGCACGTCGGCTACCGTGACCTCGCGGGGTTCGGGCGGCGGAGCATCGACATGAGCTTCGATGAGCTGTTCGGGGACGTGCTCTACCAGCTGGGCGCGCTCGACGGCGTTGCGCACGCCGTGGGTGCCTCCGTGGACTACGTGAAGCCGCATGGCGCGCTGTACAACCGCATCGTCACCGACGCCGAGCAGGCGTCAGCAGTGGTGGCCGCCGTCAACTCCTACGATCCCGGCCTGCCCATACTCGGGTTGCCGGGCTCGGAACTGCTCAAGCAGGCACAGGACGCCGGTCATCCCGTGTTCGTGGAGGCCTTTGTGGACCGCGCCTACCTGGCGGACGGCAGCCTGGTGCCGCGCTCCCGGGAGGGTGCCGTGCTGCACGACGTCGACGCCATCGTGGAGCGGGCCGTGCGCCTTGCGACCAAGGGCGAGGTGGAAGCCATCGACGGTGCCGTGGTCCGGGTCAGGCCAGACTCACTGTGCATCCACGGGGACACCCCGGGTGCGGTGGAAATGGCAGCGCGAGTCCGGACCGGCCTGGAATCTGCAGGCGTGGAACTGGCCTCCTTCGCCTGACTCCAGCCGTACCTGCAGTCAAGGAATGGGGGCTAGCCGAAGACCAGGTGCGCAACGGAGAAGATGGCCAGTCCGGCCAGCGAACCCACCACGGTGCCGTTGATCCGGATGTACTGCAGGTCCCGGCCCACCTGCAGCTCGATCTTCCGGGACGTTTCTTCGGCATCCCAACGGGCCACCGTGTCCGTGATGACGCCGGCGATATCGGAGCGGTAGGTCCGCACCAGATACCCCGCAGCGTCGCCGATCCAGGCGTTGACCTTGCCGGCCAGCTCCGGATCGGTCACCAGGCGGGAACCGAAATCCCGCACTGCGGCCTTGAACTTGATTGTCAGGTCGCTGTCCGGGTCGTCCACGGCGCCGAGCAGGGCGCTCTTCACGGTGTCCCAGGTGCGCGAGGCCAGTTCGCGGACCTCCGGATCGCCCAGCACCTGCGCCTTGATCCCCTCGGCCCGGGCGATCATGACGGGGTCGTGCTGCAGGTCCCGGGCCAGGTCGCCCAAGTACGTGTCGATCTGCCGGCGCACCTGGTGGTTCGGGTCGGCTTGCACCGCCCGCACGAACTTCAGGATCTCCACGTACACCTTGTCGCCCACAAGTCCGTCCACGAACTGCGGAACCCAGGTGGGGGACCGGTCCGAGACCAGCCGGGAGACGGTTTCGTGGTTGTCGTCAACCCAGTCGGCTGCGCGGTCGACCAGCAGGTCCACCAGGGCGTGATGGTGCCCGTCGTGAAAAATCCGCTCGGCGAGCCGTCCCAAGGGCGGTCCCCACGGCGGAGTCAGCAGATGCTTGCGCACCATGCCTTCGATGACTGCCTGGACGTCGTCGTCATTGAGGACCCTGAAGGCGCCGCGGATGACGGCGGCACCCTCCTTGGCCACCCGGTCCGCGCCGGCCGGAGTGGCCAGCCACTCCCCGGCGCGGCGGGCAATGTTCACGCTGGCCAGCTTCTCCTGCACCACCTGCTCGGAGAGGAAGTTGGTCTCCACGAACTCACCCAACGACGCGCCGATCTGGTCCTTGCGGCGCGGAATGATGGCGGTGTGCGGGATCCTGATGCCCATCGGGTACTTGAACAGCGCGGTCACCGCGAACCAGTCGGCCAGCGCGCCCACCATGCCGCCCTCCGCTGCCGCCCGCACATACTGCAGCCACGGGTACTCGTCCTGCAGCGCAAACGCCACCACGAAAACCACCGCCATCGCGACCAGCAGCGCCAGGGCCAGCGCCTTCATTTTCCGCAGCGCTGCCGCCTTTTCGGCGTCCGCCTCCGTCAGCTGGTGGCGTACGACGGCGGTGCGGCCACGCGTGCGCGGTGCCGCCTCGGGGGCCGGGGCGCGCGGGTCGTTGCGGGTAGTTGGCTCAGAGTTCACCTGCATGTGCCCAGCCTAGTCCCGCACCCAGGGTCCGGTCGGCTAGCGTGGCTCCATGACAGTTGACGGACCAAGCCAGCACCGGCCGCTCGTCTTTGCCCACCGCGGCGCGAGCGGGGCGTTCGCCGAACACACCCGCGCGGCCTACCTGCAAGCCCTGGCCGACGGCGCTGACGGCGTGGAGTGCGATGTCCACCTCACCCGGGACCAGCACGTGGTCCTCCTGCATGACGCCAACCTGGACCGCACGTCGGACGGCACCGGCCCCGTGGCTGAGCGCACGCTGCAGGAGCTGCAGCACCTCGACTTCTCCTCCTGGAAGGGCGCCCGGATCCCGGAAGCCTACGGAGCCAGGTCTGAGCAGTTCCTGACCCTGCCGGACCTCCTGGACCTGCTTCGCGCGGCTGGGCGTCCGCTGCGGCTCGCCATTGAGCTCAAGCACCCCAGCCCGTACCAGCTGAAGCTGGAAGACCGGGTCCTGGAGGTCCTGCGCGCCGAGGGCTGGAACTCGGAAAACTCCACCCTGGACAACGTGGAGGTGACCTTCATGAGCTTCAGCCCCGAATCCGTCCGCCACCTGCTGGAATCCGTCGCTGCACGCTATGTATGCCAGCTGGTGGACAACATCGACATCCACGAGATCCGGGACGGCCTGGGCCTGGGGCCCCTCACGGGCGGCGCGGTGGCCAACCTGATGAAGGCCACCCAGTTGGAGGCCGAACGGATCCTTGACGCCGGCACTGCCGCACTGGCCGGGCCCGGCATCGACTACGTGCGCGAGCATCCGGAGACCATCCGGCGCTGGCACGACGCCGGGCGGCGGTTCCGGGTGTGGACCGTGGACACGCCGGAGGATGTGGAGCTGTGCCAAGCAGCCGGCGTCCACGAGATCACCACCAACCTCCCGGCGCAGGTGCTGGACCAGCTCCGGGTTACAAGTGGCGGCGGTTGCTGTGATTGAGTTGGGGCATGTTGTTTCCCCGGTCCCGAAGGGCAGCCCGTAGCCTTCCGGGAGATGCCCGGAACCTCTCCGCCCCGGCCATGAGCGCACTGCTCCTGGCCAGTGCCTGGCACCACTTCCGGAACCCGCGCTTCTACCACCAGGTGGTGCCGAGCTTCCTGTGCCGCGAAGACGCGCCCGCTCCGGGCGAAACTACCAAAGCAGCGCACGACGCCGGCGCCCCCCGCAGCGCCAACCGGCCCCTCGCGGTGCTGACCCGGGAGGAATGGATTGCGGTAAGCGGCCTGCTGGAGCTCGCTGGCGCCGTCGGAATCCTTCTCCCGCCGACGCGGAAGGCGGCCGCCGCCGCGCTCACGGCGATGTTCACCGCGTTCCTGGCCGGCCACGTGGATGCGCTTCGCCGGGCCTATGGGCCGCGCGGGACGCCGCTGCAGCGGAGGATCCACACCCTGCGCCTGCCCCTGCAGGCGCCGCTGATTGCCTGGGCCTGGAGCTTGCGCAAGCCGGGCGGCACGCGGGCCGGCGGAGTCCGGCCGTGACGCTGCTGGCGTCGCCGGCGGTCCGGGTAGGCATCTCGATCAGCATCGCCACCGGGCTGTACGGGGTCTCCTTCGGGGCGCTGTCCGTCACCTCCGGGCTGGACTTCTGGCAGACCATGGCCTTGAGCCTCCTGCTGTTCAGCGGCGGCTCGCAGTTCGCATTCATCGGAGTGGTGGCCGGTGGCGGCTCCGGCATCGCCGCGATGAGTGCTGCCACTCTGCTGGGCATGCGCAATGGGATCTACGGCATGCAGCTCAATGCGCTCTTCCGGCCATCGGGCTGGCGCAGGTACGTGGGTGCGCAGCTGACCATCGACGAGTCCACCGCAACTGCAACAGGCCAGTCCGATCCCCTCGAACAGCGCCGCGGGTTCTGGACGGCGGGCATCGGCATCTACGTCCTGTGGAATCTGTTCACGGCCGTTGGCGCGCTCGCCGGCAGCGGGCTGGGGGATCCCAAGCAGTGGGGCCTGGACGGGGCCGCCGTCGCCGCATTTCTGGCCCTGCTGTGGCCGCGGCTCAAGGGCCGGGAACCCATCGCCATTGCGGTAGCGTGCGCCCTGGCCACGGTTGTTGCCGTGCCCTTCGTGCCGGCCGGCGTGCCCATCCTGGTGGCCGCCTTGGTGGCGGCGGTGATCGGCTGGTTCAGCCACGGCCGCAGCGACGAAGGGCTCGAGCCGGACGTCGAACCGTATTCGGCCCACGGCAGGCATTCCCAGGCGGCACCCACCGCCGACAGCCCGCAGGCCGGGCATTTCTCCGGAGGGGGCGCATGAACCTGTGGATCTGGCTGTTAGTCGCCTGCGCGCTGGCCTACGCGTGGAAACTGGTGGGGTACCTGGTGCCGGCCAGGCTCCTGGAGAACCCCCGCACATCGCGGATTGCCGGCACCATGACCATCGGCCTGCTGGCTTCCCTCACCGTGGTCAACGCGATGGCGTCGGGGCAGCAGCTCGCAGCAGATGCCCGCCTTGGCGCCCTGGCGGCCGCCGCCGTCGCCCTCGCCTTCCGTGCCCCGTTCCTGGTGGTGGTGATCGCCGGAGCCGGAACCGCCGCCGTCCTGCGCATGCTGGGCTGGAACTGACGCAGCCATCCCTCCGACCAAGATTTTAGTGTGGGGCGCATCACTATTACCGCTGCCGGGCGGTTGTAGGATGAAAGTGGCTATGCAGTTGGCCTTGGGAACTTCTTCTGAACGGTGACCATGGATCATCAACTGCAGGCGGCCGGAGACAGGGCAGGCCGGCCCGCCCACACAAACGGCCGACGGCGGGCAGGACTTCCAACCAAACGCTTCTTCAGGCGGTTTGTCGGCTTTGCCGACGTCCCTGACCAGGAACTTGAGCTGCTCGCGGCGGGGCTCCGGAAAGCCGTTGAGCTCGGCCCGGCGTCTCCGGTGCCGGCATTGAAGGCCGTGGTTCGCCGCGAGGTGGCCAGGCGGAAGCGGGCAGGGCAGCCCGAAGGCACAGAGGAGCCGGAATGAATGAGCAGGAGCAGGTAAGCGGCGCGGAAGTCGAACACGGCATTCCGGGAAAATCCCGGCGGGTTTACCGGGACCCGCGGGGGTCGGAGGCCACCCGGGAGTTGCGGGACACGGCCCGGCGCCGGCGTGACGCGGAAGAGAAGCTGCAGCAGCACCTCATGGAAGCGAAGAACCACATCCCTAACGAGTTCCGCCAGCACTAGCTGGGGCGATCCAGTCCCGGGCTTCCATCCGGAGGCGGTTCTCTTCCACGGCCATCTCATACCAGGTCTGCGCCCCGAACTCCGGCTCCGGGGTGTCCAGGTTCTGGAACAGGGCGTCGAGTAACGTGGCCAGGTCCGCAGAGGACATGGCAGGCAGGATTTC
Source organism: Pseudarthrobacter sp. NPDC092419 (assembly GCF_044755045.1). NCBI lineage: Bacteria > Bacillati > Actinomycetota > Actinomycetes > Micrococcales > Micrococcaceae > Pseudarthrobacter > Pseudarthrobacter sp. NPDC092419. The sequence goes on from NZ_JBIVQF010000002.1 coordinate 242,935, forward strand.
TTCGGGGCCGCGGGGGTCGTTGAGGTAGCGGAAGAGCAACGTGGAGTGGTTCATTTCCGTGCAGCCAGTGAGCGCCGGACGGACGAAGCTTGCTTCAAGGGGGCCTCCATCCTGAGACTTCCAAGGGCTGGCTGCGTAACCCTCTTTGAGTGTATGGCACCCGCTGGGTGCCCACAATGGTCCGGCCTGTTCCCCCCCCGGGCGTCAGCCTGCTCAGGCGGGTACCGGCACCTGTGGCGGCAGTGGCCGCGCCGGGCGTTCGGCGCGGATGGCGTCCTCCACCAGTGCAAGGGGGCGCCGCCACGCGTCCGAGCCGGGTTCCATGGTGTCCACCACGCTGATCAGCATGGCCAGCAGCCGGAACATGTCCGTCATGGTGATGTCCGCCCTGAGGCTGCCCTGGCCCTGTCCGCGCACCAGCAGGACGCTGATGGATTCGACCAGGGAACCGGTGATGCCGGTCAGGAGTCCCCGGCGGCCCGCAACGGCTCCCAGCAGGTTTGCGTCGGTGCTGGCCGCAGCCATGATCGCTTCCATAACCCTGAACAGACCGGCGGCGGCGTCAATATCGGCCAGGGCGCCGTCCATGACCGGATCCACGGTGAGCCGCAGTTGGCGGTTAAGCGTGGCGAGCACCAGTTCTTCCTTGTCCGCGAAATTGCGGAACAGGGTGGCCGGGCCAACGCCTGCGGTGATGGCGATGGTCTGCAGAGGGACATCGGGGCCGAAATCGCGGAAACACTGACGCGCCGCCGTGATGATCTTGTCCACGTTCCGCGCGGCATCGGCGCGGAGGGGTTTGCGGGCGGCGATGACACTCATGGCAAAAAGCGTAGCAACGCTGCTCCCGCCCTACACCGTTACCGGAGGGTAGGAGGTAATGTGACACGTCGCCGCCCTCCCGGGGCGCTATGATGCCGGGCCGTGGCACACTGGGCGCATGTTGCTTGCCTTTTCTGTCGCCCCTTCCGGCGTCCCCGCCAGCGGTGTCCGGCCTGATGATGCCTCCGTGCACGATGCCGTTGCCGCCGCAGTGAAGATCGTCAGGGAGTCCGGACTGCCCAACCGCACCAGTTCCATGTTTACCGAAATAGAGGGGGAGTGGGACCAAGTGTTCGATGTCGTGAAACGTGCCACCGAGGCGGTGGGCCAGTACGGCAGCCGCGTTTCCCTGGTAATCAAGGCAGACATCCGGCCGGGGTACACCGGGGAATTGACCGCCAAGGTCGAGCGTCTGGAAGAGGCCATCGGCGAAGCCCCCTAAGCTCGGTTCTGCTCTGGACCGCCGACTGTCGTCGTGCCAGACTGTGGCAATGTTCGAGCACAAGCCCCTGCCCGGGTGGATCGACACGGAAAGGTTCCTGTCCGACGTCGTTGTTCACCCCGGCGAGGCGCTGCAGCGCGTGGCGGCTGCCGCGGAAGAGGCCGGCCTGCCGCCTATCGAAGTGGCGCCTAACGCCGGAAAGATGCTCAAGCTGCTGGTGCAGCTGACGGGTGCCCGGCGAGTCCTGGAGATAGGCACCCTGGCCGGATACAGCACCATCTGGATGGCGCAGGGGCTTCCCGCCGACGGCACCGTGGTCACCTGTGAATTCCTGCCGAAGCACGCCGAGGTGGCATGGGCCAACATCGACGCCGCTGGCCTGGGGGAGAAGGTGGAGATCAGGCTCGGCCCCGCACTGGATACCCTCGCCGCACTCGAGGAAGAGGGGCGTGAGCCGTTCGATTTCATCTTCATCGACGCGGACAAGGAAAACGACAGCAAATACCTCGACTGGGCCGTGAAACTCGGCCGGCGTGGTGCGGCCGTCGTCCTGGACAATGCGGTGTGGAAAGGGGCAGTGCTGGACCCCGGCATGGATCCGGCGAATGCCCCCGGGATCGTTGAGGCACTCAAAGTCCTGGGCTCGCACCCCCGGCTGGACGCCACCGTAATCCAGACCGTGGGGGCCAAGGGCTGGGACGGGTTCGCCCTCGCCCGCATTACGTGAAGCATGGAAAACGGGCCGCTGCGTGTGCAACGGCCCGTTCGCGTAAGGTTGGCTAGTCCTGCTTGAAGGCGTCCTTTACCTTCTCGCCGGCCTGCTTGAGGTCCGCCTTGGTCTGGTCCATTTGGCCTTCGGTACGGAGGCTTTCATCATTCGTCGCCTCGCCGGCGGCTTCCTTTGCCTTGCCGCCCATCTTCTCGGCGGTGTTCTCGATCTTGTCGTCCAAACCCATGGCATTGCTCCCTTCGGCTGGTGACCGGCAGACCCTTCCGCCGGCCATGCCCCCATGCTAGCCAGCAACTGGGCGCTGCAAAAGGCCCGGAAGAGTGGACTTAAACCAGGTCCGGGGCGCTGGCCACGATGTAGTCGGCGGCGGCGGGGCCGGTCATGGACAGGTTGTTGCTGTCGGGGTCGATCCCGTGGGCCAGCATGGCTGCCCAGAGGGACTCGGGAGGCTGCAGCTGCGCCTTCTGGATCAGGCACCAGCTGGTGTAAAGGCCGTAGAGCTCATCGCGTCGGAGGCCGAGGCCCGGCTCCCTGTCAGGGACAACTGCTTCGGCAAGAAAATCTTCAAAATGTGTAGCAGGCATGTCCGCTCGTTTTCGGGGTCGACCGTGGAGCCGCCGGATCTGCTTCAGCGGCGCTGCGGGCTCCGGTTCGGAACCAGCAGAGTAATCATGAAATTATTCCAGACGGCGCACATTGTAAAGTTGCCTGTCTGTTACATCCCTGCGCGCCTACCCCTGCACGCTCCACGTAGACACGGCGCCGACACAACGAGGGGGCCGACGGCGACTGGGGGGACTGGCCTCGGTCTCAGTAGAGGCCATCTCACCGCCGACCCCGCTAACGCCCCGGACTGCCGACCGCCAGCCTCAGTAAACCCGGGAAATCAAAGGGACCTACAGGACAATTTTCCTCCTTGAAGAGGCGTTCTGCCTAGTCCTTCTTCTGCGCGGACCCGTACTGCTCCCGGAGCTCGCGGCCGCGCCTGATGTCCTCTTCCTCCTGCGCCTGCAGCTTCTTGCTTTTCTTCGTGTCACGCGGGGGAAGCTGGATGGTTTCCTCCGCCTCGATGCCCGCTTGGAGCTGGCGGCCACGCTCCATCTCAGCGTCGAACTCCGCGCCGAAGAGCAGAGCCATGTTCAGGATCCACAGCCAGAGGAGCATGACGATCACACCGCCGAGCGCCCCGTACGTCTTGTTGTAGTTTCCGAAGTTGCCAACGTAGAAGCCAAAGCCGAGGGAGGCCAGCAGGAAGACCACGAGGGCGATTCCAGAGCCTAGGCTCATCCACTTGAAGCGGGGCTGTTTGACGTTGGGGGTGGCGTAGTAGAGGACGGCGATGATCACGATGATGAGGGCCACCATGACCGGCCACTTGGCGATGTTCCAGACCGTCAGGAAAGCGCCGCTGAGCCCGATAAGGCCGCCCACGGCCTCCGCCACGGGGCCGCTGAGCACCAGCATGCCGCCCAGGAGCGCCACGATGACGATGGCCAGGAGCGTCACGGCCAGCATGGTGCCGCGCAGCTTGACGAAGCCGCGGCCCTCGTCCACTTCATAGATGCGGTTCATGGCCCGGCCAAACGCGCCGACGTAACCGGAAGCGGACCAGAGTGCGGTGGCAAGACCGATGACCAGGGTGAACCCCGCAGCCGGCGCGCTGGCCAGCTCTTCGACCGTTCCGCCCACGGTGTCCACGGTCTCGGCAGGCGCAAAACCGCGGACGATCTCGATCAACGCGTTCGTGGTCTTCTCGGGATCCCCAAAGAGCCCTACCAGCGAAACGAGGGCCAGCATGGCAGGGAAGAGGGACAGGATTCCGTAGTACGTCAGGGACGCCGCCAGGTCAGGACACTGGTCCTTGGAGAACTCACGGAGGGTCTTCTTGGCAATGTACTTCCACGACGGCTTTTCTACGTCGGTGGGGCTCTCCGGTTTGCGGGTGTCATCCGGCGCAGGGGCCTGTCCCGCCTTTGCAGTGCTGGTTTCGGATGAGTCGTGAGTGGCCATCGGGTTTCCTCTCGATCAGGGGGTGACAGCTGACAGGCCGGCCCCGCGGTGGGCGGGGCCGGCCTGTCCGGTAGCGCGTTTGCCCTTGCGGGTTCCCGCCAGAGCGTCCGGCCGCCTGGTTAGGTGTTTTGGACGTTGGTTTTGGCGTCGGTGGCGCGGTCTTTGACGTCGGTCGCGGCGTGTTGGCTGTCGGTTTTGACGTGGTCGGCTGCGTCGGTCGCGGTGGTTTTGAGGTTTTCCATGGCTTCGCGGGCTGGTTCTTTGAGGTTCTCGGCCATGTCTTTGGCGGCTTCGGTGACCTGGTTGGCCAGGGGTTGGGCTGCGGTTTTGAGCTGGTCCGCGGCTTCGCGTTCTTTTTGGCTGGCCGGGATCAGGGAGGAGACGATCATCCCGGCGCCGAAGGCGATCAGGCCTGCGGCGAGGGGGTTGCCCTGGGTTTTGGCTTTGACCTGGTCGGGTGCGTGGGAGACCGCGGTCCCGGCGTCGGAGAGCCGGGCGGCGGCGGTGTCCTTGGCGTTGTGGAGGGTGCCGGTGGTGTGTCCGGTGCCGGTGTGCAGGGTGTCCTGGACGCGGGTGGTGGCGTGGTCTGCTGTGCCCATGATTTTCTCCTTCACGCCGGTGAGGGCCTCTTTGGCCTTGTCGGTTTGGCGGTGGACGATGTTGGACGGGCTGACTTTGTCCGCGACGGCGTCCACGTTGGTTCCGAGGCGGGCGCGGGTGGCTTCTATGTCGGAGCGGATGGCGTCCGGGTTCTCGTTGGTCATCGGTTTACCTCACCTGGTTTGAGGGTCGGGGGGATTTCGGAGAGTGTTTCGCCTGTCTGGGGCAGGCCTTTGATGTGTTTGAGTTCCTTGCGGCCGGTCGCGGCGAGGACCGCGGCGGTAATGCCCCAGATCACCGCGAGGATTAGGGCGGCCCAGCCCAGGGGCATGAGCGCGCCGAGGGCGAACATCAGGGCCAGGGAGAGGAAGAGCAGGACGAAGTGTCCGGCCACGCCGGCGCCGGCGAGCATGCCGCCGCCTTTCCCGGCGCGGGTCGCGGATTCTTTCGCTTCGGCCTTGGCCAGTTCCACTTCCTGGCGCATCAGCGTGGACAGGTCCCGGGTCACCTCGCCAAGCAGGTCACCGAGCGAGGTGTTCTCCGCTTTCTGGTGCGCCGCGCTGCCCTCGCCACTGACTGGACCCGCGCCGGCGGGAAACTCCGAATACTGGCCACTCATCACAGCCTGCCAGACTCGCCGTTCGAGGAACGGTCGCGCGTCAGGGGGTCCCCGGCCATGGGATCGTCGGCAAGGTCACGCCCGGCCAGCGGATCATCGGCGGTGCGGTTGCCCGACCAGGGCTCCTCAACCAGCTGGGGGCTGTCCAGCGGGCTGGCGGGACGCGCATAGTCCGGGTAGCTGCTGCCCGGTGCGCCGCCGTCGAACCCTGCCGTGGTGGATGCCGGGCCGGGAAGCTGGACCGGCGGAGGCGGTACGGTGCCGCCCGCAGGAACATAGGACCCGCTGTACTCATCGCCGTAGGCGGTGCCCGAATACTGGCCTGCCAATCCCGTCGTCCCCGTGGCGCCCGTCGTCGCTGAAGTTTCGGGGGCTCCGGCGGTGAGGCCGCGGGTGAGGCGGCCGGCGAGGACTCCGGCTCCTGCGGCGAGCAGGAGGAAGGTCCCGGGGCGGTTCCGGGCGAACGATTGCACCTCGGTCAGCAGCGAGCCCGGGTCGCGGTTTTCCAGCCAGTCGGCCAGCGTTGAGGTGCGCTGGGCGGCCTCACGGACCAGGTCGGCGGCGACTCCCGGCTGGTCCGGGGCGGTGGCCATGCGGTGCAGTTCGCTGGAGATGTTCCGGATTCCTTCGGCGGCCTTCTGCTGCTGCGCCCCGGCCTGGCTGCTCAGCCCGGTCCGGGCCTGCTCCAGCAGGTCCTGGGCGCTGGCCTTGGCCTCGGCGGCAACGTTTGCCGCTTCCTCCTTGGCCGTGGCGGCAACATCCTGCGCCGCGGACTTCGCCTGCCCTGCAACCTGCGAAGCCTCTTCCTTCGCAGCATCCTTCCGGGAAGTGCCCTCGCCCGGGGCGGCGGTAGTGGCAGGGAAGCTGGCTGCGGGCCGTTCTCCCGGAATTCCTGTACCAGCCGGAGGCGTCGTGTAAGCGCGGTCCTCGGGCCATTGGTTCTCTGTCATCTTCGCTCTCTCTTTCCAAGAAGGCCGGTTGTTGATCAAGAACCAGCAATACTGGCCGTAAAATCATAAGCATGATTACTAATAGAAGGTAAGTACCCTTGCTAGATGGGTTGTAACGATTTCCGAAAGCATTAGCCCGAAGCGGCGGCCGCCGGTCCGGGTCATATCGAGAGGAAAGTGGTGGACAGCATGGAGACATCTGTATGGGTCTGGGTTGTGGTTGCGCTGGTAGTGGTGGCGCTGATCGTGCTGCTGCTCATGATGGGCAAGCGCAGGAAGGTTGAGCAGGAGCGGCGCGATGAGGTGCACCGCAAGGAAGCGGCCGAAATCCGCCGTGAAGCCGAAGGCATGGAGCTCGACGCCAGGGAGCGGGAGGCTAAGGCGGCCCGTGCCCGCGCGGATGCTGAAGAGGCCCAGGTCAAGGCAGAAAGGCTGCGCCACGAAGCCGAGCGCCGTGCAGGCGAGGCTGAGGAATTGCGCGAGGATGTCACCCGACGCACCCGGCACGCTGACGAAGTGGATCCCGGCGGACATGCCGCGGACCGTCACCCGGATCGGGCTGACCGCCACCCGGATGCGGGTCCGGAGCATCGGGCTGACCGCCATCCGGACCGTGCTGACCGCTCGACGGATGCCGGCCCGGAGCATCCCCGTAACGGGATCTAGCGTTTAACGCCACGGGGCGCGAGGACGGGGGAGGGCGGAATGCCCTCCCCCTTTCCCATGCCCGCCAGCACTTCCTTCACGGCATCCACGGACGACGTCGCCGCCTCCCAGCCGAGGATCCGCCGGGCGCGGCGGGTGTCCATGACGGGTGCTGCCGCCGCCATGTCGATCCAGCCGGCGTCCGTGGGCTGGAGGTGAAGCCGCCACGTCACATCGACGAGTCGGCGGAGTAACTCCATGGGGATCGGCAGTATCCGCCGTGCACCGAGCGGCCGTGCCAGCTCCTGTGGGGTGAGAACCGGCTCGGCCGCAATGTTGAAGGAGCCGGAGGCGCGGTCATCGATCACCCGCCAATACGCCTCAGCCACATCGTCCGCGTGGACCGCCTGGAACACCAGTCCGTCCGGAACCGGCAGGATTGGTATGCGGATCCTGGCGGGCAGCAGGCGTGGAATCAGCGGCCCCAGGAAGTAGCGGCCGATCTCGCTGCCGGCTTCCCGCTGGAAGATCAGGCCCGGCCGCAGCCGTGCCACGGCGATGGCAGGTTCGGAAGCGGCAAAGCTGTCCAGGAGTGCTTCCTGTTCCGCCTTGTGCCGGCTGTAGTGCGAGCCGGGTATGCCGCGGGCCGGCCATGACTCCGCGGTCCGCTGGTCCTTGGGGGCGCGGCTGTAGGCACCCACCGACGATGCGCACACCACCTGCTTGACGCCGGCCTTCCTGGCCGCGTCCAGCACATTGCGCGTGCCGGTGACGTTGGTCCGGTACAGCTGGTCCAGGTTCCGGTTCGGCTGGATCTGCCACGCCAGGTGCACCACGCTGTCAATGCCCTGGAGCGCCGCCTCGAGCCGAGGCATGTCGCCTTCCAGCCCCACATCCAGTGGATGCCAGTCGACTCCGGTGTAGGGCATTCGGTCCGTGTCCGGGCGGCGGCGGCTGATCCCCGTCAGGTGCAGGCTGCCGGGCTTTTTAGCCAGCTGCCCCTGCAGGTTCCGCAGCAGCGCGGTTCCGGCATTTCCGCTGGCTCCGGTAATGGCAATACGCATGGCAAGCTCCCTCGGCAAAGGCTGCGGACGGGGCGCGCGGCTGGTCGCCCACCGTTCCGAGCCTACCCGCGGCCGGTCAAGTTCATAAGCACCCTTACGGATTGCTTAATAAGCAGCCTTATGGTTTCCTGCTTCTAAGTCTTGCCGCAGGCTTTCGGAACCAGTACCGAGGGAAACCAAAGACATGCCCGAATACTTTGGCGCGCCTGCCGTGCATGCTGCGCCGGCTGCTCCACGAACCACACCAAGCCCCCAGCAACGCCGCCCTCTCGCCCGGTGCGGACAGCTGCGGGAAACCTTCGAGAACGACCTGGTCCTGGGGTATCTGGATCTGGCTGAAGCCCTCGCAGCCCGCTTCGAATCAAGGGGCCGCGAACGCGCGGATCTGAACCAGGTGGCCTATCTGGGCCTGGTCAAGGCGGCCCGGGGTTTCGACCGGGACAAGGGAGAAAGCTTCCCCGCCTATGCCGCACCCACCATCACTGGGGAACTGAAGCGGTACCTCCGCGACAGAACCTGGGTGGTGCGGCCGCCAAGGAACATCCAGGACCTCCGCACCCGGATGTTCAAGGCCGAGCCGGCACTGACCCAAGCCTTGGGTCGGTACCCCACCGCTGCCGAACTGGCGCGGGAACTTGGCGCCGATGAGGCTGCAGTGCAGGAAGCGATGTGCGCGTCCACCAGCATGCATCCGGACTCGCTCGATGCCGCCAACCCCCACTCGGACGCGCCGTCCGTCGGGGAAACCCTGCCCTGCCTTGAGACGCCGCTGGAACGGTTGGAAGAGCTCGCCTGCCTCCGCGGAGCCATACAATCTCTCGGCGCCGCGGACCGGGAACTGCTGTACCGGCGCTACTTCTGCGAGGAAACCCAAATACAGCTGGGACGTCGGCTGGGGATGTCGCAAATGCAGGTGTCCCGCCGGCTGGCGAAGCTCCTGGTGCAGCTCCAGCGTGCGCTCAGCCCGGGTGTGGAGGCGACCCGCCGCGATTCTCCGGACGCACCGGCCCGCTAACCGGCACCCTGGACTCCTACGGCCCCGGGCCACGCTGCGGGGACAACATGGGAAATCACGGCGGACTCCTCGGAGGCCTGTTTAGGACCGCGGGCAGCGGGGAACAAGGTTGTTTATGGAAAGCTCTTCGATGCCAAAACTTCGGGCTGTCCTTTTCGACCGGGACGGTACCCTGGTGGCCGACGTGCCGTATAACGGCGACCCCGCACTGGTCCGGCCCATGCCCGGTGCCGGGGACGTCCTGGCCTCGCTCCGGGCGCGCGGCCTTGCCACGGGGGTTATCAGCAACCAGTCCGGCATTGCCCGTGGCCTGCTCACCGAAGCCCAAGTAACAGAGGTCAATGCCAGGGTAGAGGAACTCCTGGGCCCGTTCGACGTGTGGGAGGTGTGCCCGCATTCGCCAGAGGACCGGTGCTGCTGCCGCAAGCCCGCCCCTGGCATGGTGCACAACGCCTGCCGGAAGCTGGGCATCCACGAATCGCAGGCAGCACTGATTGGCGACATCGGTGCCGACGTCGGCGCCGCAGAGGCAGCCGGCGCCGTGGGGGTACTGGTGCCCACCCCGGTGACCCGGGCTGAGGAAGTGGGCAGCGCCCGGTTCGTGGCCGGGGACCTGGCCGCCGCCGTCGCACTCCTCGCAGCGGAAGGCATGATCCAGGATGCTCGCGCGGAGGAGAGCGCCTGATGGGCCGGGTGCTCGTGGCCCGGCTGGACAGCATGGGCGACGTCCTCCTGGCCGGCCCCGCCGTCCGGGCAGTGGCCCACGGACGGAAGCCCGACGGCAGCGCACCCAATCACGTGGTGATGCTATGCGGCCGTCAGGGGGAGGCCGCGGCGGGGCTGCTGCCGGGGGCGGCCGAAACCTACACCTGGGACAGCCCCTGGATCATGAACCCGGCGCCGGACATGACCGGTCCGCATGCCGAACGGCTGATCGGGTTCGTCCGGAATTCGCGGATCACCGAGGCCGTCATCCTGACCTCGTTCCACCAGTCACCGCTGCCCCTGGCGCTGCTCCTCCGCCTGGCCGGCGTGGAACGCATCACCGGCGCCTCCACGGACTACGCCGGCTCGCTCCTGGACGTCCGGCTCAAACCCGGCGAAGACTTCCCGGAGGATCAGCCCGAAGCTGAACGCGCCTTGGGCATTGCCGAAGCGGCCGGTTTCCGCCTCCCGGCCCGGGACGACGGGAAGCTGCACGTGAAGGAGGTCCCGGACGTCACGGACCTGGTGGGGGAGGGGCCCTATGTGGTGGTCCACCCGGGAGCCGCCGTTCCCGCCAGGGCTTGGCCGCCCCTTCACCACGCCGCCGCCGTCGAACTCCTCGAAGGCGCCGGCCGCCGCGTGGTGGTCACCGGCGGACCGGGGGAAACGTCCCTTACCGCCACGGTGGCCGGGCCTTCCGCCCTGGACCTGGGTGGGCGGACCGACCTGCGCCGGATGGCCGGAGTCATGGCAGGCGCGGAGGCCGTGGTCACCGGGAACACCGGCCCGGCTCATCTTGCCGCCGCTGTCGGGACGCCGGTGGCCTGCCTGTTTTCGCCGGTGGTGCCCGCCATCCGCTGGGCGCCCTATGGCGTTCCGCTGGAACTCCTTGGCGACCAGAACGCCCCCTGCCGGATGACACGTGCCCGCATTTGCCCGGTTCCCGGCCACCCCTGCCTCGACTCCGTCTCGCCCGAGGACGTGGTGGCGGCAGTGGAGCGGCTGATCGGCGGCGTCAGTTCTTTCAGCACCCACGTCAGCACGCGTAGAAAGGCGCGCAACAGATGAGGATCCTGCTCTGGCATGTCCACGGCTCGTGGACAGATGCGTTTGTCCGCGGCCGGCATGAATACCTGCTGCCCGTCCTCCCGGAAGGAGGAGCCTGGGGACTGGGCCGCGCGGGCCGCGACTGGCCGGCCTCGGTGCGGGAGATCGAGTTGGCGAGGCTGGACGCGGAGGCGGTGGACGCCGTCGTCCTCCAGCGCCCGGAGGAGATCGCCGAGGTGGCCCGGCTCCTGGGCCGCGCCCCGGGACGCGACCTTCCGGCGGTTTACGTCGAGCACAACACGCCCAAGGGCGATTTTCCGTTCACCCGGCACCCCCTGGCGGAGCAGGACCGGATCCCGGTGGTCCACGTGACGCACTTCAACCGTCTCGCGTGGGACAACGGCTCTGCGCCGGTGCTGGTGGTGGAACACGGCATTCCGGACCCGGGCTACCTCTACACGGGAGAGCTGCCCGACCTGGGCGTGGTGGTCAACGAGCCGGTGCGTCGCGGCCGGGTGACGGGCACCGACCTGCTCTCCGCCTTCGCCTCCGTGTCGCCGCTGCAGGTGTTCGGCATGAAAACCGAGGGGCTGGCAGCGGCAACCGGTATGGACCCGGAGCACGTCAGCCCCCGCGGCGACCTCCCGACGTCCGCCCTCCACCGCGAACTGGCCCGCTGCCGGGCTTACGTGCACCCGATGCGCTGGACGTCGTTGGGACTGTCACTCCTGGAAGCCATGCACCTGGGAATGCCCGTCCTGGTGGTGGCGGCAACGGAAGCGCCGCGGGCGGTTCCGCCGGAAGCCGGGGCGGTGTCAGCGGACATTGACGAACTGCTGCGTACCGCGCGTCAGCTGGTCGCGGATCCGGAGGAAGCACGACGGCGGGGACTCGCTGCCCGCGCGGCGGTGCTGGAGCGCTACGGGCTGGGGAAGTTCCAGGACCGCTGGGACGGCATCCTCGCCGACCTGGTACCGGATCCGGTGCACCGGAGCGCCGGGCACCGGGACGGCGGACCGGCCAATGACCACCCGGGCGAGCAGATTCTTGTCCCTGCGCGAGAGAGGAACATTTCATGAGAATCTCCATGATTTCGGAGCACGCGAGCCCGCTTGCCGCCCTGGGCGGTGTGGACGCCGGCGGCCAAAACGTACACGTGGCCGCCCTGTCCGCGGCGCTGGCACGCCGAGGCCATCACGTGACCGTCTACACCCGCAGGGATGCAACGGAACTCCCCGCGCGGGTCCAGGCCGGGCCGCGCTTCGAAGTGGTCCACGTGGACGCGGGCCCTGCCCGGCACGTGCCCAAGGACGAGCTCCTGCCCTACATGGGCGAGTTGGCGGCGGGCGTGGCCCGGGACTGGGGACACCGGCCGCCGGACGTGGTGCATGGCCACTTCTGGATGTCCGGGCTCGCAGCGCTGGATGCCGCCCGCCGGCCGGACTCCGGTTACCGGGTCCCGGTGATCCAGACCTTCCACGCCCTGGGCACCGTCAAACGCCGGCACCAGGGCGCGGAGGACACCAGCCCGGAGGAACGCCGCTGGCTTGAGCCCGGCGTGGGCAGGTCCGCGGACCGGATCATCGCTACCTGCTCCGACGAGGTGTTCGAGCTCAAGGCCATGGGCATTGACACGGGGAAGGTGTCCATCGCCCCGTGCGGCGTGGACCTGTCGTTCTTCTCCGCGGACGGACCCGCGGCCGCCAGGACCCGGCGGCACCGCATTCTGTCCGTGGGCCGGCTGGTGCCGCGCAAGGGCGTGGACCTGGTGATCCGGGCGTTGCCATACCTGCGGGAGGCGGGGTTCGACGACGTCGAACTCTTCATCGTGGGCGGCGGCGGCGATTCCGGGGCACTGCACGCTGACCCTGAGGTCCGTCGGCTCCTGGGCCTGGCGGACGCGCTGGGCGTGGCGGACTCCGTGACCTTGCAGGGGCAGGTGGCCAGGACGGAAATGCCCGGGATTTTCCGCAGCGCCGACGCCGTGGTGTGCGCCCCCTGGTACGAGCCGTTCGGCATTGTTCCCCTTGAGGCCATGGCCTGCGGCGTGCCCGTGGTGGCCGCGGCTGTGGGCGGCCTGCAGGACACTGTGGTGGACCAGGCCACCGGACTGCACGTGCCTCCGCGGGACCCGGCAGCCATTGCGTCCGCGCTCGCCGTGCTGCTCGCGGATCCGGGCCTTCGGTCCAGGCTCGGCACCGCGGGTGTGCAGCGGGCCCGGAGCAGATACTCCTGGGACCGTGTTGCCGCTGAGACGGAGAAGGCCTACCAACTGGCAGTGGCCGGCGCACCCGCCGGCGCCATTTCGATGGAAGGAGCCGCACTGTGAGTGCTGACTGGTCCCTGCGCGAGGCCGACCTGCGGGCCCTGGCCACACCTCCGATGCCTGATCTGCTGCCCGCCCTCCCTCCAGGGGCCGGGACTCCGGACGCGGATTGCACCGACGTCGTCAGGACGCACCTGGACAACGTCCTGCCCGCGCTCGAATCGCTCCGCAGCCAGTCCGGCCGGCTGGCCGCCTGGGGAGTGGAGCTTGCCCAGCGCCTGATGCGGGGGCAACGGCTCCTCGCCGCGGGAAACGGCGGCTCCGCGGCCGAGGCCCAGCACCTGACGGCAGAGCTGGTGGGACGGTTCGACGGCGAGCGGGTGCCGTTTTCCGCCATCTCGCTGCACGCGGAATCATCCGCGGTCACAGCCATCGCGAACGACTACGGGTACGACGATGTCTTCGCCCGGCAGGTCCGCGCCCATGGCCGCTCCGGCGACGTCCTCGTCCTGCTGTCCACCAGCGGGGGCAGTCCCAACCTGCTGCGCGCGGCAGAGGCTGCATCCAGGCTCAACGTCACCACCTGGGCGCTGACCGGTTCCGGGCCCAACCCCCTGGCGGACGTCTGCGACCAGGCCGTCATGATCGAAGCCCTCAACGCCAACGCGCAGGAAGGCCACCTGATCGCCCTGCATGCTCTGTGCCGGGCCTTCGACTTGGAGGTGTCGCGCCGCAGCCCGGCCGCGGTCCCCGGCATGAACGGCGGTGCCAAGCCATGAGGATCGTGGTGGTGGGCGACGTGATGCTGGACGTGGACCTGACCGGCGAAGCCACCAGGCTGAGCCCAGACGCACCTGTGCCCGTGGTGGACATTGTGGCGGAGAATCGCCGCGCCGGAGGTGCCGGGCTGGTGGCCCTCATGCTGGCGGAGGAGGGCTGGCCTGTCACCCTTGTCACGGTGCTGGGTGATGACGACGCCGGACGGCAGCTGGCGGACCAGCTTGCCGGGGTGCGGCTCGTCTCCGGGCCCAGCGGGGCGCCGTCGCCGGTGAAGACCCGGGTCCGGGCGGGATCGCACCCGGTGGTCCGCTTCGACCAGGGCTGTGCCCGGGCGCCCGTACCGGATGTCACCCCCGCCATGTTGTCAGCGGTGGAAGACGCAGCAGTGGTGGTGGTGGCTGACTATGGCCGCGGGCTCGCCGCCAACCCGCAGTTGCGCGCACTCCTGGCCCGGCTGGCCACAGACGTGCCCATCATCTGGGACCCGCATCCGGCAGGCCCGGATCCCGTGCAGGGCGTCGCGGTGGTCACGCCCAACCTCGCCGAGGCGACCCGGGCGGCTGCGGCACCCGGTGCCGCCGCCGACGTCCAGGAGCCCGACGCGGGCACCCACGCCGGGCACCTGGCGGGATTGCTCCGCGAACGCTGGGGCAGCCAGGCAGTCCTGGTCACCCGGGGCGGTGACGGTGCCGTGCTGGTGAGCGACGACGGACAGGCACCCACGCACATTCCCGCACCCCGCGTGGAAACCGGCGATCCGTGCGGAGCCGGCGACCGGCTGGCGGCGGGGCTTGCTGTGCATTTGCTGGCAGGCTGCGGTCTTCTCGAAGCGGCCCGGTTGGCGGTCCACGAGGCCGCAGATTTCCTCGCCGCCGGCGGAGTGTCGTCCCTGCCTAAACCCGCGGCCCGAATTGCAGCCATCACGCCCGGACGCCCGGAACGCCACCACGTGGAACCCAGCCGCGGGGACGCGCTGCTGCTGGCCCGCGCCGTGCGGAACCGCGGCGGAACCGTGGTGGCGACCGGTGGCTGCTTCGACCTCCTCCACGCCGGCCACGTCCGCGCGCTCGCCGCCGCCCGAGCCATGGGGGACTGCCTGGTGGTGTGCCTGAACTCGGATGCCTCGGTGCGGAGGATCAAGGGCCCGGACCGGCCCATCATTGGCGAACATGACCGGGCAGAACTCCTGCTGGCCCTGGCCTGCGTGGACGCCGTGATGGTCTTCGATGAGGACACCCCCGAGGCAGTTCTGGGACGGCTCCGTCCGGACCTCTGGGTCAAGGGAGGCGACTATCAGGGAACCCGGCTTCCGGAGGCGGACCTGGTGGAAAGCTGGGGCGGCCGGTGCCTCACCGTCCCGTACCACCCTGCCCGCTCCACCACCGGACTGGCCACCGCGCTCGCAAAAGTGGGCTGACCGCACCTTCCACCCGGTTTGATCGAAAGGAACACCATGACCGCAACTGCCAACACGCCCGCTTCTTCGCCCGGCCGCGTCCTCGTTACCGGAGGTGCCTCCGGGCTGGGAGCCGCCGTCGTCGACGCTGTCCTGCAGGCGGGCGGCACCCCCGTGGTGCTGGACCGCGACATCCGCACCGTCTCCGCCGTGAAGGCATACGAGGTGGATGTTGCGGACCGTCCTGCCGTGGAGGCTGCCGTCCGTGAAGCCGCGGAGACGCTGGGAGGCCTGGACGCCGTCGTCACCGCAGCCGGGATCGACCGGTGCGGCAAGCTGGCGGACGTCGCTGCGGACGAATGGGAAAAGGTTATCGGCGTTAATCTGATGGGCACCGTCTCCGTAGTCCGCGCCGCACTGCCGTACCTCACGGCCTCGCATGGCCGCGTTGTGACCGTCGCCTCCACCTTGGGCAAGCGGGCCGTTGCGGACGCCACCGCCTACTGCGCCTCCAAGTTCGGCGTGGTCGGCTTCAGTCATGCGCTCGCGGCGGAGACCGGCGGGCAGATCGGGGTGACCACCATGATCCCCGGCGGCATGAAGACCCGGTTCTTCGACGACCGCACCGAGCAGTACAAGCCCCAGGACGATTCGCGCCTCAACGATCCCGGCAACGTGGCGCAGGCCATTCTCTTCGCACTGCGCCAGCCGGCCGGCTGCGAGGTCCGGGAAATGCTCATCTGCCATGAGGAAGAAGGCTCCTGGCCCTAGCCCCCGCCCCCGGGACGCTGACTACCAACCACGGGAGGAACCCATGCCCACAACAGCCACAGAGACAGTCCCCGGCCTGGATCCCGCACCCGGATCCGGCATCTCCATCCACGATCCCCGGACGGGGGAGTTCCTCTGGACGGTCGCGGAAGCCGGTCCCGAGGAGGTGGGCCGGGCCGTACAGACAGCCCGGGACGCGGCGGCCGGCTGGGCACAGACCGCGCCGGCGGAGCGCGGGGCTGCCCTCCGCACCGCCGCCAAGGCCCTTGACGAGGCCGCCCAGGAGTTGGCCGGACTCAACGCCAGCGAAACCGGCCGCCCGGTGGATGAAGCCCTGGCCGGTATAGGCGCGGCCGTCTCCACGCTGGAACAGTACGCCGAACTCGGTCCGCTGCACCGCGGCCACAGCCTCCGCGGCAACCCCCTCGCCTCCGACTACACGGTGGCGGAACCACGCGGCGTCGCCGTCCTCCTCACCCCATGGAACGACCCCGTGGCGGTGGCCGGCGGCCTGATCGGTGCGGCGCTGGCCACCGGGAACGCGGTGGTTCACAAGCCGAGCGAACGGTGCCCGCGGCTCGGCGAAGCGCTCGGGAAGGTGCTCGCACCGGCGTTCCCGCCCGGCGTGTTCAATACCGTCTCCGGTGGTTCCGGGACCGGCGCATTGCTGACCCAGGCGGAGGTGGACGTGATCGCCCACGTGGGTTCCAGCGCTTCGGGAGCGCGGATCGCCCGGGCCGCCTCGCTCACCGGTGCGCACGTGATCCGCGAAAATGGTGGCAACGATCCGCTGCTCGTTGATGCCGGCGTCGATCCAGCCTGGGCGGCGGAACAAGCGGCGATCGGGGCCTTCAGCAACAGCGGCCAGATCTGTACCGCCGTGGAACGGATCTACGTCCACCGGGACATCGCGGAGCAGTTCTGCGCAGCCCTGGCCGCGGAAGCGGGCCGCCGCAACAGCGAGGGATCGGTGGCACCGCTGGTGGACCGGCGGATGCGCGACGAAGTCCATGCCCAGGTAGCCGAAGCACTCAGCCGGGGTGCCCGGGCCGTGGCCGGCGGGGCGCTTCCGGAGGGGCCCGGCAGCTTCTACCCGGCCACCGTGCTCCTGGACTGCACGGACGGGATGCAGGTCATGACCGAAGAGACGTTCGGCCCGGTTGCCCCGGTGCAGGTGGTGGAAACGTTCGACGACGGCCTCCGCCTGGCGTGCAGCGGCAGGTACGGCCTCGCGGCCACAGTCCTGAGCGGCGACCTGGCGCACGTCCACCAGGCGGTGGTGGCCCTGCCCGTGGGAACCGTCAAGGTCAACGAGGTGTTCGGCGGCGCCCCCGGCGGTTCGGCGCAGCCCCGCGGGGACAGCGGCGCCGGGTTTGGCTACGGGCCCGAACTGCTGGACGAATTCTGCCGGGTCAAGGTGGTCCATATCGCAGCCCCGCCTGCCGGGAAGGCATGCTGATGGAATCGCCCCAGCCCGTGGACCTGCGGAACCAGCGGGCACTGTCCGACTGGCTGCCGGGACGGCTTGCCGCCGAGGAACCGGAGATCCTGGTGGTCGGCGACGTGATGCTGGACGGCTGGTGGAGCGGCAGCATCGAACGGCTCTGCCGCGAGGCGCCGGCCCCCGTGGTCGACCTGCAGTCCCGCGAATCCGCGCCCGGGGGAGCAGCCAATACCGCCATGAACCTGGCTGCCCTCGGGGCCCGGGTGGCAGTGGCCGGGATCATCGGCACGGACGACGCCGGCACGGACCTGCGCCGGCAGCTTCAGGCCGCCGGCATCGACGTCCGGCACCTCTACGCCCATCCGGACATGGTGACCACCACCAAAATCAGGATCAGCAGCGGCGGGCAGGTTATGCTCCGCCTCGATGACTCGGCCCGTACCGTCCCGGCCGCCGCGCTGGGGGCGCTGGCCGGGGCGGTGCGTGCCGCCGTCGTGCGCAAGGCAGCGGTACTGGTCTGCGACTACGGAACCGGGGTCCTGGCAGAACCGGTACGAAACACCCTGGTGCAGGCCCTCGAGGGGGACGGGCGTCCGCTGGTGGTGGTGGACGCCCACGACCCGCGGCCGTGGGCGGTGCTGCAGCCGGACCTGGTCACCCCGAACGCGCAGGAGACCGCCCGGCTCCTGGACCGGCGGCTCCCGGACGGGCCGGCCCGGGCGGACGCCGTAGGGGCCGAAGCGGACGCGCTGCTTGCTGCCACCGGGGCGCGGGCCGTGGTGGCGACGCTGGACCGGGACGGCACCGTCTTGCTGGCGCCCGGCGGTGCGGCGCACCGGACCTGGGCGCGGCCGGCGGCGGAAAAGCAGGCGTCGGGGGCGGGGGACACCTTCGTGGCCGCCCTGACCCTGGCACGCTCGGTGGGGCTGCCGCTGACGGCGAGCCTGGACCTTGCCCAGGCGGCGGCGGACGTGGTGGTTCACCAGCCCGGCACGTCCGTGTGTAGCACGGCGCAGCTGAGCCGCTACCTGGAGGCTTTCGCAGATACCGCACTCGACGCCGACGAGCTGGAACGCCAGCTTGAGGCCCACCGCGCGCAGGGCCAGCGGATCGTGCTGACCAACGGCTGCTTCGACGTGCTGCACAGCGGACACACCCGTTACCTCAACCAGGCCAAGCAACTGGGCGACATCCTGGTAGTGGCGCTGAACAGCGACGACTCGGTGCGCAGGCTCAAGGGGCCCGACCGGCCGATCAATGCGGTGGCGGAGCGGGCCGCCGTGGTGGCAGCGCTGAGCTGCGTGGACTACGTGACCGTCTTCGATACGCCCACCGCCGGGCCGTTGATCCGCCAGCTGCGGCCCGAGGTGTACGCCAAGGGTGGGGACTACACGCCGGAGATGCTGGCCGAAACACCGGACGTCGAGGAGCACGGCGGCCGGGTGGTCATCCTGGACTACGTGGCGGAGCGCTCCACCACCGCCGTCGTTAACAGGATCCGCGCCGGTGAGGGGGCGGCGCAGGTCAACTAGGGTTGAAGCCATGACGGGATCGCGGGGCGGGCATGGGTAAGCGTGGCAAGTCCGGCGGCCGGGGCAGGGCAGCGGGCGGGCGGACGACGGCGGGAGTCGTCGAAGTACCGCAGGGAACCCTCCCGGACGGTCCTGCCGAGGGGGTCTACTACATCGACACCGGCGACTGCGAGCTGGTGGCCGACCAGGACAATTCCAATGGCTGGCTGCTGAAGATCAACGGGGTCATGAGCTCGCACATCGACCTCACCGACCCGCTGTTCCTGGATTTCGAGTACATGCGCTGGATGGCCGCGCTGATCGAGTCGCGATGGCCGCCTGGCAGCGCGAAACTGCGGGGCCTGCACCTGGGCGGCGGCGCCTGCTCGCTGGCCCGCTATTTCCACGCCGTGTACCCCGACGCCCGCCAGGTGGTGGTGGAGCTGGACGGCAAGCTTGCCGCCTACGTCCGCGCCTGGTTCGACCTGCCGAAGGCACCCTTGCTGCGGATCCGGGTGGGGGAAGCCCGCGCGGTCACGGAGACCCTCACCGAGGGCACCCGGGACCTCATCATCCGGGACGTCTTTGCCGGATCGGTGACCCCGCTGCCGCTGACCACCGCCGAGTTCAACCAGCACATCAGGCGCGTCCTGGCGCCGGGCGGGCTCTACGTGGTGAACTCCGGGGACGCGCCGGACCTTAAGAACGCCCGGCAGGACGCCGCCACCATCGCCGCCGTCTTTAGGTACACCGTGATCGTCGCCGATCCCGCCATGCTCAAGGGCCGCCGCTACGGAAACATGGTCATTGCCGGCAGCGACACCCCGTTTGAAGACGACCCCAAACTGGCACGCCGGCTCCTGGGCGGAGCAGTCCCCGCGCACCTGTGGGACGACGCCGAGGTCCGGGCCTTCGCCGCGGGTGCCCCGGTCCGCCACGACCCTCCCCTTCCCCCATCAACTGCTCCGTAGAGGTCGTTTTGACGCTTCAAAACGACCTCTACGGAGCAGTGGATGGTGTATTTCCCCTTCCCAGCATCGCCCCCCGCTGCGCCTCCATCTGTTCCCGCAGCGCCTGGACCACGGCGGCCACGGCCGGGCGCCGCAGCGAATCGCGGCGCAGCACCATCCAGTACGGCAGCAGCTCGCCGATCCGGTCCGGCAGCAGGCGGACCAGGTCCTCATGCCGGTCGCCCATGAAGCAGGGCAGGAACCCGACGCCGGCGCCGGCGCGGGTTGCCTCGACGTGGACGAAAACGTTGGTAGAGGTCAGGGCGTCGCGCATCGCGGGGACCAGGCGCCGCGGGGCGTCGAGGTCGTCCACCTGCAGCATCGAGTCCACGAAATAGACCAGGGGATGCGCCTGGAGCTCGGCCAAGCTGGCCGGCGTTCCGTGTTCGGCAAGGTAGGCGCGGGAGGCGTACATCCCCAGCCGGTAGTCGCCCAGCCGGACGGCCTCCGCGCGGTGCACCTGCGGCTCACCCACCACCACCTCGATGTCCAGTCCCGACCGCTGCTGCAGCGCACGCCGGGTCATGGTGATGATTTCCACAGTCAGGCCGGGATGCTCGCGCCGCAGCCCAGCTACTGCCGGGGCTGCGATATAGGCGCTGAAGCCGTCCGTCGCGGTCATGCGGACGACGCCGGTAATCGGGTCGGGTGCCTTGCCCGCAGGTCCCAGCGCGCCCATCACCGTCTCCACCTGCTCCGCGGCCCGGACGGCGCGGGCACCCAGTTCGGTCAGCTCCCATCCTCCGGCCGCCTTCGCCAGGACCCGTCCGCCGAGCGCCTTCTCCAGCGCGGCGATCCTGCGCGACACCGTGGTGTGGTTGAGCCCCAAGGTTTGCGCCGCCGTCGTAAATTTTGCTGACCGGGCCACCGCGAGCAGCACCAGGAGGTCATCGGGATTGACGTTCATATCTGCAATTCTGCAC
Organism: Pseudarthrobacter sp. NPDC092419; assembly: GCF_044755045.1. Classification (NCBI taxonomy): domain Bacteria; kingdom Bacillati; phylum Actinomycetota; class Actinomycetes; order Micrococcales; family Micrococcaceae; genus Pseudarthrobacter; species Pseudarthrobacter sp. NPDC092419. Next base: position 263,685 of record NZ_JBIVQF010000002.1, read on the forward strand.
ACAACTCGTGCCCGTTTGGCCATTGAAGCGACGTGCCTGTGCAGCAATACTCGGGGAAAGTTGTTCGTAGCGCAGGTCACACGCGCGCCGGACCGCGCGCTGGGAGAAGGAACGGATAGGTATGGAAAACACTCTGAACGGACGAAAGGCACTCGTGACCGGCGGTGCCAGCGGAATCGGCGCCGCATGCGTGCGGGAGCTCGCCGCAAGGGGAGCCAAAGTCACGGTGGCGGACGTTGACGCTGCCCGCGCCGAGGCGCTCGCGGACGAGGTGGGCGGCACCGCGTGGGCCGTGGACCTGATGGATGTGGACGCACTCGCCACGCTGGACCTTGACTGCGACATCCTGGTCAACAACGCCGGAATCCAGCGCATCAGCCCCATCGAGGAGTTTGATCCCGCGGATTTCCGCCGCCTCATCACGCTCATGCTCGAGGCCCCGTTCCTGCTCATCCGCGCGGCGCTGCCGGCCATGTACGCCAATGGGTTTGGCCGGATCATCAACGTCTCCTCCGTACACGGCATCCGCGCCTCCCCGTTCAAGAGCGCCTATGTTTCGGCCAAGCACGGCCTGGAGGGGCTTAGCAAGGTGACCGCGCTGGAAGGCGGCGACCACGGCGTGACGTCCAACTGCATCAATCCCGGCTACGTGCGCACGCCGCTGGTGGAATCGCAGATTGCAGACCAAGCCAAGGTGCACGGGATCCCCGAATCCGAGGTGCTGGCGAAGATCATGCTGACCGAGTCCGCCATCAAGCGGCTGGTGGAACCGGAAGAGGTGGCCTCCCTGGTGGGCTGGCTCGCCTCGGACCAGGCTGCGATGGTCACTGGTGCCAGCTACACCATGGACGGCGGCTGGTCGGCCCGCTGACCCTGCACCGGGGGGGCCTGGAGCAGGCCCCGCCCGCGTCAGCGCGGGCCGTTGATGATGTCCTCGGCGTTGTCGAACGCCCAGCCGACCAGTGGAATGAGCAGGGCGGCGAGTTCATAGCCCTTCTCCGTGAGGCTGTAGTCCACGCGGGGTGGAATGACCGGCTGCGCGTGCCTGCTGACCAGGCCGTCGCGTTCGAGGGTCTTGAGTGTCTGGGCGAGCATCTTTTCGCTAATTCCTTCGGCCCGCCGCCGCAGTTCGCTCCACCGTTGCCCACCTTCGGACAGGGACAGCAGGATCAGCACGCCCCACTTGCTGGTGATGTGGTCCAGCAGCGTGCGGCTGGGGCACCCTGCCGGGAAGACGCCGTCGGCGAAGGTCATCGGCAGGGGAGCGGGACGCGCGGGTGCTTCCATGGCCCAAGCTTACCGCCGGGTCAGTATCTTACTTAAAGGTGCGTACTCTCTTTGGGGAAGTAATTACGTTCGAGGCCTGTTGTGCCTGGTGCCAACATTTACTTCCCGAAAGGAACCACCATGAGTATCGTCGTCACCGGCGCCACGGGCCAGCTCGGCCGCCACGTCATCGAGGCCCTGCTGGAGCGTAGCGTCCCCGCCGCCGACATCATCGCAGCGGGCCGTGCCACGGAAAGGCTCGCGGACTTTGGAGCCCGGGGCGTCCAGGTGCGGTCCATGGACTATTCCGACGCCGGTTCTGTCGCCGCCGCGCTCAGGGGCGCGAAGCGCGTGCTTCTCATTTCGGGCAGCGAGGTGGGCCGGCGGGTAGAGCAACACCGCACCGTGATTGAGGCTGCCAAGGCGGAGGGCGTGGAGCTCCTGGCCTACACGAGCATCGCGAATGCTGAGACCACGGGCATGAAGCTTGCGGGTGAGCACCGGGCCACCGAGGCGATGCTCCGCGGGTCCGGCCTGCCCTTCGTCCTGCTGCGGAACGGGTGGTACCTCGAGAATTACACGGATCAGCTTCCCAGCACCCTCGCGCAGGGGGCGCTCGCCGGCAGCGCGGGCGAGGGCAGGATCAGTGCCGCCTCCCGCGCCGACTATGCCCACGCAGCCGCAGCGGTCCTCACGGCAGAGGACCAGGCCGGCAGGGTGTACGAGCTGGGCGGCGACGAGCCTTTCACCATGGCCGAACTCGCCGCGGAAATCAGTGCAGCAACCGGCAAGGACATCGCGTACACCAACCTTCCGGCGGACGATTACGCAGGACTCCTCGCCGGAGCGGGTGTGCCGGAGGCCTTCGCGGAGATCCTGGCGGATTCGGACCTTGGTATCGCCCGCGGTGACCTTCTGGTCAGCAGCGGAGACCTTCGCCGGCTGATCGGACGCACGACGACGTCCCTCGCCGAAGCGGTCAGGTCCGCCGCAGCGGCGGCATAAGCACCAGGCCAACTCTCAGGCGCACCGGATGCCATCCCCAGCCCGGACTTTCCGCGGGGTGGGGTGGGTCCGGGATTCCAGACACGGGATGGACTGGCTGTTCCCGAAAGCCGAACGGCCAGGGTGCATGCTTGAGTACGGGATACCGGACACACGTCATGGAAAGGGCCGAGAATTATGAGCACTGACGCCGCCGCACATACCGCACCCAGGACCGCTTCGAAGGTGCCTGCAGCAGAAAACACCCTGCGGATCCTGAAACTGCTGGCCTCGCGCCGCGGTCCCATGGCCGCGTCACAGATCGCCTCTACCCTCGGGCTGCCGCGCTCCAGCGTCTACCACCTGCTGGGCGTCATGGAGGCAAATGGCTTCGTGCTCCACCTCCACGAGGAGCAACGGTACGGGCTGGGTATCGGCGCCTTCGAGCTCAGCTCCGCCTATTCGCGCCAGGAACCGCTCTCCAGGCTGGGCCGGCCGCTCCTGGCGTCGCTGGTGGATGCACTTGGCGAAAGCGCGCACCTCGCGGTCCTGCACGGCCGGGACGTGCTCTACATTGTCGAGGAACGCGCCAAGAACCGTCCGTCCTTGGTGACCGACGTCGGCGTGCGGCTTCCGAGCCATCTCACCGCCAGCGGCAGGGCCATCCTTGCGGCGCTTCCCAAGTCGCAGGTCCGCGCGCTGTACCCCAACGCCGCAGCGTTTTCCGCCCGGCACGAAGTGGAGGGCGCCATCATGAAGTACTCCGCGCTGTCCTCGCACCTCGACCGGGTCCGCCAGCGCGGGTATGCCACCGAACACGGGGAGGTGACTCCCGGCTTCGGCTCCATTGCCGCGGCGGTCACCGACCACACCGGCTGGCCCACGGCCGCAATCGCCGTGACCTTCCTCGAAGACAAACTGCCCCAGCCGGAATGGCCTGCCCTGGCGGCCCGGATCCAGAAGACCGCGGATGAGCTTTCCCTGCGCCTGCATGGACGCCGCGGCCAATAACCCCCAACGGGGTGGGGGGCTGTCTGGAATGCCGGACAGTACCGTTCCAAAACCCCTGTGGTCGGCCCCGTTTTGGAGCTTTAGTAGATACAGAACTTCTTCTACCAAACTACAAAGGAGCCACCATGGCACCCGCCGATTTCACCACCGGGGCCCGCCCGGTCAAAGCAGCCCGCGGCACCGAGCTCTCCGCCAAGTCGTGGCAGACGGAAGCTCCTCTGCGCATGCTGATGAACAACCTGGATCCGGAGGTCGCGGAGCGTCCGGATGACCTGGTGGTCTACGGCGGCACCGGCCGCGCCGTCCGATCCTGGGCGGCATTCGACGCCATCACCCGAACCCTGGAGAACATGGAGAAGGACGAAACCCTCCTGGTCCAGTCGGGCAAGCCGGTGGGCGTCTTCCGCACCAACGAATGGGCTCCGCGGGTGCTGCTGGCGAACTCCAACCTCGTGGGTGACTGGGCCAACTGGCCCGAGTTCCGCCGCCTCGAGGCCGAGGGCCTGATGATGTACGGCCAGATGACCGCCGGGTCCTGGATCTACATCGGCACCCAGGGCATCCTGCAGGGAACGTTCGAAACCTTCGCCGCGATTGCCCGCAAGCTCACCGGCGACGACAATGGCACCCTCGCGGGAACCCTGACGCTTACCGGCGGCTGCGGCGGCATGGGTGGCGCCCAGCCCCTCGCCGTCACCCTCAACGAGGGCGCGTGCCTGATTGTTGACGTCGATGAGACCCGCCTGCGCCGCCGGGCCGGCAAACGCTACCTGGACGAGGTGGAAACCGACCTCGACGCCGCCATCGCCAAGGTGCAGAAGGCCAAGGAAGAGCGCCGCGGCTGGTCCGTGGGCTACGTGGGCAACGCAGCCGAGGTATTCCCGGAAATTCTGCGCCGCCACAGGGCCGGCGAGCTGACGGTGGACATCGTCACCGACCAGACCTCCGCCCACGATCCCCTGTCCTACCTCCCCGAGGGCATCACGGTGGAAGAATGGCACCGCGAAGCCGAGGCCGACCCCGAAGGCTTCACCAAGAAGGCCCAGGCGTCGATGGCCCGCCACGTCCAGGCGATGGTCGAGTTCCAGGACTCCGGCGCCGAAGTCTTCGACTACGGCAACTCCATCCGCGACGAAGCACGCAAGGGCGGCTACGAGCGGGCCTTCGAGTTCCCCGGCTTCGTTCCCGCCTACATCCGTCCGCTCTTCTGCGAAGGGCTGGGCCCGTTCCGCTGGGTTGCCCTCTCCGGCGACCCTGAGGACATCGCCGTCACGGACAAGGCCATCAAGGAGCTGTTCCCCGAGAACAAGCACCTGCACCGCTGGATCGACGCCGCCGGTGAGCGCGTGGAATTCGAAGGTCTCCCCGCCCGCATCTGCTGGCTGGGCTACGGCGAGCGCGCCAAGGCCGGCCTGCTCTTCAACCAGCTGGTCAAGGAAGGCAAGGTCAAGGCTCCGATCGTCATCGGCCGCGACCACCTGGACTCCGGTTCCGTGGCCTCCCCGTACCGTGAAACGGAGGCCATGGCGGACGGTTCTGACGCTATCGCCGACTGGCCGATGCTGAACGCCTTGCTCAACACCGCTTCGGGCGCCACCTGGGTGTCCCTGCACCACGGCGGCGGCGTTGGAATCGGCCGGTCCATCCACGCCGGCCAGGTTTCGGTGGCTGACGGTACTGACCTCGCCGCGGAGAAGCTCGAGCGCCTGCTCACCAACGACCCCGGCATGGGTGTCATCCGCCACGCCGACGCCGGCTACGACCGTGCCCTCGAGGTCGCAAAGGAACGCGGCGTCCGCATCCCTATGCAGGAGTCAGCAGATTCCGCAGAAGCAAAGAAGTAGGAATCAAAATGACAACCCTTACCCATGAACCGCTGACCGTCACCCTCGGCTCCAGCGGCGTCACGCCGGAGGACGTGGTCGCCGTCGCGCGTCACGACGCCAAGGTGACCGTCTCACCGGAGGCCCTCGCCGCCGTCGCGAAGGTCCGCGCCCACATCGACGGGCTGGCCTCCAGCGACGTCCCCGCCTACGGAATTTCCACCGGATTCGGTGCGCTGGCCAACCGGCACATCCCCCATGAGCTGCGCACGCAGCTGCAGAAGTCGCTGATCCGCAGCCACGCCGCGGGCATGGGGCCGGCGGTGGAACGCGAAGTGGTCCGCGGCATCATGTTCCTGCGCGCCAAGACGCTCGCGTCGGGCCGCACCGGCGTCCGCCCCGCGGTCCTGCAGACTATGGTGGACGTCCTCAACGCCGGCATCACGCCCGTGGTCCGCGAGTTCGGCTCGCTCGGCTGCTCCGGCGACCTGGCGCCCCTCTCGCACTGCGCCCTGGTCCTCATGGGTGAAGGCGAGGCGGAAGGGCCCGACGGCGTGACGTACGGCGGGCGGGGACAGCGGACGGTCGCTGAGCTGCTTGCGGAACACGGCATCGAGCCGGTCACGCTCGCCGAGAAGGAAGGGCTTGCACTGGTCAACGGGACCGAAGGCATGCTGGGCATGCTCCTGATGGCCATCGCGGACCTCCGCAAACTGCTGACGACGGCGGACATCACCGCCGCGCTCAGCGTGGAGGCCCTGCTGGGCACCGACCAGGTGTTCCTGCCGGAGCTGCACGCGGCCCTGCGCCCGCACCCGGGCCAGGCCGCGTCAGCGGACAACATGCTGCGCGTGCTGTCGGATTCGCCGATCGTTGCCTCGCACCGCGTGGGTGACTCCAAGGTCCAGGACGCGTACTCGCTGCGCTGCGCGCCGCAGGTTGCCGGGGCGGTCAGGGACACCCTTGACCATGCAGCGCTGGTGGCGTCCCGCGAGCTGGACGCCGCCATCGATAATCCTGTGGTGCTCCCGGACGGCCGGGTCAGCTCCAACGGCAACTTCCACGGAGCCCCCGTGGCGTACGTCCTGGACTTCCTGGCCATTGCCGTGGCGGACCTGAGCTCCATTGCCGAACGGCGGACGGACCGCATGCTGGATCCCGCCCGCTCGCACGGACTCCCGGCCTTCCTGGCATCGGACCCGGGTGTCGATTCCGGACTCATGATTGCGCAGTACACGCAGGCCGGACTGGTGTCGGACAACAAGCGGCTCGCGGTGCCGGCGTCGGTGGACTCCATTCCAAGCTCCGCCATGCAGGAGGACCACGTGTCCATGGGCTGGCACGCCGCCAGGAAGCTGCGCAAGGCAGTACGGAACCTGCGCCGGGTGCTGGCCATTGAACTGGTGACGTCGGCCCGCGCCCTGGACATCCGAACCCAGCTTTCCGGCGGTGTCCTCACCCCGGGTCCCGCGGGCACCGCCATCGTGGCGGCTCTGCGGGACGTGGTGGAGGGCCCTGGCACTGACCGGTTCCTTTCCCCGGAACTGGAAGCGGCTGACCTGCTGGTTGACTCCGGTGAGGTGGTCCGGGCGGCCGAATCCGCCGTCGGAACCCTCGCCTGAGCGCGAAGGATCTTCAGTTCCCGACCCTTCCTGTCCAAAGGGCGGAATTAACGCCGCGTTGGTCATCCGGAGGTCCGGAATTGTAGTAGAACTGAAGATGTAGTGAAAGTCACATCAAAGACGCTGTGGCACGGACGTATACAAAGGGGTAGAAGTTCAAATGAAAGCACGTGGGGCAGTCCTGTCGAGGCGCCATGCCCACTCCGCCACGGTATCCGACTGGAAGACCTTCCAGCCCGGTGACCGCGTCGAGATCATCAAGCATGCGCATGTGGTGGCAGCCGGGGAGGTGGAGGAGGTCTCGCAGAGCGGAAACGTGCTGTGGCTCGTCCCCGCCGGTCCGGCTGAAAAGCAGCTCTTCCTTAAATCTGACGGTGTGCAGGTGCGTCGCAGCTAGCAAAACCCCTTAAGAACAGGATCCCCGTCCGCTGCAGCGGACGGGGATCCTGTTCTTAACCAAGGCCGGTGTTCAGGCCTTGACGGCCAGCACCGGGCAGTCGGCTTCGAGGAGGATGCGCTGGGAGACACTGCCCAGGATCAGTTTCCCCACGGGGGTCCGGCGGCGCAGCCCGATCACGATGAGCTGCGCGTCATGTTCCTCTGCGGCGTCCAGGACCTCGGCGGCGGCATCGTGGCCGCGCACCGGCTGCCGGATGACATGGTCCACGCCCTGGATGGCCAACCGGTCCTCGATGGACTGGATCTCCGGCTCCTGTGCGTAGCGGTTGTCCACCAGGGCGTCTCCCTTGGAGGAATTGATCACCAGGAGGGTGGTGCTGCTCCTCTTCGCTTCTGCGATGGCCTGGGTGAGGGCGGCTTCGCCTTCCGGGGTCGGGACGTATCCCACCACGATGGTCATGATGTCTCCTTTGGTGTGGGGTGGGGTTGCTTAGTCGCTGTAGTCAGCTGCGCCGGAATTGGCGGGCACCCGGGATTCCTTCGCCGGACGCTTCCGCCGTACCAGCCGGAAGAGCAGCGGCCAGAGCAGAATGAGCCCCACGAGGATATAAACCACGACGGCGATCGGCTCACTGAACAGCCCTGCCGGGTCTCCGGCGCTGAGCTGGAGGGTCTTCCGCAGCTGCCCTTCGATGCGGGGGCCAAGGATGACGCCCAGGACCAGCGGCAGGACCGGCAGGCCGAACCGCCGCATCATGAAGCCCAGCGCGCCGAGCAGCAGGAGGATCACCAGGTCGAACGCCTGCAGGTTCACTGAGTAGGCGCCCAAGGTGGCGAAGAACAGGATGCCCGCGTAAAGGTAAGGCCGGGGCAGCTGCAGGAGCTTGGCCCACAGCGGCGCCATGGGAAGGTTGATCAGCAGGAGCAGCAGGTTGCCGATGAAGAGGCTGGCGATCAGCGCCCACACCAGCGGTCCCTGGCTGGAGAACAGCTGGGGTCCGGGCTGGATGCCGTAGGTGGTGAATGCGGCAAGCATGACGGCGGCCGTCGCATTGGTGGGCAGGCCCAGGGCCAGCATGGGGGTCAGTGTTCCGGCGGCAGCGGCGTTGTTGGCCGCTTCCGGACCGGCCACGCCTTCGATGGCGCCCTTGCCGAACTCCTCGGGATGCTTGCTCAGCCGCTTCTCGGTCACGTAGGACAGGAATGTGGGGATCTCCGCGCCGCCGGCCGGCAGGGCGCCGAAGGGGAAGCCGAAGGCGGTACCGCGCAGCCACGGCTTCCACGACCGGCCCCAGTCCTTCCTGCCCATCCAGGGCCGGCCTACGGGAATGACATGGAGGGGCGTGCGGCGCAGGTGCGCTGCCACCCAGAGGGCTTCGCCCACCGCGAAGATGGCTACGGCCACCACCACGATGTCCAGCCCGTCAGCGAGCAGCGGCTGGCCGAAGGTGAGCCGCCGCTGGCCGGTGACAGAATCCATGCCTACCAGGCCGATGGCAAGGCCCAGGGACAGTGACGCGAAACCGCGGAGCCGCGAGTTGCCCAGCACGGCGGTGACGGCCAGGAGCGCCAGGATCATGATCGCGAAGTAGCTGGGCGCACCCAGGCTCACGGCGAACTGGACCACCACGGGCGCGAACACGGCGAGGAGCGCCGTGCCGATGGTGCCGGCGACGAACGAGCCGATGGCCGCCGTCGCCAGCGCCTGTGCCGCACGGCCCGCCTTTGCCATTTTGTTGCCCTCAATGGCGGTGACGACGGAGGACGATTCGCCCGGCGTGTTCAGCAGGATCGAGGTGGTGGAACCGCCGTACATGCCGCCGTAGTAGATGCCGGCAAACATGATGAAGGCGCTGGTGGGTTCGAGCGCGTACGTCACCGGGAGCAGGAGCGCTACGGTCATGGCGGGGCCAAGCCCGGGAAGAACGCCGACGGCGGTTCCGAGGATCACGCCGATCATGGCGTACAGGAGGTTCATGGGGGTCAGGGCGGTGGCGAAACCGTCCATCAGGGAGGACCAGATGTCCATCAGAGGACTCCTTCCAGGAGTCCGGCCGGGAGCGCGATGCCCAGGCCGAGGTAGAAGCCGTAGAAGGTCAGGAGCGACAGTGCCACGGAGATGAGTCCGTCGCGGACGTAGCGGCGGCTGCCCAGCGCCAGCACGCTGCCCCAGAACAGCACGGTCCCGGAAACCACCCAGCCCGCCCAGTCGATCAGCAGGATGTTGAGGATAAACGCGCCGGCCAGCGGCAGCACGGTCTTCCAGTCCGCTGGGTGGGTAAGATCCACGTCCTCACCGCCCTCCGCCTCGCCCTGGCCGCCGCGGAGGACGTTGAGGGCAAGGAGGACAGCGCAGGCCACCAGCATGCCGGCCACGATGAAGGGAACGGTCTTGGGCCCCACCGGGTCGGACTGGGAGTACGGGGCGACCAGTCCGTTTGCGTCCAGGAAGACCAGGACGCCGGCTGCGCCGAGCAGGAGGGCTACCCCCAGCTCGGCGCGGCCTTTGAGGCTGGCAGCCAAAGAGCTCACGCCAGGCCCAGTTTCGTCAGGACGTCCTCCACCCGCTGGTCCTGCTCGGAGAGGAAGGTCTCGAACTCGTCACCGGTGATGAACGCATCAGTCCAGCTGTGGGTCTTCAGGGTTTCCTTCCATGCCTCCGTGCCGTGCATCTTCTCCAGGGCGGCGATCAGGGACGCCTTGTCCTCGTCGCTGATGCCCGGAGGAGCCACGACGCCGCGCCAGTTGGTGAACACCAGGTCGATGTTGGATTCCTTCAGCGTCGGGGCGTCAACACCTTCCAGTCGCTCTTCGCCGCTGGTGGCAAGGACGCGGACTTCGCCGGACTTGATCTGCTGCAGGTACTCGCCCGCGCCGGAGGCGGCGAACCCTAGCTTGTTGCCGAGGATTGCGGGCAGCAGGTCGCCGCCGCCGTCGTAGGACACGAAGTTGACCTTGGTGGCGTCAATGCCCACCGCGCCGGCCAGCTGCATCGGCAGGAGGTGGTCCGGACCGCCGGGGGACGAGCCGCCACCGACGGCGATGGAGCCGGGATCAGCCTTCCAGGCCTTCACCAGGTCATCAATGGTCTTGAACGGGGAGTCCTTGCCCACCATGATGGCGCCGGGCTCTTCGATGAGGCGGGCCAGCGGGGTGGTCTCGGTCAGCTTGGACTCGGACTTGTTGGTGTAGCTGGCGCCCACAACGCCCAGACCCATGAGCATGGCCAGGTCGCCGTTGCCCTTCTCGTTGACCACGCGGGCCAGGCCCACGGTGCCACCGGCACCTGCGAGGTTGAAGACCTCGGTGTTGGTGGCGATCTTCTCGTCGTCGAGGACCTTCGCGGCGGCTCGGGCGGTGGTGTCGTAACCGCCGCCGGGGGTGTTGGGAACCATGATCTGGAGCTTGGTGATCGGCCCGGCGGCGCCGGTGCTTTCGGAACCGGAAGTCTTGCCGGTGGCACCGCAGCCGGTGGCCATCAGGGCGATGCCGGCGGCAACGGCGGCAACTCGCAATGCGCGGATCTGGCGCATGGTATTTCCTCTTCTCGTAAAACTGGTCAGCACTGCTGAACGGGTATGTCCGATGCTAGGTTCGGCCGTGATGCCGGTCACTCTTGTGTACGCAGAGAAAGTTAAGTTCATTGCGTTCACGCCGGGCGGGCTCCTGCATGGGAGTGCGGAGGCGCCCCCGAGGCGGCCCTGCGGTATAGTTCCGGTACCCGCGCCGGAGGCCGGGAGCCTGCGATCCACCCTAAGGAACCAACACCAGTGACTCGACGAAGAGGGATGTCCCTGGCCGGACAGTACCTGGTGCTGCAGCTGCTCATCGTGCTGGCCGTACTGGTGGGCGTGGTGGCCATTTCCCTGGCCCAGTCCGCCGCCACCTTTGAACGAGTGGAAGGGCGAAGGGCACTTTCCGCCGCAGAAGCCCTGGGCAACAACCCGACGGTCCGCGCCCTCCTGCCCGATGCCGAGCCGCGAACCGGATCGGCGCTGCCGGCCGTGGCGGAGTCCGTCCGCACTGTCTCCGGGTCCGCGCAGGTGACGCTCGCGCGGGCGGACCGTACCGTCGTCGCGTCTTCCGATCCCAACCTGCTGGGCCGGCAGCTGGAGCTGGGCCCCAGCCGGGTCATGGAAGGCAGGGCGTGGACCGGCGTGGTGGGCGGGAACCGCACCGATATCCTCTCCGCGCACGTGCCGGTTCTCAACGACGCCGGCGAGATGATCGGCATCGCCTCCATTAGCCGGAACTTTCCCACCGTCATGGAGCGGCTGGTCGGCGCCGTTCCCAACCTCCTGACGTACCTTGGCGTTGCCAGCGTGCTCGGCGTGGCAGGATCCCTGCTGCTCTCCCGGCGCGTCAAGCGGCAGACGCTCGGCATGGAACCCAGCGAGATCACCGGCCTGGTGGAAAACCGGGAGGCCATGCTTCGCGGCTTGAAGGAGGGAGTGGTGGCGCTGGACCTCAATGAGCGCATCACGGTGGCCAACGACAGTGCCCGGGCCCTGCTGGGCCTGCCGGCCGACTGTGTTGGCAGGAGCCTGGGCTCGCTTCCGGTGGACCCTGCGCTGAAGACGGTGCTGACGCGCGACCAGCCGGACCCGGACCAGCTCGTGCTGGTAGGGGAGCGGCTGGTGGTGCTGAACCGGGTACCGATCAGTTCGCGCGGCCGGCAGATCGGTTCCGTCACCACCCTCCGTGATCGAACCGAGCTGTCCTCCCTGGAGCGCGAACTCGGTGCCACGCGCACGGCCACGGACACGCTCCGGGCCCAGGCGCACGAATTCGCCAACCAGCTGCACGTCATTTCAGGGCTGATCCAGATCGGTGACTACGATTCGGTGGTCCAGTTCGTCAACGGTGCCACGGTGGACCGCACCAGGCTCAATGATGAGGTCACCAGCCGCATCCACGACCCCGCGCTCGCCGCTCTCCTGATCGCCAAATCCAGTCTCGCCACTGAACGCGGGGTGCAGCTCCAGCTCAACCCGGACTCCCGCCTTGGCCCGGTGAGCGATGAGCTCTCGCGGGACCTCGCCACGGTGGTGGGGAACCTGGTGGACAACGCGTTCGACGCCGTCACGGGACTTCCGCACGCGGCCGTCAGGGTGCTGGTGGCCGACGATGGGGAGCAGGTCACCGTGACGGTCCGGGACACCGGGCCGGGCGTGCCGGCCGGGGCGGAAGAGGATATCTTCCGGCAGGGCTTCAGCACCAAGGACTCCGGACGCGACGGCGGCCGCGGCTTTGGCCTGGCCCTGTCCAGGGTGGTTTGCCGGCGTTCCGGCGGCGACCTCACTGTGGCCAACAACGACGGGGCAGTATTCACTGCCCGCTTCACCAGGAAGACAGCAGGATGATCAAGGTACTGATCGTTGACGACGATTTCATGGTTGCCAAGGTGCATGCCGGCTTTATCCAACGGACCCCGGGGTTCGCGGTGGTGGGAGCCGCGCACACCGGTGCCCAGGCCATCGCCGAAACCGAGCGGCTGCAGCCGGACCTGGTGCTGCTGGACATCCATCTGCCTGACATCAACGGCCTGGACCTCATGCACCGGCTGCGGGAGGTCGCACCGGAGCTGGACGTGCTGGTGATCAGCGCGGCCCGCGAGGTGGAGACGGTGCGGAGGGCGCTGCGCGGCGGCATCGTCCATTATCTGATCAAGCCCTTCTCGCAGGCGGACCTGCAGGAGCGGCTGGAGCATTACCGGAGCGCCTACCAGGGCCTGGACTTGGCCAAGGACGTGGCGGAACAGTCTGATGTCAACCGTGTTTTCGGGCTGGACCGGGTGGAGCGTCCGCTGCCGAAGGGCTGCAGCGCCGAGACCCTGAAGCTGGTGGAGGCGGCACTGGCCACGGCTCCGGGTGACCTGTCCGCGGCCGAGGTTGCCGAGCAACTGGGAACATCCCGGGTGAGCGCCCGCCGCTACCTCGAATACCTGCATGATGAGGGGGCGCTGGACGTGCGGCTGAAATACGGGGTAGGACGCCCGGAGCGCCGCTACGTGGTCAAGGGGCGGTAGCAGCGTCAGCGCAGCAGCGTGTTCAGCAGCCGCGCGGCCACCTTCGCGGTCCGGGCGTCGAGGTCGAATTCCGGGTTCAGCTCCGCCACGTCCAGGTGCAGCAGCTTTCCGCTGGCGGCCACCTGGCGGCACACGGCGCTGATCACCGGCAGCGGCACGCCGTAGGCGGCGGGGGCGCTGACGCCGGGGGCCACCGATGCGGGCAGCACGTCCAGGTCGATCGTCAGGTACAGCACGTCGATGTCCGCCAGGAAGCCAGCCACAAAGGCCTCGGTGCGCTCCGCGCTGCAGTCTTCGTCCAGGAGGTACTGCACGGCCAGCTCATCTGCGGTGTCAAAGAGCGCGCGGGTGTTGTTGGGTTCGGAGATTCCGACGACGGCGTACCGGAGTTCGCGGCCGGCGGCGGCTTCTGCGCGGGCCATCTGGAGGAACGGGGTGCCGGAACTCGGGACCGGCTCGTCGCGCAGGTCGAAGTGCGCGTCAAGGTTCAGGATGCCCAGCCGGCGGCCGCCCTGAACGCCTGCGGAGGCGGCGACCCCGAGGTAGCTGGCGAACGCGGTTTCGTGGCCGCCGCCGAGCACCACGGTGAGGTGTCCGGCGTCGAGCATGGCAGCGACGGCGCGGCCCGCCCGCTCCTGGCCGTCCTCCAGGGACCCGCCGGTGACGGTGACGTCGCCGGCGTCGGACACGGCCCTGTCCAGGTGGAAGGCGAGGGGGCCCAGCGCTGCGCGGATTGCGGCTGGCGCAGCGGCTGCACCCTGCCGGCCCTTGTTCCGGCGCACGCCTTCATCGCTCGCGAAGCCCAGCAGGGCAGCCGGCCTGGCGGCCTGCGACGTCGTGGCTTCCGCCGGTCCGGAGTAGGGCTGCACCGCCTGCCACCAGCGGCGGTGGGCGGCAGCGTCGCCGTCGTTCCTTCCTGTCCAGGGCTGGGGCGGGGTGTCGACGGCGGGGTTCACGGCTGGCATGGTCCAAGCTCACCAAACGGGCCGGACAAAAACCAGCAGCGCCGCCGTCGGCTTGTCTGGAATCCAAGAACATCCGCCGGGCGAGCGGCACGGGCTAAGGTTGAGCAACCCGACGCCGGAGGACGCCCCCGTGTTTGAAGCCCCCAGCATTGTCTTTGCCGCAGCAGGCCTGGCTGTGTTTATTGCTGCCGTGCTGCCCAAGTTATTGCGCAACATGCCCTTTTCCATGCCCATGGTGTTCCTGGGCGCCGGAATGGCGGCTTTTGCGCTGATTCCCTCGCTGCCGGACCCTGATCCGCTGGCCCACCAGGACTTCGTGGTGCACCTTACCGAAGTGTGCGTCATCATTTCGCTGATGGGTGCAGGCCTGGCGCTGGACCGGCCTGCGGGGCGGAAGCGCTGGGCTACTACGTGGCGGCTGCTGGGCGTGGCGATGCCGCTGTGCATCATCCTCCTCACGCTGCTTGGCCTCTGGTTCCTGGGCCTCGGCCTGGGGGCGGCCCTGCTGGTGGCGGCCAGCCTGGCCCCCACCGACCCCGTCCTCGCCTCTGAAGTCCAGGTGGGGGAGCCTGCGGATGAGGAGGAAAGCGCAGACAAGGAGGACGAGGTCCGGTTCGGGCTGACATCCGAGGCCGGTCTGAATGACGGCCTGGCTTTCCCGTTCGTCTACCTGGCGATAGCCATCAGCATCGTGGGATCGTCGCCGGCAGCCTGGTTCCCGCAGTGGTTCGGCGTGGACGTGCTCTGGCGCCTGGCCATCGGGCTGCTGCTGGGATTCCTCACCGGCAAGCTGCTGGCCCGGATGTTCTTCTCCGCCCGGAAGGAGAGCCTGAGGCTGTCCAACCACGCGGAGGGTTTCGTGGCGCTGGCAGCCACGTTCCTGGCGTACGGCCTGGCCGAAATGGTGGAGGGGTACGGTTTCATCGCCGTCTTTGTCTGTGCCGTCACCATCCGGGCCGCCGAACACACCCACGACTACCACGGCGTGCTGCATTCCTACGTGGAGCAACTGGAACGTCTGATGACCGTGGTGATCCTGGTCCTGCTGGGCGGCGCGATCGCCCGCGGGCTGCTCGCCGGGATCGGCTGGACCGAACTGCTGGTCGCCCTGGCGTTCCTGTTGCTGGTGCGCCCGCTGGCCGGCTGGCTGGGGCTGCTGGGCGGCAAGACCGGGCCGCGGGAACGGATCGCGCTGTCCTTCTTCGGCATCCGCGGCATCGGCTCGCTTTACTATCTCTCCTACGCGCTGGGCAAGGGGGAGTTCGGCGGCCAGGAGGAGTGGCTGTGGTCCTTCGTGGGCCTGGTGGTGGCGCTGTCGATCGTGATCCACGGCGCCACCACCTCACCCCTGATGAACCGGCTGGACCGGCTCCGGGCCCGGAAGGCCCGCGCAGTTGCCGGGGATGAGGGGCTCGCGCCCAACACCCCGGTATAGCCGGCTACATGCCGAGGGCGGCCTCGATGGGCCCCACGGCGAAGAACAGCAGGAAGGCACCGGCCACGGCCCACATCAGAGGGTGGATGTCCTTGGCGCGTCCCTGCACGGTGCGGATCAGCACGTACGCAATGAAGCCGGCACCCAGGCCGTTGGCGATCGAATAGGTGAACGGCATCAGCGTGAACGTCAGGAACGCCGGGATGGCGATGCCCCAGTCCTGCCAGTCGATCTTGCCCACCTGGGACACCATCATGAAGCCCACCACCACCAGGGCGGGGGCCACAGCCTCGAACGGCACCAGGTTGATCAGCGGGGTGAAGAACATGGCCACGAGGAACAGCATTCCGGTGACGATCGAGGCGACACCGGTGCGGGCACCCTCGCCGATGCCGGCGCCGGCTTCCACGTAGATCTGGTTGGAGGAGACGGACGCCCCGCCGCCGGCGATGGCACCCAGCGCGTCCACCTGCAGGACGCGGTCCACGTTCGGGATGTTGCCGTGCTCGTCCACCGTGCCGGCCTCGTTGGCCAGGCCCACCATGGTGCCCATGGCGTCGAAGAAAATGCTGAGCAGGATAACGAACGCCAGCAGCGTGGCCGCCACGAAGCCCAGGTGCTCAAACGCGCCGAAAGGGTTCGCCTTGCCGATCAGGGAGAGGTCCGGAGCGGCCCAGCCGCTGAACGTGGGGGCCACCAGGGACCAGCCCTCGGGGTTGTAGGTCTTGCCGTCGAAGCTGGGGCCGATCTTGAGCGTCAGTTCCAGGATCACGGAGATCACGGTGGAGGTGATAATGCCGATCAGGATGGCGCCCTTGACCTTGCGCACCACGAGGGCGATGGTCAGGACCAGACCGAACACGAACACGGCGGTGGGCCAGCCCAGCAGCTTGCCGTCGAAGCCCAGTCCCACGGGGACGGTGGTCCCGGCAACATCCGGGATGCGGCGGACGAACCCGGCATTGACCAGGCCGATCAACGCGATGAACAAGCCAATGCCCACCACGATCGCCGTCTTGAGCCCGTCCGGGACGGCCTTGAACACCGCGGTCCGGAACCCGGTGAGGACCAGGATCAGCATGGTGACGCCGGAGATCACCACCAGGCCCATCATGTCCGGCCAGGTCAATCCCGGGTTGGTGGCTACAGTGACGGCAACGAACGCGTTGACGCCCAGCCCCGTGGCCAGCGCGAAGGGATGCTTGGCCCACGCCCCCATGAGGATGGTCAGGATGCCGGCCACGAAGGCGGTCACGGCGGCAACGGCGGTGAAGCCCAGCGTGGTGCCGGCGGAGTCGGGGCCGGAAAGGATCAACGGGTTCAGCACCACGATGTAGCTCATGGCGAAGAAAGTGGCGAAGCCGCCGCGGATCTCGCGGGAGAGGTTGGAGCCGCGTTCCGTGATCATGAAATACCGGTCCAGGGCAGAGCCTTGCTTAAGCATTAGTCCTCCGGGGAATTGGGTGGGGATACCAGAATCCTACGGGCGCAGCGACAGGCCACGCCGCAAATTCGCCTAGTCTGTTAGCAAGCCAACACCGTCTGTTGGGCCGCTGATACTAAGGAACAAAGCACCCATGGGTTCTTTCCGCCGTCGCCTGCCGGGCTTCCTGCTCGGCCTGGCCGTCTTCGCCGCCGCCCTGCTGGGGTTGGCCGGCCCAGCCTCCGCACACGACGCTGCCGAGTCCAGCAGCCCGGCCCAGGGGGCCGCGGTGCCGGCTCCGCCTGACCGGGTTTCGGTGACGTTCAGCCAGAAACCGCTGGGCATCGGCGCCTCCTTCTCGGTCAAGGACGCCTCGGGTGCCGAGTGGGCCGACGGCCCGGTGGAGATCGTGGACAACGTGGCCACGCAAAAGCTGAAGAACGGCGGCCCCGCAGGTAAATACACGGTGGCGTGGCGGGTGGTCAGTTCGGATTCGCACCCCATCGAGGGCACATTCAGTTTCACCGCTGCCGGCGCGGCCTCCGGAAGTACCGCACCGTCCGGAAGTACGACGGCGGCCGCTTCAGTTCCGGCCATCACCACGCCCCAGCCGGGCGTCACCTCTGAGCCGGAACCTGCCGGCGACGGGCAGCCGTTCCAGTGGAGCATCGTCATCTTCGCTGCAGTGGCAGTCGGGCTGCTGGCCACCCTCGCCTTCCTGGCCCGCCGCCGCCTCGGCGCCGGAGGGGAGTAGCCGCTTCCTAGCAGGGGAGCATCGCCAGGCTGGCCGTGGGCGGACAGGCCTCACTGCCCGGATTGACCTGGGCGGAGATGGCCTGCCCCACTGTCTTGGCCTGGCGGAGGACGTCCTTGGGGGACGGGGTGATGAGTTCGCCCACTCCCACCAGGTAGATGCCCACGGCGCGCATGGCAGCGGCCGGGTTTCCCCCGGCAATGAGATCAAGTTCGCTGACCATCCGCCGGAGCTGGCTTTGCGCGCAGCGGGTGAGGACCACCTGCTGCGCCATCAGGACGCCCGCCGAAGTGTGGACCTCCCATGCAGGGGCGCCCGTGCCGTGCGTGGGTACCGTGCGGGCCAGCTGCACGGCCCGGATGCTGCGGATGTCCACGTCGTGGCTGGTCGCGTAATTGCGCAGGTGCCGCAGGATCTCGTTGCGTTCGCGGAGGGTCTCCGAGTCCGGCGCGTCGCAGCGCTGCTGGGACCCCGTGGCCGGGTGTCGGGAGGTGCTGTGCGGGTCCAGGCCGTCCACCACGATGGCGGGCACGCCACGGCGGCGCAGCTCCGCCGCTACCGCCAGGCCCGGGAGGCCAGCGCCAACAATGACGGTGGTGGTCTGTTCAGTACCGGCATCCCCAGGCATGCTTGACACTACAGGTTCGCTCCTTCGACGTTTCGGCAGGTGCCGGCATCGTTGCCGGCGCGCGTTCCGTCACCCCAAAAGTCCGGCCGCAGCACGTTGCCGCGCAGCCCGGAGACACGGAATGGGCGGGCGGCCGGATCAACAATGTCCAGAAGACTACAGAACATTTGGCGTGCTGGATAGTCCCCTCTCAGAAAAGCCTTTCCGCAGGTAAAACGGCGCCGCGGCCCTCGCTTTCTGGCAGAATAGCGGCATCATCAGGCACAGCAAGGAGGCGGCCATGGGCGCAGGAGAATCGCAGCCGGACCCCCGGTGGGAGGACGTAGCCGTTCCCATAGCCCCGCGGGGTGTCGTGGTCGGCGTGGACGGCTCTGAACATGGCCAATGCGCCCTTGTGTGGGCCGCCCGCGAAGCCCAGCGCCGCCGTCGGCCGCTTCATATCGTCAGTGCCTACTCGGTGCCCATCTTCGCTGCCTCCGGGCTGGACGGCGGCTACGCCACAGTGGACGATTCGGTGATCCGCGAGGGCGCCGAGGCCATCGTCCGGCAGGCCGTTGAGAAGGTGATGGGCTACGACATCGAGGTCACCTCATCAGTGGAAAACGGAGACGCTTCAGGGGTCCTCCTGGAGATGTCGGAAACCGCTGAGCTGCTGGTTTTCGGCACGCGAGGCCGCGGCGGGTTCGTCGGGAGGCTCCTCGGATCCGTGAGCAGTGCCCTGCCCGCCCACGCGAAATGCCCCACGGTCACGGTGCCGCTGGTCTGCTCGGACCGGCTGGGCGAAACCACCGAGGACCGGCGGATCCGCGCCGAGCAGGCACAGGAAGGCCACAAACTGGTCGAAAACGTCGTGGTGGCGGGCGTGGACGGCTCTGAGCAGGCGCGCGTTGCCCTGCTGGAAGCTGCGGAGCAGGCTGAACGGCTCGGCGCATCGCTGCGGGTGGTTTGTGCGGTGCCGCAATACAGCGGGTCCCTGGCATGGGTTCCCGCTCCCATGGACCGCAAGGCCCTGTTCGATGACATCCAGGTCACGCTCGACGCCGGGATGGCGTGGTTGCGCAGCCACTTCCCGAACCTCCGCATCGAAGGGGAACTGAAGGACGGGTCGCCTGTGGACGTGCTGGTCGAGGCCAGCCGGCATGTGGAGCTCGTGGTGCTGGGAACGCGCGGCCGCGGCGGCTTCACGGGGATGCTTCTCGGTTCGACGTCGGGCGGCGTCCTGCACCACGCAAAAGGCCCTGTCATGGTGGTCCCGGACCGCGAGGACGCCCGCCTGGCCGACCGGGCCCGGTTCGGCCCCGTCCTGGGCAACGACTGACGTCAGGCGTGCTGTCGCGATTCGTGCTCGGAGTGGCTGGCCGGCTCCAGCTGGAACGTGCAGTGGTCCGTGTCGAAGTGCGTCCCCAGGCATACCACCAGTTTGTCGAGGAGCTGGTCCGCGCCGCGGGCGTTGAGCACCCCGTCCTCCACCACCACGTGGGCTGAAAACACCGGAACACCTGAGGTGATGGTCCAGATGTGGATGTCGTGCACGTCCGTCACACCCTCCACCGAGAGGATGTGCTCGCGGATCATCTGCACTTCCACCCCTCTGGGGCTGGCTTCCAGCAGGACGTCCACCACATCCCGCAGCAGGTGCCAGGCGCGGGGCAGGATCATCAGCGCGATCAGCACGGACGCGATGGTGTCCGCCGCGTTGAAGCCCGTGAGCATAATGATCACCGCCGCCGCGATTACCGCGAGGGAGCCCAGAAGGTCCCCCAGTACCTCCAGGTAGGCGCCGCGGACATTCAGGCTCTCCTGGTGGGCGCCGCGCAGGATCAGCAGGGAAGCGATATTGGCGGCGGCGCCCAGTATGGCGGCGAAGAGCATGATGTCCGTCTGGACGTCCGGGGCGGAACCGATGCGGCGGAGGGCCTCGGTGAAGATCACCACCGAGATCGTGATGAGGACGAGGGCGTTGGCGAGCGCGGCGAGCACTTCGGCGCGCTGGTAGCCGTAGGTGCGCTGGTCGCTGGCCGGGCGTCCTGCGATCCATGCGGCGAGTAGCGCGATGGTGACTCCGGCGGCGTCGGAGAGCATGTGGCCCGCATCCGCCAGCAGGGACAGCGAGCCGGACAGGCCGGCGCCCACGGCCTGGACCAGCACGACGGCCAGCGTGATCGCCAGGACGGCGAGCAGACGCTTGCGGTGCCGCCCGGCGGCAGTCAATCCCGATACGTGGCCGTGGTCGTGTCCCATGCCTACAGGCTAGCCCCAGCCCAGCTCATGCAGCCGGTCGTCGTCGATGCCAAAATGGTGGGCGACTTCGTGGACCACGGTCACCGCTACCTCATGGATAACTTCGTCCCGCGAAGCGCAGATGTCCAGGATGGCCTCGCGGTAGATGGTGATCCGGTCCGGCAGGGACCCTGCACCCCACCACGAGTCGCGTTCTGTCAGCGGTACGCCCTCGTAGAGGCCCAACAGCGAGGTTTCAGGATCTTCGCCCGGGTGCGGAACGTAGCGGTCCTCGATGAACACTGCCACGTTGTCCATGGCGCGGGCCAGCCGCGGCGGGATGGAGTCGAGGGCATCGCTGACGGCCGCTTCGAACTCGTCCGCGGACATGCTGAAGCCGGCGCCGCCTGGTTTCCACGGTTCGTGTGGACCGCCGGGAACGTTGGGCATTCCTGGAACGCTGGGCTGTCCGGGAGGCAGGCTTGCTCGCATACCCCGACTCTAGCGCCGTACGCCGGTACCGCTCCGCCGCCGGGTCAGCGCTACCCCCACCAGGCACACCACACCGCCCGCCAGGGCCCACTCGCCGGGAACTTCGGCCAACAGGAGCCACGAAATCAGGATGGTGGTGCCGGGAACCAGGTATGTGGTCACCGCCAGCTTGCCGGCGTCCACCAGGGAGAGGGCATACGCCCAGGTGGTGAACGCGATCGCGGTGGGGAAGATCCCGAGGTACACCAGCCCGCCGGTAGCCGCGGGGGGAGCTGCCTGCACCTCCGCCACCAGTTGGCCCGCGAACGGCAGGCAGCACAGCGCCCCCACCAGGATGCCGAACCAGGTGGCCTGCGCCGCGGGGAACTTCCGCAGCACCGGTTTCTGGATGATGACGCTGACTGCGGCGAGCACGGCGGCCAGGAGGCAAAGCGCCACGCCTGCAACATCCGCCGTCGTGCTTTCCCCGTCCGCGGCCGGCCGCGCGGAGCCAAAGGCAATCAGCGCTACCCCCGCGAAAGCCACGGTGCTGCCGATCAGCAGCCAACGTGGAAAGCCTTCCTTGAGGAATAAGCCCGCCATGATGGCCACCAGGATGGGATTGACGTTGATGAGCAAGGCGCTGGTGCCGGCATCCAGGACGTGTTCGGCAGCGTTCAGCGCCACGTTGTACCCGCCGAACCACATCACGCCGTAGGCCAGGATGGGCAGCCATTCGCGCCCCTGCGGCAGCAGGCGGCTCCTGAGCAGTTGGGGCACCACCAGGACAGCGAGTACGACGGCGGCAATCGCCAGCCTGCCCAGGGTCAGGGAGCCGGGGGAGAAGTGCGGGCCAACGGCCCGGATCCCCACGAACGCGGAGGCCCACAACACCACCGTCACCACCATCGCGGCGACGCCCAGGGCTTTGGTGCGGCCGGGCGCGGGGCGGGCAGCGGCGGGACGGGCAACGTGCGTGATCGGGGGCATGAAATCAATCTAGCTTCGGTGGGCGCCATCGGTCTGGCGGAAATCGGCCATGTCAGGGCAAGATCCTGCCAAAAGCGTCAGCGGACGGTGCCCGGTGGGAGCAGGCTTAGCGTTTGGTGGCTGTCCACTCCAAGAGGCGGTCAACGGGCCAGGTGGTCACGATCCGTTCGGCCGGCACGCCGTTCCGTTCGGCCCGTTCCGCCCCGTACTGGAGGAAGTCCAGCTGGCCGGGCGCGTGGGCGTCGCTGTCGATCGAGAACAGGCACCCGGCCTCAAGTGCCAGCTGGATCAGTGCGTCCGGCGGGTCCTGGCGCTCGGGCCGGGAATTGATCTCCACCGCCACGTTGTGTTCGGCGCAGGCGGCGAACACAACGCGGGCGTCAAAGTCCGACGGTGGCCGGGTACCCCTGGATCCTTCCACCAGCCGTCCGGTGCAGTGTCCCAGCACGTTGGTGTGCGGGGCGCGGATGCCGCCCAGCATCCGCCGGGTCATGGTTTTCGTATCCGCCCGGAGCTTGGAATGGACGCTGGCCACCACGACGTCCAGCCGGTCGAGCAACGCAGGGTCCTGGTCCAGCTCGCCGGACTCCAGGATGTCCACCTCGATGCCGCTCAACAGCGTGGGCCCGGTGCCGTCCCCGCCGTTGAGGGCGGCCACCACGTCCAGTTGTTCGTTCAGGCGTTCGGCCGAGAGGCCGTTGGCGATGGTCAGGTTGGGTGAATGGTCCGTCAACGCGACATACTCTCTCCCCAGCACCGCAGCGGCGGCGAGCATCACCTCGATGGGGGAGCCGCCGTCGGACCATTCGCTGTGGCTGTGCAGGTCGCCGCGCAGCTGCCGGGAAAGCTCCGCGCCGCCGGCGGCCAGCGGCTTGGCGCCCTTCTCCCGCAGGTCCGCCAGGTATTCCGGGACATTCCCTTCCACCGCCTGCCGGATCACCTGGAACGTCCGGTCGCCGATTCCCTTCATGGACTTCAGCCGGCCGGACACCGCCCGCGCCCGGACCTCCTCCGGCGGCAGGCCGCTGATGGCCGCGGCCGCCTTGCGGAAAGCCTGGACCTTGAAGGTGGCGGCGCGTCCGCGCTCCAGCCAGAAAGCAATCTCATTGAGAGCTGCAACAGCATCCATGGGTCCATCTTCACCCGCAAATGGCCCGTCCGGGCGGGATCCTGCCCCGATTTTGGTTAATGCGCGCCCAGGCCCTATAGTTTTAGAGTCCAGTTCGGAGAAACGCCAAGGACAAAGACGGAAAGCCCCGGCTGGAAGCCTTTTTCTTTGTTCCGGACAGGTTCTGGCCCCCATCGTCTAGCGGCCTAGGACACCGCCCTTTCACGGCGGCGGCACGGGTTCGAATCCCGTTGGGGGTACGCAAGGAACTGGTCAACCAGGCTGAAAAAGTCTGGTAGGCTGGAAGCCTTGAAAAACGCGGTAGAGATACTGCAAAGCAAGAAACGCAAGGCCCTGTAGCGCAGTTGGTTAGCGCGCCGCCCTGTCACGGCGGAGGTCGCGGGTTCAAGTCCCGTCAGGGTCGCTCTGATTGTTGGAAGCAATTCCGGCCATCACGGTGACTAGTCACCTAGGCTCTGTAGCTCAGTTGGTAGAGCGTTCGACTGAAAATCGAAAGGTCACCGGATCGACGCCGGTCGGAGCCACCACTGGGAAGCACCAGTTCTTCGGAACTGGTGCTTTTCTTCGTTGGAGCCTGCATTTCTGCATTTAAAATCGGAAGACCGGGCTACCCGCCGGTTCCGTAGAGTTGCAGGCTCGAGACTAAGACCAAGAGAAGTCTGAGCGTTGCACAGCGCATAAGGAGAAACTGGGAATGTCCGCCACACCAGGCAAACGGACCATCAGCCAACCACAGGGAGCGCCACCGGCCTTGAACCAAGGGGCGGACCAACCGCCCGGAACGAAAGGGCAATACCTCGCAAGATGGGTCTTTTGGCCCGCAGCTGCCGCAATCATCGTCTTCGTCCTCTTCGCCATCCTGTTCCCGGCATCAGCCACGGACGTCTTCGGTACCATCCAGGGCAACGTCATCCAGTGGTTCGGCTGGTACTACGTCGCGGCGATCGCACTGTTTGTGGTGTTCTCCCTCTGGATCGGGCTCAGCCGCTACGGTGACATCAAGCTCGGCAAGGACGACGATGAACCCGAGTTTTCGGTCATGTCGTGGTTCGCCCTGCTTTTCGCCGCGGGCATGGGCATCGGCCTGGTGTTCTTTGGCGTGGCGGAGCCGCTGAACCACTTCGCCGCACCGCGCCCCGGCGTAGAGGGTTCCCCGATGGTCCTGGCCCAGCAGGCCATGACCCAGACCTACCTCCACTGGGGACTGCACGCCTGGGCCATCTACGTGGTGGTGGGCGTCTCCATCGCGTATGCCGTGCACCGCAAGGGCCGGCCCATCTCCATCCGGTGGACACTGGAACCGCTCCTGGGCAAGAAGCGCGTAGCCGGCGGCTGGGGCAACCTGATCGACGTCGTTGCCCTGGTGGGCACGCTCTTCGGCGTGGCCACCTCGCTGGGTCTCGGTGTCCTGCAGATATCCGCCGGCTTGGACCAGGCCAACATCCTCGAAGCGACCACCATGACGCAGATCGGCCTGATCCTGTGCATCATCACGCTCACCATTGTTTCCGTGGTGTCCGGCGTGGGCAAGGGCATGAAGTGGCTCTCGAACATCAACCTGGTGCTCGCCGGGCTGCTGATGCTGGTGGTTCTGTTCACCGGCCCCACGCTCTTCCTGTTGCGCGAGTTCGTCCAGTCCCTGGGCCACTACCTGCAGAACGTCGTCGGCCTGACCTTTAACACGCTGGCCTACTCCGGCGCGGAAGGTGAAGCCTGGCAGGCGGCATGGACCACCTTCTATTGGGGCTGGTGGATCTCCTGGGCACCCTTCGTCGGCATCTTCATCGCCCGCATTTCCAAGGGCCGCACCGTCCGCCAGTTTGTGGCCGGCGTCCTCCTGGTCCCCACTAGTGTCGGTTTCCTGTGGTTCTCCGTCCTTGGCGGGGCCGCCATTTACCGCGAACTGTTTGGCGGCGGCGGACTCATCGGCGAGGACGGAACGGTGGACACCGAGGGTGCACTGTTCGACCTCCTGGGCAGCCTCCCGGCCGGAACCCTGTTGATGGTCGGTGCCATCCTGCTCATCGCCATTTTCTTCATCACCTCGGCCGACTCCGGCGCCCTGGTCATGGGAATGATCTCCACCGGCGGCGACGTGGAGCCGCGGAATTGGCTGCGCGTGTTCTGGGCCCTTTCCGCGGCCGGTGTTGCCATCGCACTGCTGCTGGCCGATGGACTGACGGCGATCCAAACGGCCGCCATCCTGACGGCGGTGCCGTTCAGCGTGGTGCTCATCCTGATGTGCATCGCGACCGCCAAAGCGTTCCACGGCGAGCATGAAGCCCTGATGCGTGCGCAGCGGAAGCTCGCGCGGGACCAGGTAACCGCCCATGTGACCGAGCACGTCCAGGACACCATGCAGGACACGATGCACGACTCCGTCCAGGAGCACTACCAGGAACACCTGGCGGGGCAGGTTCAGGACCAGGTGGCAGAGGCTGTTGAGGCGCAGCTGTCCGAGATGCTGGCCACCGGCGAACTGCCGGAGCAGGCCACGGCCGCGTCATCCCCGGCAGCGGATCCGCGGGACGCGTCCGCCGGCCGCACTTCGGCTGACGGCAGGCGCACCTTGGGCTGACCGGCTTAGGAGCAATCAAAAGGGGAGGGGCACGTTCGTAAGGGAACGTGCCCCCCCTTCCGTGTCCGGCAGTTTTCTCCGGTGCTTCGCCTGACCACGGCGGTAACGGAGGGATAGGGTGGAAACAACAGAAGGGGAGTGCCTGATGGAATACCAGAACCCACAACCCGTACCCGGGGACATCCTTGAAGCCGCCGCACCCCTGCCGGTGCCGCAGCAGACACCAGGCCTGGGCCGGACCGTTATTTCTGAACCTGCCGTCGCCAAAGTGGCAGGCATTGCGGCCCGTTCGGTCCCGGGCGTGCATTCGCTGGGCTCAGGCCCTTCCCGGGCGCTCGGCGCCATTCGGGACGCAGTAGGGAGCTCGGACCACGCGGCCGGCATCCACGCCGAAGTCGGCGAAACCCAGGTGGCCGTGGACATCGAACTGGTGGCCAGCTACGGCACACCGCTGCACTCCCTGGCCGACCAGGTTCGAGCAGCCGTTTACCGGGCCGTGGAGGAGCTGGTGGGCCTCCAGGTCATCGAGGTCAATGTGGAAATAACCGATGTGTATGTGCCGCCACCGGTCAAACCAGTCACTGCGGCACCGGGCGAGCGGGAGGCGCTCCTGTGAACCTCACCATTGCGGGCGCGGCCGTTGGAGCCTTCGTCGCGTTCATGTCGCTGGAATTCGGGCTGTGGGGCTTCCTGGTGTCACTCCTGTTCATGGCCATTGGTGCGCTGCTGGGACGCGCCGCCGAGGGGAAGCTGGACCTCCGCGGGGTCGTGGACGCAATCATCGGCCGCCGCTCATCGTCATGACGACCATGGCGGCCCCCGCCCCGGCGCAGCGTCTGAACGGCCACAACCGGATCAGCACGCAGGCGCTCACCAGCCTGGCCCGGACGGCTGCCGCCCTCGCGCTCGATGTCGACGCGAATGATGTCCGGGTTCAATGGACGGACGACGACGGCCTGCTGGCGCTGTCCCTCGTCTCACCCATCAAGGTCCCGCCTTTGCGGGACGTGGCCCGGGACCCCGCGCGGGTCGGCGCCTTCGGCGGTTCCATTCGGGACCGTGCCGTGGCGGCGAAGGCCCAGATCTTGGCCACCGTCACCCAACTGAGCGGGGCACAGGTGAGCCGCGTGGACATCAGGATCAGCGGGGCGAGGATCAGCGAAGGAGGGCGGGTGCAGTGAACAGCGAAGCAGCGCACCGCGACGCGCCCGGCCCGGACCTGGACCGCATCATCCGGCGCGAAACGTACTCCACCCGCGCGGCGGTAGCCATCGCCGCCGCGGTCCTGGTGCTGGTGGGGGCCGGTTACGGACTGCTGGAAGCCGGGGTCCATGCCATCGGACAGCCGCCCTGGCTGCTCGACCCGAGGGTGGCGGGAAACCGGCTGGTGCAGCTGCCGGCGGGCGTACCCACGGCCCTGCTGGCAGCCCTGGGGGCTGTCCTTGCCATGCTGGGGCTGGTGTTCTTCCTGAATGGCATCCTCCCTGGCCGCCGGGCACGGCACGTGATCCGCGCATCCGGCCCGGGCTCCGCCGTCGTAGTGGATGACGAAGTGATCGCCTCCGCCCTGGCCCGGCGCGCCCGGCTCGCTGCCAATGTCACCCCGGATCAGGTCATGGTGGTGGTGTCCCGGCGCCAGGTGGTGGTCAACGTCCGCCCTACGTCCGGCGTTCCGGTGGACCAGAACGAGGTGTTGGCCGCCGTGCAGGATGAACTGGACCAGATGGCGCTTGAACCCGCTCCGGCAGCCCGCATCAATGTGGCGTCCTCGGGGGTGATTGGGGCATGAACAGCACCCCAAGCATCCTCAACCGGATCCTGGTGTCGGTCCTGGGCCTGAAGCTGCTGGCGATCGGCATCCTGTTGATCCTGCTGGCCTACGTTCCGGCCGTGGCCGCCTGGTGGCACGGCTGGTCAGCCGGCATCCGGACGGCCGTACACCAGGCCTTCGAGTCAACCCGGTTTCCCGGCCGCAGCGAAAGCTGGCTGTGGATCTTTGTTGTGGCAGGGCTGCTCGTTGCCATCGGGCTCATGGTGGCCTGGATTGCACAGCAGGGTAAAGGCCGGGCCAACCTGCTGGCAGAGGAATACGATCCCGGAGAGGTTCCGGGCGACGTACGGATAGGCGCAGGGGTAGCCGAGCAGGCCCTTAAGCAGGCCCTTGCCGGCCGGCCCGACCTGGCCGGCGCCACAGTGGCAGCCTATGACGTCAAGGGCACTCCGGCGCTGAAGGTCCGGCTGCTCCCACGGCAAGGGGTGGCCCCGCACCTGCTTGCCGCGGAGGTAGCCGAACTTGTGGCCGCGCTGGACAGCGTGGCGGGAACCAGCACGCCGGTGCTGATCCACATCGGGGCTGGCGCG
The DNA here is from genome assembly GCF_044755045.1 of Pseudarthrobacter sp. NPDC092419. Taxonomy (NCBI): domain Bacteria; kingdom Bacillati; phylum Actinomycetota; class Actinomycetes; order Micrococcales; family Micrococcaceae; genus Pseudarthrobacter; species Pseudarthrobacter sp. NPDC092419. Next base: position 291,772 of record NZ_JBIVQF010000002.1, read on the forward strand.
CGGACGCGTTTCGGCAGGGCCGAACGCGTCCGCTAACGCGGCTGCGGTGCCAGGTGCGGATCAGTTCTTTGCCAGGTACACCGTGCAGTCCACGGGGACTTCACGCATTCCCGACCAGTCGGCGGCGGGTTCGAGTCCGCTGGACAGCGCCACCGAGTAACCCTCGGGGACAGGGGCCGAGGCGAAGCCCGTATTGGCCAGGACCAGGACGTCCCCGTTGTGGAAAGCCAGGACACCGCTTTCGGGGGCGTGGCTGTCCGCCCACGCAAAGGTCCCCAACCCGAGCCGCCGGCCGGCCCGGAAGGCAAGGGCCGCGCGGTAGAGCTCCAGGGTGGAACCGGACACGCCGTCCTGCTGGTCCGCAGCGTGCGGGCCGAAGCTTTCAGGCTGCGGGAGCCACGGCGGGGCAGCGGTCAGGGAATGGCTGCCGGCGAAACCGTAACCCGGCTGGTCGGCGGCCCAGGGCAGCGGAACCCGGCAGCCGTCACGTCCGGTTTCGGCGCCCCGCGTCCGGAAGAACGTGGGATCCTGCCGTGCTTCGGCCGGGAGGGTGGTGTGTTCCGGCAGGCCCAGCTCTTCGCCCTGGTAAACGTACGCTGAACCCGGAAGCGCCAGCGAAATCAGGGTTGCCGCGCGCGCCCGGGCCAGGCCCAGCGCTGCATCAGGCTGTTCGTCGGTGGCGGCGATACCCTTGGGGAACGTAGTGGGGTCCTTGAGGCCGAACCGTGTGGAGTGCCGGACGGTGTCGTGGTTGCTCAGCACCCAGGTGCACGGGGCGCCAACGGAGGCGGCCGCGGCCAGGGAGGCGTCGATGGATTCGGACATCCGCTCGGCGTCCCAGCCGGCCAACAGGAAATCGAAGTTGAAAGCCTGCTGCATCTCGTCCTGCCGGACGTACCGGGCCAGCCGTTCGGCGGGCTCCACCCATGCCTCGGCCACCATCATGCGGTCGCTGCCGTACCCTTCCAGCACGCGGTGCCAGTCCCGGTAGATGTCATGGACGCCCTCCTGGTCGAAGAACGGCGAGGGCGGGTAGGTGGGGGAGACAGCACGGTGTGGTTCTTCAAGGTCGGTGTGAGCGCCGGGTGCATCGCCGGGTTGCATGGGTTCGCGGTGCACCTCCGTTCCCTCCACCATCGCGGCAGCGCCCTCCCAATCGGGAAGCCCGGCTTCCTTGACCATGCCGTGGGCCACGTCCACGCGGAACCCGTCCACGCCACGGTCCAGCCAGAAACGGAGAACTGACCGCATTTCCTGCTGGACCTCGGGATTCTCCCAGTTCAGGTCGGGCTGCTTGGTGTCGAAAAGGTGGAGGTACCACTCTCCGGGCGAGCCGTCCGCCTCGGTGATCCGGGTCCATGCGGGTCCGCCGAAAATCGATTTCCAGTTGTTCGGTGGACGGTTTCCGTCACCGGAGCCGGGTACTTCGTCTTTGCCCGGCCGGAACATGTAGCGGTCCCGTTCGCGGGATCCGGGCGGTGACGCGAGCGCTTCCTGGAACCAGACATGCTCGTCGGAGGTGTGGTTGGGGACAAGGTCAACGATGACCTTCAGGCCGCGCTGGTGGGCATCTGCCAGCATCGCGTCAAAGTCCTCCAGGGTGCCGAACAGCGGGTCCACCTGCCGGTAGTCCGCCACGTCGTATCCGGCGTCGGCCTGCGGAGACTTGTAGAAGGGCGAGAGCCAGATGGCGTCCACGCCCAGCTCGGCCAGATAGGGAAGGCGTTCGACGACGCCACGAAGGTCGCCCATGCCGTCACCGTTTCCGTCGGCAAAGGAACGGGGATAGATCTGGTAGACCACCGCGTCCGACCACCATGGCGCGGGGGAGGGGCCGGAGCTGTCGACAGGAGGGTTGGACATTTCGTTCCTCTCGGATAACTTTTTGATGTAAACGCTTGCATTACCTGCGGCAACCTTACTAGTGTGACTGTCACCACATCAACCTCACCTAGCAAGCGCACTGTCGACTTACTTGTCACTCAGCGAGGAGCTTCAAGCCAATGAAAACCCCCAAATTCCTTCTGCCGGTTGCGACTGCCGGCGTCCTGGCCCTCACGCTTTCAGCCTGTGGCGGGGGTGGTGGCGGCGGAACCACGGGCGGCGGAGGCGGAGACGCCGAAGCCAACCTCGACGGCCGCGGGCCCATCACGTACGTCCAGGGCAAGGACAACAGCAACGTGGTCCGCCCGCTGATCGAGAAGTGGAACAAAGAGCACCCGGACGAGAAGGTCACGTTCAAGGAGCAGACCGACCAGGCGGACCAGCAGCACGATGACCTGGTGCAGAACTACCAGGCCAAGAACCCCAACTACGACGTTGCCAGCGTGGACGTCGTGTGGACCGCCGAGTTCGCCGCCAAGGGCTGGCTGCAGCCACTGAAGGACAAGATGGCGGTGGACACCGAGGGCATGCTCGAGCCCACCATCGAGGCGGGTTCCTACAACGGCACGCTCTATGCGGCCCCGGTCTCCTCCGACGGCGGCATCCTGTACTACCGCAAGGACCTGGTTCCCAACGCCCCCAAGACCTGGGACGAAATGATGGAGATGTGCTCCATCGCCAAGGAAAACAAGATCGGCTGCTACGCCGGCCAATTCAAGCAGTATGAAGGCCTCACGGTGAACGCCTCGGAGGCGATCAACTCCGCCGGCGGCTCCGTCCTTAATGACGAAGGCAAGCCGAACCTGAACACCCCTGAGGCCAAGGAAGGCCTGGAGAACCTGGTTGAGGCCTTCAAGAACGGCAACATCCCGGCAGAGGCCATCACGTACCAGGAAGAGGAAAGCCGCCGCGCATTCCAGGACGGCAAGCTGCTGTTCCTGCGCAACTGGCCCTACGTCTACAACCTGGCCACCACTGAGGGTTCCTCCAAGGTCAAGGATGTCCTGGGCATGACGGCTCTTCCGGGCAAGGACGGTCCGGGCGCTTCCAGCCTGGGCGGCCACAGTGCAGCCATCAGCGTCTACTCGAAGCACAAGGCAACCGCCCTTGACTTCGTGAAGTTCCTGGTCGAGGAAGAGCAGCAGAAGTTCTTCGCCACCCAGGGTTCCCTCGCTCCTGTCCTGGGCGCGCTGTACGAGGACGAGGAACTTGTTTCCAAGCTGCCCTACCTGCCGGTCCTGAAGACCTCCATCGAGAACGCTGTGCCGCGTCCCGTCACGCCGTTCTACCCTGCAGTCACCAAGGCGATCCAGGAGAACTCCTACGCGGCGCTGAAGGGTGAGAAGGCTGCTGAGCAGGCCCTGGCCGACATGCAAAAGTCCATCGAATCCGCCACAGCAGGATCGTAGTCTGAAGATGGCAACCGAATTGGGCCCGACGTCGGCTACCAAGCCGGCGTCGGGCGCGCCTCCCGTCCATCACGGCCCCAAGGGTGTCGGCGAGGATAACAAGATCCTCAGCCAGGGGAAGTGGGCCTCATGGCTGCTTGCCCCCACCGTCATCGCGCTGGGCATCGTCATCGTTTATCCGATCATCAGTGCCATCGTCATGTCCTTCCAGAAGGACGCTGGCCTGGATCCGGCCACCGGCCTCTTCACCGCCGGCGGACCCGCAGGCATCCAGAACTACGTCAACTGGCTGGGCCAGCAGTGTGCCGCCCCGGGCGGCGGCACCATCGCGTGTCCCCCGGGAACCCTCGGCGGGCAGTTCTGGACCGCCACCGGCACCACGTTCTTCTTCACCGTCATCACGGTGGCGCTCGAGACCGTCCTCGGCTTCTGGATGGCCATGATCATGGCCCGCACGTTCAAAGGCCGCAGCCTGGTCCGTGCTGCCGTCCTGGTGCCGTGGGCCATCCCCACCGCCGTGACCGCCCAGCTGTGGCTCTTCATGTTCGATTTCAACGGCATCATCAACAAGCTGTTCAACGCCTCCATCCTGTGGACCGGCAGCGAGTGGCCTGCGAAGTGGGCCGTCATCATCGCAGACACCTGGAAGACAACGCCCTTCATGGCCCTGCTGATCCTTGCCGGCCTGCAGATGATTCCGGCGGAAGTCTACGAGGCTGCGAAGGTCGACGGCGCCAGCGCCTTCCAGCGGTTCAAGCTGATTACCCTTCCGCTGGTCAAGCCGGCGCTCATGGTGGCCATCCTGTTCCGCACGCTGGACGCCCTGCGCATGTTCGACCTTCCGTACATCCTCACCGGCGGCGCGAACAACACCACCACGCTGTCCATCCTGGTGATCAACCAGATCAGGCAAGGGTTCAACTCGGCCGCTGCACTGTCCACCATTACGTTCCTCATCATCTTCCTGGTCGCGTTCATCTTCGTCCGCTTCCTGGGTGCGAACGTCGTGGAGCAAAGCGGTGCCACCGGTAAGGGGAAGAAATGACAACCTCAACTGCCTCCGCTGAGCTGCGGGCCGAGCAGGACAAGGGCCGTAAGGTCGCCCAGAACCGCGAAAAGTGGGCCAATGCGCGAACCTACATCAGTGCCGCTGTCATCCTCATCTGGTGCCTGGCGCCGGCCTACTGGATGGTGGTGACGGCCTTCCGCGAGGTGGGCTTTACCTACGACACCACGCCGTGGCCAACGCACGTCACGCTGGACAACTTCATGACCGCCTTCGACACCTCCTTCGGCAACAAGTTTGGCCAAGCGCTGCTTAACAGCATCATCATCGGTGTCACCGTCACCGTGATCTCACTGGTCATTGGTGTCTTCGCGGCCTACGCCCTGGCACGCCTGAACTTCCGCTTCAAGTACCTGGTGCTGGGCTTTATCCTGGGGGCTTCCATGTTCCCCGGCGTCGCCCTGATCACCCCCCTGTTCCAGCTGTTCACCAACATCGGCTGGATGGGCACCTACCAGGCTCTGATCATCCCGAACATCTCGTTCGTCCTGCCGCTGACCGTCTACACGTTGACCTCCTTCTTCCGCGAAATGCCGTGGGAACTGGAGGAGTCTGCCCGCGTGGACGGCTGCACGCAGGGACAGGCGTTCCGGAAAGTGATCATGCCGTTGGCTGCGCCGGCCATCTTCACCACGGCAATCCTCGCGTTCATTTCCTCGTGGAATGAATTCCTGATCGCCAGCCAGCTGTCCAACGAAGCCACCCAGCCGGTGACCGTGGCCATCGCCAGCTTTGCCGGCGCACAGCCCAACCAGATCCCGTATACGGCCATCATGGCCGCCGGCACCATTGTCACCATTCCCTTGGTGATCCTGGTCCTGGTGTTCCAGCGCAAGATTGTGGCCGGCCTGACAGCCGGTGCGGTCAAGTGACGGACGGCGCCTCCCGCTCCCGGCCTTCGGGCCGGACGGGGGGCCGCAGCCGGCTGGTCAGGTCGGGCGAAGATTTTGACATCATCATCGGATTCCTGGGCTTCTGGGCCTTGGTCCTGCTGGTAGTCACCGTGTGGAAGGAACTGACCGGCCAGCCCGCGCTCTGGTGGGCCCTGGGGCTGCTGGCAACGCTCCTTGCTATCTACGGAATGCACCGGCTTCGGGGCAAACTTCCTGCCCGCCGGTAGGAACGAAATCGTGGCACGAATGTCAGAGAGGTCGCAGCGGGGCGGCCACACGGGGGTCAGTATCGAGGACGTGGCGGCCGCCGCGGGGGTTTCCACTGCGACGGTGTCCCGGGCAGTCCGCGGGCTCCCCAGGGTATCGCCGGCCACGCGCGAGAAAATCCTGGAAATCGCCGGAAACCTGGGCTACGTGGCCTCTTCGTCCGCCTCCGGGCTGGCGACGGGGCGGACCCGTACTATCGGCGTGCTGGCCCCCTTCGTGAGCCGCTGGTTCTTCTCCAAGGCAATCGAGGGCGCAGACCGGGAGCTCCATGCCCGGCAATACAATCTTTCCCTGTTCAACCTGGGCGGCCATGGCAGCCACCGGGAACGCCTGTTCAGCAAGACCATGGTCTACAAGCAGATCGATGCCTTGCTGGTGCTCTGTATGGCGCTGACCCCGGAGGAACTGGACCACCTGCAGAAAATCGACATTCCCCTGGTGGTGGTGGGCGGGCACGTGGAGGAGTGCGCCTACATCGGCATCGACGACTACGCCGCGGCGTCCACCGCGGTCCGCCACCTGATTGACCTGGGCCACCGGGACATCGCCCTGCTCCACGGCGACGACGAAACGGACCTGAACTTCGATGTTCCCAGGGTCCGGATCCTCGCGTTCAAGGACGTCATGACCGCGGCGAACCTGCCTACCAGGCCGGAATGGGACGAATGGGGCGACTTCACGGTCAAGAGCGGACAGGAAGCGTTCCGTCGTCTTTGGGCACTGCCCGGCGGGAAGCCAACAGCCATCTTCTGCGCGTCCGACGAAATGGCGATGGGCGTGATTTTCGAGGCTGCCCGGATGGGTGTGAAGGTCCCGGAACAGTTGTCCGTGGTAGGCATCGATAACCACGACTTCGCCGAGCCCATGGGCCTGACCACCGTGGGCCAGCGGCCGGATGAGCAGGCCGAGCTGGCAACCAAGATGCTCCTGGACGAGCTGGACGGCACCGTAGGCTCCGTCCGGTCCGCCGTCGCTCCGCATCAGCTGATCATCCGAAACACCACGGCACCACCTCAGGCCTGACGAACCGCCCGGCGCGGGACCGGGGCGCTCAGGGACCGCGGGCCTCAGGAAGCGCGGGCCAACTGCCTGATGGGTATCCAGCGCGATGCCAGCCGGCGGTAGGCCGCGGCGGCGCCGGTCATGTCGCCTTCAGCGAGGCACTCGATCCCCAGCCGGATGTCTGTGGGGGATTCGTCCGGATAGACCTTGTCCGCCACCGCTCCGTAATCAAGTTCCACCATCGATTCAACGTGGAACTGCTCCAGCCATTCGGTGAGCTGCGCCAGGTCGTCCAGCATGTCCAGGTCCGGTGCCGCAAGCGCCAGGTTGGCCACCGCATAGCGTGCACGTTCCAGGGCGTCGGTGATGGACGCCCACACCCGTACCGTGAGGATCCTGCCGGACGCTTCCACCACCTCCTTGCGGTCCTGCTCCATGAACAGGGAGAACCAGCTGAAGGGGATGCCCCAGGTGGAGGCCCGGGTGTGCACGCGAACGGATCCGTCACGTGCCTTGACCGCATCAATCCGTTCCTGGTGCCGGTCCCGCTGCGCTTCCGGGATGAGGAGCTCGGCGAGGGGTCCGTGGATGCCCTCCATCAGGGCGTTGGCCGCCAGGCCGGCGCGCAGCACCAGTTGGCTGGGACAGTAGAGCAGCACCTCGCCGGCGGCAGCGCCGTCGTCGTCCGCGTCTTTACCGGTACCGGGAACCGAGGTGACGCGCACCAAGTCGGTGCGCCCGGTGGGAAAGGGGTCGCCGCCGGATCGGGTGATGCGCCCCAGGGACGCAAGCAGTTCCGCGTTCTCGACGGCGGCACGCGAGGCGGCGCGTTCGCCCGCCGTCCGAATGGCGGCCCGTTGCTCCTCGGGAAAGGCTTCCAGGGGCTCGTAGACCCGGAGGGTGGAGGAGAACGGCAGGCCTGCCTGGCCCCGGTAGAGGTTTCCGTTCATCGCGTCCTCCTTCGCTGGGTCCAGGGCATGGCCATCAGTCTGCCAGTTCCGCCACGACGGGCGCGTGGTCCGAGGCGCCCTTGCCCTTGCGTTCCTCGCGGTCGATCGACGCCCCGGTGACGCGGGCGGCGAGGGCGGGCGAAGCCAGGATGAAGTCGATGCGCATGCCCTGGCGCTTCGGGAAGCGGAGCTGCGTGTAGTCCCAGTAGGTGTAGACACCGGGACCCGGGGTGTAAGGGCGGACGACGTCGGTGAACCCGGCAGATTCGAAAGCGTGGAAGGCGGCGCGCTCCGGCGGGCTGACATGCGTGTAGCGGTTCTGCACGAAGAGGTCGATGTCCCACACGTCCTCGTCGAAGGGCGCGATGTTCCAGTCGCCCATCAGCGCGATCTGGGCCTGGGGGTTCTCTGCGACCAGGCCTTGGGCATGGGTCTTGAGGCTCTCCAGCCACTTGAGCTTGTACGGCATGTGCTCGTCATCGAGGGACCGGCCGTTGGGGATGTAGAGGCTCCACACCCGGACGCCGCCACAGGTGGCTGCCATGGCCCGGGCTTCCTGGACAGGGTCCTTTCCGGCCTTGCCGAACGCCGGCTGGTCCAGGAAGGTCCGCTCCACGTCCTCCAGGCCCACCCGGGAGGCGATCGCGACGCCGTTCCACTGGTTCACCCCGAAGTGCGCCACCTCGTAGCCCATCCGCTCGAACAGTTCCCAGGGAAAGTTTTCGTCCTTGCACTTGGTTTCCTGGATGGCCAGGACATCGCAGTCGCTGCGCTGCAGCCAGGCTTCAACGCGGTCGGCACGGGCACGGAGCGAGTTCACATTCCAGGTAGCTATCTTCACAGTCCTAACTTACCGAACTTGCCTTGGGGCAGGGCCGGGCTGCCGCAAATGCCACTCTGGAATTTAGTAGGAAGTCCGAGTATATTCAGGAGCGGAAGATGATGTGGGTCACATGCCGCCCGTGGGGCGGCTCGGCCATCACCGGTGCAAAGGAGCAATCCATCATGGTTCGGGAGCTTTCCCATTACGTTGGCGGGCAGCATGTCGACGGCACGTCCGGCCGGTTCGCCGACGTCTACGATCCGTGCGCCGGCCAGGTCCAGGTACGCGTCCCCCTGGCCTCGTCCGACGAAGTGCGGAACGTGGTGGCCGCAGCGGAAAAAGCCCAGCCCGAATGGGGTGCCATGAACCCGCAGCGGCGGGCCCGCATCCTGCTGAAGTTCGTGGACCTGGTCAACCGGGACCTGGACGAACTCGCGGCCCTGCTGTCCTCGGAACACGGCAAGACCCTCGCAGACGCCCGTGGCGACATCCAGCGCGGCGTCGAAGTGGTGGAGTTCGCCGCGGGAGCGCCGCACCTGCTGAAGGGCGAGTTCTCCGACAGCGCCGGCGCCGGCATCGATGTCCATTCGATGCGGCAGCCGCTGGGCGTGGTCGCCGGCATCACCCCGTTCAACTTCCCGGCCATGATCCCGCTCTGGAAGGCCGGCCCCGCGCTGGCCGCCGGAAACTCCTTCGTCCTCAAGCCCTCGGAACGCGACCCGTCCGTACCGCTGCGCCTCGCGGAGCTCTTCACCGAAGCCGGGCTGCCGGACGGCGTATTCAACGTGGTCAACGGCGACAAGGAAGCTGTGGACGCCCTGCTGGAAGATCCGCGGGTCCAGGCCGTGGGATTCGTGGGATCCACGCCGATCGCCCAGTACATCTACGCCACCGCGGCAGCCCACGGCAAGCGGGCCCAGTGCTTCGGCGGCGCCAAGAACCACATGGTCATCATGCCGGACGCGGACCTGGACATGGCTGCCGACGCCCTCATCGGCGCCGGCTACGGGTCCGCCGGCGAACGCTGCATGGCCATCTCCGTGGCGGTGCCGGTGGGCAAAGCCACGGCGGACGCCCTCGTGGCCAGGCTCCGGGAGCGCATCGCCGGGTTGAAGGTGGGCCACAGCCTCGCCAAAGACTCGGACTTCGGCCCGGTGGTGGCAGCCTCCGCCAAGGAGCGGATCGAAGGCTACATCCAGTCCGGCGTAGACGCCGGCGCCACCCTGGTCGAAGACGGGCGCGGCCTCACGGTGGACGGCTGCGAGGGCGGATTCTGGGTGGGGCCAACGCTGTTCGACAACGTCACCAAGGACATGGCCATCTATAGGGAAGAGATCTTCGGCCCGGTGCTCAGCGTGCTCCGCGCCGAGGACTATGACGAAGCCCTGCGCCTGTGCAGCGAGCACGAGTTCGGCAACGGGGTGGCCATCTTCACCCGCGACGGCGACTCCGCCCGGGATTTCGCCAGCCGCGTCCAGGTGGGGATGGTGGGCATCAATGTCCCCATCCCGGTTCCCATCGCCTATTACACCTTCGGCGGGTGGAAGGCGTCCGGCTTCGGCGACCTGAACCAGCATGGCGCGGATGCCTTCCGCTTCTACACCAAGACCAAGACGGTCACCACCAGGTGGCCCTCCGGCATCCGCACCGGCGCCAGCTTCGTCATGCCGGAAGGCAGCTGATGGAGGGCAGGGACGCGGAGCAGGCGGAAGTACTCTTCGAGCGGCGCGGACGGCTGGGTGTCATCACTCTCAACCGGCCACGCGCCGTCAACGCACTCACGGCCAGCATGGCGGCGGCGATGCTGGAGCAGCTCACCGCATGGGCGGATGACGACGACCTCGCCGCCGTCCTGGTGCAGGGGGCGGGAGGGCGCGGCTTGTGCGCCGGCGGCGACATCGTGGCCATCTACCGGGATATTCCCGACGGCGGCGGGGCCACGGCGGATTTCTGGGCGGTGGAATACCGGCTCAATGCCCTCATCGCTTCCTACCCCAAGCCGTACGTTGCCTTCATGGACGGCCTGGTGCTGGGCGGCGGGGTGGGGATCTCGGCGCACGGATCCGTCCGCGTGGTCACCGAGCGAACCCGGACCGGCATGCCGGAAACCACCATTGGATTCGTGCCCGACGTCGGGGGGACCCTGCTGTTGTCCCGGTCGCCGGGAGAGACAGGCACCCACGCCGCCCTTACCGGCGAGCACCTGAGCGGCGCGGATGCGGTGTTCCTGGGCCTGGCCGACCACTTCGTGCCCTCCGACCGGCTGCCGGACCTCGCCCGGGCGCTGGAGGCCGAAGAGCCCGGCGCCGCCGTCGGACGCTTCGCTGAAGCAGTACCGCCCTCGGTGCTGGCAGCGCGGCAGGAATGGATCGACGCCTGCTACTCCAGCGACGACGCGGAGGAAATTGTCCGCCGCCTGCACCTGGCCGGCGGTGAGGCCGCGGACGCCGCACGAACCATCGAGGCGAAGTCGCCCACCGCCGTGAAGGTCACGCTCGCGTCGCTGCGGCGGGCCGCGGGACTCAGCCTCGAGGAAGCCCTGCAACAGGAATACCGCGTCGGGCTCCGGTTCCTGGCCGGGCACGACTTCCGCGAGGGGATCCGCGCCCAGGTGGTGGACAAGGACCGCACCCCGCACTGGCGGCCGGCCAGCCTGGCGGAAGTCGGTCCCGGGGACGTGGAGGCGTTCTTTGCGCCGCTGGGTGAACGGGAACTGAAACTGGCAAAGGAGCAGGACCATGTCTGAGTCAGCGGCGTCTGAAACACCCAGGGAGGGCGGGGTCGCGCCCGTCGGGACCATCGCGTTCCTCGGCCTGGGCCACATGGGCGGCCCGATGGCCGTCAACCTGGTCAAAGCCGGTTATGGAGTGAGCGCGTTCGACGTCGTGCCGCAGGCGCTCGAAACGGCCCGGGCGCACGGCATTGCCACTGCGGCAACCGCGGCCGAGGCCGTGGCGGGCGCCGGCGTCGTACTCACCATGCTGCCCAGCGGCAGGCATGTGCTGGACGCGTACCGCGGCACCGGCGGCCAGCCGGGGCTGCTGGAAACGGCCCCTACGGGAACGCTGTTCCTGGACTGCTCCACCATCAATGTGGACGAGGCGCGGGAAGCGGCGGAGTTGGCCGTTGCGGCCGGCCACCGTTCCGTGGACGCGCCCGTGTCCGGAGGCGTGGTGGGTGCCGAGGCAGGCACCCTGACGTTCATGGCGGGTGCGCTGGCGGAGGACTTTGAGTACGTGCGGCCACTGCTGGAAGTGATGGGCAAACGCGTGGTGCACTGCGGCGGGCACGGGGCCGGGCAGGCCGCCAAGATCTGCAACAATCTGATCCTCGGTGTGTCCATGATTGCCGTCAGCGAGGCCTTCGTGCTCGGCGAGAAACTGGGGCTCACCCACCAGGCCCTGTTCGACGTTGCATCCGCCGCCTCCGGGCAGTGCTGGGCGCTGACCACCAACTGCCCGGTCCCCGGGCCTGTTCCCACCAGCCCCGCAAACCGCGGCTACCAGCCGGGGTTTGCCGGTGCCCTGATGGCCAAGGACCTCAACCTGGCCCTCAACGCCCTGCGCAGCACCGGAGTGGCCGGGCGGATGGGGCCCCTGGCCGCGGAAATCTACGATACGTTTGCGGCGGAAGGCGGAGCCGGACAGGACTTCTCCGCCATTATCAACGACATCCGGGACAGGTCCGCTGCGGCCGCCGGCCAAACCTCAGACCACCTGCCGGCGGCGCAGGATGACGGGAGCCCTGAATGACGGAATACCAGAACATCCTGGTGGAACAACGCGGCCGGGTGGGGCTGGTGACCCTGAACCGGCCGGAGGCGCTCAACGCCCTGAACCACGCCACCATGGAGGAGCTCGTGGCGGCGGTGACCGCCATGGACGCAGACCCGGGTGTTGGCGCCGTGGTGATCACCGGCTCCGCCAAGGCCTTCGCGGCCGGGGCTGACATTAAGGAGATGGCGTCGCAGGGGTACATGGATATGTACCGGGCGGACTGGTTCCGGGGCTGGGAGGACTTCACCCGGCTGCGGATTCCCACGATTGCCGCGGTGTCCGGGTTTGCCCTGGGCGGCGGCTGCGAGCTGGCCATGATGTGCGACCTCCTCATCGCGGGGGACAACGCGAAGTTCGGCCAGCCGGAGATCAACCTGGGCGTGCTTCCGGGCATGGGCGGCTCGCAGCGGCTCACCCGTGCGGTAGGCAAGGCCAAGGCGATGGACCTGATCCTCACCGGCCGCTTCATCGGGGCCGAGGAAGCCGAACGCTGCGGTCTGGTGTCCCGCGTGGTTCCGGCCGAGGACGTCGTGGAGGAGGCGCTGAAGGCCGCAGAAACCATTGCGTCGAAGTCCAAGCCTGTGGCCATGGCCGCCAAGGAAGCGGTCAACGCCGCCTTCGAGACCGGCCTGGCACAGGGCATGCTCTTCGAACGGCGCCTTTTCCACTCGCTCTTTGCCACCGAGGACCAGAAGGAAGGCATGTCCGCGTTCACAGAGAAGCGGCAGCCGGAGTTCAAGCACCGGTAGGGCGACCCGGCCGCAACGCGGGCCTACTCGCTGAAGTCGCCCGCGTTGCGCCGGAAGTTGCCCAAAATCCGGATGAGCTGATCCACGTCCTGGTCCCCAAAGCCCGACTGGGCGAACACATCTGAGTTGAGCGCCGCCGTCGCGCTCTTGGCCAATCTGCGGCCCTCCGGGGTGAGCTCGATCAGCGTGGTGCGGCCGTCCGTGGGGTGCGGCGAACGGTGCACCAGTCCGGCCTGCTCCAGACGGTCGACGGCGTTCGTCACCGACGTGGGATGCACCTGCAGGAGGGCGCTGGCCTTGTTCATGGGCAGCGCGCCGCTGCGGGCGAAACTGAGCAGGGCCAGGAGTTCGTAGCGGGCGAAGGTCAGGCCGAAAGGCTTCAGCACCGCCTCGATGCGGGCCAGCAGGATCTGCTGGGTGCGCATGATGGCGGTGATGGCGGCCATCGGCGCGGCGACGTCGGACCAGCCGTGCCGCTCCCAGTTCAGCCGGGCGTCCGCGATCGGGTCACGCGGCAGCGGCGTGGCCATGGCACCTCCCGCGGGTCGTCCTGCAATCCATGGGCATCAGCCTAGCTTTTCAGCGCCGGGAAATCGGCTTCGGAGTACTCGACTCCGAGCCCGGCCGGGAGCGGGGCCTGGCTGTGGCGGAGCGCCTCGCTGCGGCGCAGTTCAACCCTCCGGATCTTTCCGGAGATGGTCTTGGGCAGCTCCGCAAACTCCAGCCGGCGGATGCGCTTGAACGGCGCCAGGTGCTCCCGGCAGTAGCGCAGGATGTCCTGGGCAAGTTCCGGGCTGGGCTCATGCCCGGCTGCCAGCACCACGAACGCCTTGGGCACGGACAGCTTGACCGGATCGGGGGAGGGGACCACGGCCGCCTCGGCCACGGCGGGGTGTTCGATCAGGACGCTCTCAAGCTCGAAGGGAGACAGCCGGTAGTCAGAGGACTTGAAGACGTCGTCGCCGCGTCCCACATAGGTGATGACCCCGTTGGCGTCCCGGCTGGCCATGTCGCCCGTGTGGTAGTAGCCGTCCCGGAACGCCTCGGCGGTCTTGGCCGCATCACCGAAGTACCCCTTCATCAGCCCCGCGGGACGGGGGTCCAGGCGCAGGCAGAGCTCGCCGTCGTCGCCTTCCGCTCCCGTGGCGGGGTCCACCAGGACCACGTCATAGCCGGGCAGTGGCTTGCCCATGGCGCCGATGGTGACGGGCTGGCCGGGGGTGTTGGCGATCTGGACCGTGGACTCGGTCTGGCCGAAGCCGTCGCGGATAGTTTGGCCCCAGGCGCGGCGGACCTGGTCGATCACCTCGGCGTTGAGGGGCTCGCCGGCGGACACCACTTTCGACGGCGGCGTCTTGAGCAGGGTCAGGTCCGCCTGGATGAGCATCCGCCACACCGTGGGAGGCGCGCAGAAGCTGGTTACGGACTCCCGCTCCATCTGTTCCATGAGGGCCCTGGCGTCGAAGCGGTCGTAGTTATAGATGAAGACGCACGCCTCGGCGATCCACGGCGTGAAGACGTTGGACCAGGCGTGCTTGGCCCACCCGGGGGAGGCCACGTTCAGGTGGACGTCGCCGGGTTCCAGGCCGATCCAGAACATGGTGGACAGATGGCCCACGGGGTAGTAGGTGTGCGTGTGCTCCACGAGCTTGGCCTTGGAGGTGGTGCCGGAGGTGAAGTAGAGCAGCAGGGTCTCGTCGGCGTGCGTGGGCGCGTCCGGTCTGAAGTCCTCCGCCGACCCGGTGGCCTCCGCATACTGCAGGGCCACTGGCTCGCTGGAGGCTGCCCCGATTTCGACCAGCGTGTAGTCGCCGGGGACATCTCGGAATTTGGCGATGTTGGCGCTGCCCACCGCTGCCCAGGTGGCACCTCCGCGTTCCACCCGGTCCTTCAGGTCCGCCGGCCCCATGAGGGTGGTGGTGGGGATCATGACGATGCCCAGTTTGATGCCGGCCAGCATGAGTTCCCAGAGCTCCACCTGGTTGCCCAGCATGATGATCATCCGGTCGCCGCGGCGCACGCCCTGGCTGCGGAGCCAGTTGGCCACCTGGGAAGAGCGCCGGGAAAGGTTGGCAAAGCTCCGTCGGGTGGCCGAACCATCCTGTTCAACGATCACAAGGGCCGGGCGATCCGCCGTGGCCGGCGCCGCCGCGACCATGTCGAACCAGTCCAGGGCGAAATTGAAGTGCTCGAACCGGGGCCACTGGAATTCGCTGTATGCGGCGTCGTAGTCCTCCCGGAGTGCGAGCAGGCGGTCCCGTGCCGCGCGGAATTCCTCAGTGACGGTCATGGTGCACCTTTCGCCGGATGGGTGTAGCTAGTGATCCATGTCACTGTGCAATATACTAGGACATCCAAGGGTTTGAAAGATCCGGCCGGTCCGGAGCACTCTCACGGAAGGGATGGGCCCCTGTGCGGCCTCATGCAGCAGCACCATCAGCAGTTCAGCCGCAGCCGGCGCCGCCGTTTCCGGACGCCGACCTCATGCACGTGGTGGAGCAACTGCCGCCCGCAGAGCAGGACCGGTACCACGAAGTCCGCGAGTTCCTGCAGAGCCGGATCCGCGCAGCCTCCATCGACTACTGGAACCGGGAGGAGTTTCCGTTCGGCCTGGTGGCGGAACTGGGGAAGTACGGGCTGGGCGGCCTGCAGACGGACGGCACCTCCGTCCTCTTCAAGGGCCTCATGTACGCGGAGGTGGCCCGGGCGGACGTGTCGCTGTCCGCGCTGGTAGGGATCCACAATGAACTCATCGTCGGGATGATCCACCAGCTGGGCTCGGAGGAACAGAAGACCCGCTGGTTGCCGGGGCTCACGGCCCTGCAGCAGATTGGCGCGTTCGCACTGACCGAACCCGACCACGGCTCGGACATCGCCGGCGGCCTGGCCACCACTGCCCGGCGTGACGGCGCGGAATGGGTGCTCAACGGCGCCAAGCGCTGGATCGGCGCCGGAACCATCGCCGACTTCGCCCTGGTGTGGGCCCGGGATACCGCGGACCGGCAGATCAAGGGCTTCATCGTGGAGACGGACCGGCCGGGCTACACGGCTACCAAGATTGCCAACAAGATCGGGCTGCGGATCATGCAGAACGCGGACATCGTGCTGGACGAGGTGCGCATCCCGGCCGGCAACCTCCTGCCGGGGGCAACGGACTTTTCCCGCGCCAACGAGCTGCTGCGGGACTCACGCGCCTGGGTGGGCTGGCAGGCAGCGGGCATCCAGCTGGCGGCTTTCGACGTCGCCAGGTCCTATGCCCTGCACCGGAAGCAGTTCGGCAAGGAACTCGCGCGCTTCCAGCTGATCCAGCAGCAGCTCGCCGAGATCCTGGGCAACGCCACGGCGTCCCTTTCGCTCATGGTCCAGCTGGCGCGGATCCAGGCGGGCGGCAAACTGGAAATGGCCCAGGCCGCCATGGCAAAGTCGACCACCACCAGGTTGGCCCGGGCATCCGTGGCGATGGGCCGCTCCCTGATGGGCGGCAACGGGATCAGCACCGACTACGAGATGGGCAAGCTCTTCGGCGACGCCGAGATTCTCTACACCTACGAGGGCACCTACGAAATCAATTCCCTGATCGTCGCCAGGGCCGTGACCGGAAAGTCCGCCTTCGCATAGACCGGCTGCGTGCCTGCGCCACCAGGCGGCTGAAAGCGAAGACGAAGATGGCTTCGGTGACCAGCATCAGCGACACCAGCAGCCACTGTCCCTGGGCGGCAAAGACGATCCCGCCGGTGACCGCCATGAGGGTGCCCAGTGCCAGGGCGTAAACGGCGAATCCTACGGCCACACGTGCGCTGCGGACACCGGTGCGAAATCCGAATCCGTGGGGCTCGCCGCCGGGTTGGCCGGGAATGCGGTCGGGCGCGGCCGGTCCCAGCCGGTCGAACTCTTCCCAGGGGTCCCGCTCCTGTCCCGTCACCCTTCCATTGTCCCAAACGAGGGGCCGGGAGAAGCAGTGGAACGCAAAACAGCGGCTCCTTCGGCACAATACCGAAGGAGCCGCTGAGTGGTACCGGGTTCAGCCGGACGGGCCGGCGGTCACCAAAACCTTAAAGGGGGCGGATGTTTTCTGCCTGCGGACCCTTGGGGCCCTGGGTCACATCGAATTCGACCTTCTGGTTTTCGTCCAGGGAGCGGTATCCGCTGGTGGCGATTGCCGAGTAGTGGGCGAAAACGTCAGCGGACCCGTCATCGGGGGCAATGAAGCCAAAACCCTTTTCGGCGTTGAACCATTTAACTGTGCCTGTTGCCATGGCTGCATTCCTTCATGTGACTCTGATTCTCTCCCCGGGTTATCCGCCCAGAGTGTGCGGAGAACGTCCCCCGCAGTCCCAAACGTACGGTGCGCACGCCCGGCATGCAAGGGTTCGGCCCTGTCGCGTCGTTGCTTGCGCCCGTTTTCCCCGCATTTGCCGGGAAATTACGACGGCGCGCCGCACCTTTCGGGCGACACGCCGCCGTCGTGCCCCAAAGGTGGGGAAACCCGGCGCGCACCCAGCTAACGCCGGAGCCTAGATAGCCTCGAGGATGCTGACGTAGTTGGCGATGCCAACGCCGCCCATGTTCTGGACGGCTGCGCGGCGGGGACCGGCCAGCTGCATCTCACCGGCGGTCCCGGTCAGCTGCATGGCCGCCAGCACGTGCTGTGAAACGCCGGTGGCGCCCACCGGGTGGCCCTTGGCCTTCAGGCCGCCGGAGACATTGACCGGCAGCTTTCCGTCCTTGAAGACCCAGCCCTCTTCGATGGCACGGCTGCCCTCGCCGGGTTCGGTGAGGCCCATCGCCTCGTACATGAGGAGTTCGGCGATGGTGAAGCAGTCGTGCACCTCGGCGAAGTCGAGGTCGTCAAGCCCGACGCCGGCCATCGCCAGGGCACGCTGCCAGGACATCCGCGTGGCCTCGAAAGCGGTGGGGTCCCGGCGCTCGGCGGGGAAGAAGTCGTTGGCCTGGCCGAACCCTGCAAGCCGCACTGGCCCGGCCGCGCCGCCCGTGGGTGAGGAAGACAGGACGACGGCGGCCGCGCCGTCGGACACGGGGGAGCAGTCGGTGCGGCGCAATGGATCGGCGACCATCGGGTTCTTGTCCGAGACAGTGCGGCAGAATTCCTCGCCCAGGTCCTTCCGAAGCTGTGCGTACGGGTTGTCCACGCCATTGCGGTGGTTCTTGGCCGCGATGGTGCCCAGGACATCGGACAGGTTTCCTGCGCCAGCGCAATAGCGCTTCTGGTAGTGCTTGGCCACCTCCGCGAAAAGCCCGGTGAAGCCCGTGGTGGAGGACTTGCCGGCCATGTCGTAGTCCGCACCCAGCAGACCGGCGCCCACCACGTCGGCGCCGGCGTGGGTCATCTTTTCCGCGCCCACCACCAGGACCGTCTTGGCGGTGCCGGCCAGGAGCGACTTGGTGCCCTGCTGGAACGCGGCGGAACCGGAGGCGCAGGCATTTTCGACCCGGGTGGACGGGACGTTCGCCAGCTCCGGGGAAACCTGCAGTGCCAGCGAAGACGGGAACGCCAGCGGCATCATGCCGGAGTTGAACTGGCCCACAAAGATTTCGTCGATCTGGCCGGGCTCGATTCCGGCAGTGTTGATGGCGTCAGTGGCCACCTGGACGATCAGCGATTCCAGCGTGTCCTCGCTGAGCTTCCCGAAGCGGCTGTGTCCCCAGCCGGTGATCAGGACATCCTTGCCAAACTGTTCCTGCAGGCTCATGCCGGTGCTCCTTCCAGGGCCGGGTCGTCCAGGGCGACGGTGAATTCCGCCTCGGTCTTCTCCCGGATCTCCTCTTCGGTGACGCCCGGGGCCAGGCGCGTCAGCGTCAGCTGCCGCCCGCCGTCGTCCGTTTTCACCAGGTCGAAGACGGCGAGGTCGCTGATGATCCGGTCCACGCAGCTCAGGCCGGTTAGCGGCAGGGTGCATTCGCGCACGATCTTGGCCGTGCCGTCCTTGGCGTTGTGCTCGGTCAGGACCACCACGCGCGGAGTTCCGGCCACCAGATCCATGGCGCCGCCCATGCCCTTGACCATCTTTCCGGGAATGGTCCAGTTGGCCAGGTCGCCGTTTCCGGAGACCTGCATGGCGCCGAGGATGGCCACCTTGACGTGGCCGCCACGGATCATGCCGAACGAGGTGGCGGAGTCGAAGATGCTGCCACCGGGCAGGACCGTCACGGTCTGCTTGCCGGCGTTGATCAGGTCCGCGTCCTCTTCGCCCTCGTACGGGAAGGGGCCCATCCCCAGCAGTCCGTTCTCGCTCTGCAGGACCACCCGCACGCCTTCGGGCAGGTTGTTGGCCACGAGTGTGGGGATGCCGATCCCCAGGTTCACGTAGTCGCCGTCGTTCAGTTCCTCGGCCGCGATGGCGGCCATTTCGTCCCTGGTCCAGGCCATGGGGTTCTCCTTAAAGTTGGTTCAGGTGGGTGGGCGCTGTTAGGCGAATACGCGCGGCCGGACGGTGCGCTGCTCGATGTCCTTGACGCGGTCCGTGGCCTGCACCAGCCGCTGGACATACACGCCGGGGGTCACGATGTGGTTGGGATCCAGTTGGCCGGGGTCCACGATGACCTCGGCTTCGGCGATGGTCAGCTCCGCCGCGGTGGCCACTACCGGGTTAAAGTTGCGGGCGGTGTAGCGGTAGACGAGGTTGCCGTCCGTATCCGCGGTGTGCGCGTGGACCAGGGCGACGTCGGCCCGGATGGCGCGCTCGCGGACGTACGTTTCGCCGTCGAATTCCTCGAGGGGCTTGCCTTCCGCCACCATGGTGCCCACACCGGTCTTGGTGAAGAAGGCGGGGATGCCTGCGCCGCCGGCACGGAGCCGCTCGGCGAGGGTGCCCTGCGGAGTGAACTCCACCTCGAGCTTGCCCGCGAGGTACTGCTCGGCGAAGAGCTTGTTCTCGCCCACGTAGGAGGCGATGACCTTGCGGACCTGGCCGGCTTCGATGAGGATGCCCAGGCCTTTGCCGTCCACGCCCATGTTGTTGGAGACAACTGTCAGGTCCTTGACCCCCGAGTCCCGCACGGCTTCGATCAGGTCCGCGGGGATGCCGCTGAGTCCGAAACCTCCGACGGCAAGGGTCATGCCGTCCTGTAGCGATCCTTGCAGGGCCTCGGCGGCAGATGGACGGAGTTTGGTCATGGCGTCTCCTCATTGAGCGGCGCGGGTTGCGCGGGGCGGGCCGTCCACTTTATGGACGGGTGTTCTGCCATAGGAGATTACGGGCCGCCCTGAGGATGCGTCAAGGCTCGCTTTTCTTGATGTACGACCTGTTTTACACTGTGGACGGACGAAGACCAGGTATCCACAATATGGACGTTTAGGAGATTTCATGGGCAGTGTTCCGGTTCAGGGTGCCCAGGTGGTCAGCCGCATCGCGGGCCTGCTGCGCCTGGTGGGGCGCAGCAGCGAGGGGATGCCTCTCGCCCCGCTGGTGCGTGAGTCCGGTTTGACCCGGCCCACGGTGCACCGGCTCCTGTCCTCCTTGGCGTCGGAAGGCCTGTTGGACCACGACGCAGCCACCGGAAACTGGGTCCTTGGCCCGGAGATGCTGCTCCTGGGATCCGTCGCCTCGGCCCGTTTCCCGCTGGAGGACATTGCCCGGCCAAGCCTCCGCCGCCTCGCCGAGGCCACCGGGGAGAGCGCCTTCTTCTCGATCCGCCGCGGCGCCGAAACGGTGTGCCTGCTGCGCGAAGAGGGCAGCTTCCCCGTCCGCTCCTTTGTGCTGCACGAAGGTGTGCGGTTTCCGCTCGGGGTCGCCTCCGCCGGAACCGCGATCATGGCGTTCCTGTCGGAGGCTGAGCAGGAGGAACTCTTCGCGGACTGGCAGGCGCATGCCGGATCCTTTGCCGTGGCCCATTCACCGCAGGTGGTGCGCGCGAACCTGGCCGAGACGCGGCTCAAGGGATACTCGGTCAACCCCGGCCTGGTCCTGGAAGGGAGCTGGGGGATGGGTGCGGCGGTGTTCGATTCTTCCGGCCGCCCCGCCTGGGCTTTGTCGCTCACCGGGATCGAGCCCCGCTTCAAGCCGGAAAGGCAGGCGGAGCTGGGGTCCCTCCTGCTGGGCGAGGCCCACCGCATCACCCAGCAGTTGGGCGGCGTTGCAGAAAAGGGGCGCCTGCCCCGCTGACCCGGCGGGGTTACCGTCCCGGCTAGAGGCCGGTGCGGGGCTCTTCCGGGCCCTCGTGCTTCCACCAGGTGTCGAAGATGCTGACCGGGACGGTGCGCTTGTGCCGGGTCCGCAGGTACTTCTGCTCGATCAGCTCCGCGACGTGGTCCGGAACCTCCCGGCCCTCGAGGTAGTCGTCAATCTGGTCGTAGGTGAGGCCCAGCTCGTCCTCATCGGTGCGGCCCGGCTTATCGTCCAGCAGGTCGGCGGTGGGCACCTTCTCCCACACCCGCGCGGGCGCGCCCAACTCGGCCAGGAGGGCCCGGTTCTGCCGCTTGTTCAGGCCGAAGAGGGGAAGGATGTCCGCGCCGCCGTCGCCGTACTTGGTGAAGAAGCCGGTGACGGACTCGGCGCCGTGGTCCGTGCCCACCACCAGATAGTTGTGCTCCCCGGCCAGCGCATACTGGGCGATCATTCGGGTGCGCGCCTTGGTGTTGCCCTTGTGGAAGTCCGAGATTTCATTGCCTACGGTCTTCTCGAATTCATCCTCGAAGCCGTCCACGGCCGCGGCAATATTGAAGGTCCACTGGGTCTTGGGCTGGATGAAGTCCATGGCGGCCTGGGCATCGTCCTCATCGTGCTGGACCCCGTAGGGGAGGCGCACGGCCACGAAATTGGCGTCGACCCCCTCAGCTTCGAGCTCCTGGACCGCCATCTGCGCGAGCCTGCCGGCAAGGGAGGAATCGAGCCCACCGGAGATGCCCAGCACGAAGCCTTTGGTTCCCGTGGCTTTGAGGTAATCCTTGAGGAAATCGACGCGCTTGCGCACCTCCCCTGCGGGATCAATGCGGGGCTGGACGCCCATTTCTTCAATGATTCTGGCCTGGAGTTCGCGCATGGGATCCAGCCTAGCCAGAGGTGTCAATAGCCCTCAAGCGCAGGCGGCGGCCGTGCCCCACTAAACTGGGAACCATGACTTCCCCCACCGAAACCGCGGCCGATACTGCCGCCGCCCGCGCCCGCCTGCTGGAACTGATCAAGGAACTGGCCGTAGTCCGCGGCAAGGTCATCCTCTCCAGCGGAGCTGAGGCGGACTACTACATCGACCTGCGCCGCATCACCCTGCACCATGAGGCGTCCAAGCTGGTGGGCCAGGTCATGCTGGCGCTCGCCGACGACGCCGGCATCAGCTTCGAGTGCGCGGGCGGCCTGACGATGGGGGCCGACCCCGTGGGGACCGCCGTCATGCATGCCGCGGTCGATGCCGGGCGCCCGGTCGACGCCTTCGTGGTGCGCAAGGCGCAGAAGTCGTACGGCATGGGACGGCAGGTCGAGGGCCCGTCAGTGGAGGGCCGCAACGTCCTGGTCCTCGAGGACACGTCCACCACCGGCGGCTCCGCGCTGACCGCTGTGGAAGGCGTCCGCAAGGCCGGCGGAAACGTGGTGGCCGTGGCAGTCATCGTGGACCGCGATACTGGCGCGAAGGAAAAGATCGAGGCGGAAACCGGGGTTCCCTACCTCTTTGCGTTCGGCAAGGACGAACTGGGCCTCTCCTAGCCTGCAAACTGTTGGAACCCCGGCGCCCCTGATTTATCATGTGCGTACCCCTTCGAATGACCCTGGAGAACGCGCCATGCTCCACGCAGACCCGCCCCTCAGCACCACTGACCAGGTGCAGAACCTCATCCTGGAGAGTGCCGACTTCGAGGACTTCCTCAACGAACTCGCGCGGTTCTCTGCGCACCAGATGGCCGGCGACGGCGACGACGCGCTGTGCGGCATCACGCTGCTCCGCGACCGTAAGGCCGCAACTATCGGGTGGAGCAGCGAATCGGCCCGGGAAGTGGACCAGATACAGTATTCGCTCTCCCAGGGACCGTGCCTCACTGCAGCCCAGGAGGAACGCGAAGTCCACGTCCCCGACCTGCTCGAGGAGAACCGCTGGGGGCCCGATTACGCCCACGCCGTGGCCGCGCACGGCCTGCGGTCCGTCCTGTCCCTTCCCTTCAACCTGCAGGGAGAAGCGAAGGCCGCACTGAATCTTTACTCCGATGCGCCGCGCAAGTTCGATGAGCGTGCTACTGCCAGGGCCCGCGGGTTCACCCGCGAGATCTCCCAAGCCCTTCGGCTGGCCGTACGGTTTTCACTCCACACCGACAGCGCCGCCAACCTCCGCGCCACCCTTGAGTCCCGGACCATCATTGACATCGCCATCGGCATAGTCATGGCCCAGAACCGCTGCAGCCAGGAAACAGCTGTCGGGATCCTGACCGAGGCGGCGAGCAACAGCAACACCAAGTTACGGGACATCGCCCGGTCGCTGGTGGACTCTGTAGGCGGCGCCGGAACACGGACGCATTTCCAGGAGCCCGGAAAGGTGGAATCCAGCCGGACTGCGTGAGCCCCCGGCGCCGCATCAGGCGCTGTACCGCGCGGATGGCTTGTGCGGAGGCTGTCGTGGCGGATACGCTTGCCGAGGTTGAGCCGTCGGCCATAGAACCTCTTTTGGAGTACCTATGGACCACACCTTAAATGCCCGGATCAGCATCGATGTTCCTTCCGATGTTGTCCGGATCGACGTCGAGGGAAGTCTGGACCAGCAGTCCCGCCCCGTCCTGATCCACATTATTGGCCGCGTGCGTCGGATGGGCATCCGCTCCCACATCCGTGTTGACCTCTCCCGGGCGGAGCTTATTGCCTCCGCCGCCCTTGCCGGACTCCGCGGCGACCTCAATGCCATGGATGCCCTCACCCTGCCCGGAATCTACAGTGCCGGAGTTTCCATTGAGGTCACTCCGGGGCTGGACGTCCCGGCTGCCGGCGAGCCGCTGACGGTCGACGGCGGCGGGTCGCCGACCAGCGATGTGCACCCGCCTGTGGGGTTGCCGCCCACCACCGGCGCGTACCTGGATGAGCTGTGCGGCCGTCCCCTCGCCGACTATGCGGACCCGGAACTGCTGGCCGCGAGCGACGCACTTTTTTCGCTCCTGGACAGCCCCGGTGCCTTGGCCGGGGCCGACCTGCTGGGCCGCTACAACGACATCGGGCGGGAGATCCTGCGCCGCCAGCAGTCGGTACTGGATGGCTGGCCTGCGGAAACTCCGGGTTCTCGTCCGGCAGCCGGGAACCAGGCTGCCAGCTGACTTTACGCCGAATGGTTACCTCCACCGTCTTGCGGGGGGCTCTTCCCGTATGCCTACGGTAGGGGAGTGCCACACGAGGGGGAGCTGACTGCCCAGGACCGGCCCCGGACTCCCGAAGCCCGGCTGCTGGATGAAGCTGCTGCCCTGAAACGGTTCTCCCGCCGCAGCTTCCTTGCCGGTGCCGGGGCGTCCGGAATTCTCGCCGCGGACATGCTCATTACCCGGCACGTCCAGTCCCAGCGCCGGACCAACCGGATTCTGGCGGTGCCGGACGACTTCGCGGACGAATACCATCCCAACGCCAGCTGGTTCCTTTTTCCCGGCTACAAAACCAGCTGGGAAGAGGCCCAGTGGATCCTCAACTCCCTCCGGGGGGCTCTGAACAAGCGCGCACGGCTGGCCGCCGTCGGATATTCCAACCTTGGCCTGGACATCGACGAGGTAGTAATAGCCGTCATCGAGCACGTCCGGGCCGAGAAGATCACCAAGCTGTTCTTCTATGGCCACAGTTTTGGCGGCATGGTGGCAACGCAGGTTGCCGCCCGGCTGCTGGAGATCCACGGCGTGGAGGTGGACTTCATCGTGCTGGATTCGAGCCCTTACAGCAAGCACGACGTGCTGGACCAGAGCTGGTTCGACGGCGTGGTGTTCCTCTACGAGCGCGGGTTCCGGTTCCCGTCTGCGCTGCGGGGCGGCTACGAACTGGGCGAGAGGGTCATCCACAAGGACGAGCGGACCTGGCGGCAGATCCTGGACCAGACCCTGGAGCAGCTCTCGCCCATCGCCCCCTCCAGCGTGCTCATCCAGTCCGAGTCCGCCTTCATCTACCACTTCGACGGGTTGCGGTTCGTGGGCAAGCTCGGCAACGCCAAGATGGCCTACATCGGCAACCGGCGCGACCGGACCGTCCGCTACCAGACGGCGGTTGAGGCGTGGGCGGTGGCCTTCAAGGACAACATGGTCTCCTGGGACCTGCAGACCGAAGGCGCGCAGCCTGCCCACGCCAGCCCCGGCTGGAACCCGCACATCTACCGGCCCGTCCTGGCGGACCTGCTGGACAGCTACTTCCCGCTGCCGCGCGGCGGCTCCCGCGTGAGCATCTTCTAGGCCGTCGGACCTAGATCTGGTTCTTCAGGTCCGCCACGGAATCCAGCACCTGGTTGGGCCTGAACGGGAAAGAACCGATGTCCTCGCGCCGGGTGATGCCGGTGAGGACGAGAACGGTGTGCAGGCCCGCTTCCATGCCGGCCACGATGTCCGTGTCCATCCGGTCGCCGATCATGGCGGTGGTTTCCGAGTGGGCGTCGATCTGGTTCATCGCGGACCGGAACATCATGGGATTGGGCTTGCCCACGATGTACGGCTCGCGCTCCGTGGCCTTGGTGATAAGGGCGGCGATGGCGCCTGTGGCCGGCAGCGGCCCGTCCTTTGAGGGCCCGGTGGCGTCCGGGTTGGTGGCAATGAACCGCGCTCCCGCCAGGATCAGACGGATGGCGGTAGTGATGGCCTCGAAGGAATAGGTGCGCGTCTCGCCGAGCACCACGAAGTCCGGGTCCTGGTCGGTGAGGATGAAGCCGGCCTCGTGCAGCGCCGTCGTCAATCCTGCCTCGCCGATGGTGTACGCCCGGTTCCCGGAGCCCGAACCCTGCACCTGGTCCTTGAGGAACTGGGCGGTGGCCAGTGCGGAGGTCCAGATGTTCTCCTCCGGCACCTCCAAGCCGGAGGCGCGCAGCCGGGCGGCGAGGTCGCGGGGCGTGAAGATGGAGTTGTTGGTGAGCACCAGGAACCGCTTGGACGTGTCCACCCAGCGCTGGATGAGTTCCGCGGCGCCGGGAACTGCCTGGTTTTCGTGCACCAGCACGCCGTCCATGTCGGTCAGCCAGCACTCGATTTCCTGGCCGCTGCGGTAAACCGCCGGGTTGCCCTTGACCATGTCCGCTTCTGCCATACCTAACCTCCGCCGGTGATGTTTGCTCCGATGGTCCAGTCTAGTGTTGAGGGGTGACCCAAACGCCCGGTATGACGAACGAACCCGACCACGCGCCCGGGGAGGCTGAACTGCCCAGGGCGGAGGTCGGCGCCGGGCCCTGGGAAGGCGAGCTTCCCGAAGGCGACCACTGGGACCCAGACCTGCTGGCGGACGGTGACCGGCGCAACGTGCTGGACAAGTACCGCTACTGGAAGCACGAGGCGATCGTTGCGGAACTGGATTCCCGGCGGCACAACTTCCACGTCGCCATCGAAAACTGGCAGCATGACCTCAACATCGGCACGGTGGTGCGCACGGCCAACGCGTTCCTGGCCAAGGAGGTCCACATCATCGGACGACGGCGCTGGAACCGGCGCGGCGCGATGGTCACCGACCGCTACCAGCACGTCCGCCACCACCCCACCGTGGAGGATTTTGTCGCGTGGGCGCAGGGCGAAGGGCTGGCGATCATCGGCGTCGACATCTTCCCGGACTCGGTGCCGCTGGAGACGTACGACCTTCCGCGCGACTGCGTGCTGGTGTTCGGCCAGGAGGGGCCCGGGCTGACGCCGGAGGTGCACGCCGCGGCCGCCGCCACCCTGTCCATCGAGCAGTTCGGCTCCACACGGTCCATCAATGCCGCCTCCGCCGCAGCGATAGCGATGCACGCCTGGGTCCGACGGCACGTGTTCAACCAGCACGTCTGACCGGCCCGCCCCTTCCCGCCCACCCCCTCACCCCCCGCGAGATGGCATTTAACGGCAGTCCGGGGCCCCACAACTGCCGTTAAATGCCATCTCGCGGAGGGGTGGGAAAGCTGGCCTGTGGATAACCCAATCCGGGCATCGGGGCCGGGCAAGAATGAAGGATGCGCAGGGCCGAACTTCCCGATGAGCTGACCACGGGTTCCTTTTCCGTGAGGAGCTCCGACAAGGCAGGGGTTAGCCGGACGCGCACTGCAGCCAAGGATCTGGTCACCGTCTCCCGGGGAATCCGGATACCGGTCCACTCCGGAGCCTCGGGTGCTGCGGCATTGCGCGGCTACACGGACCTGGACGACACCTCCGTGCTGACGTCCCTGTCGGCGCTACGGGTCTGGGGCGGACCGGTGCCGGCGGCAATGAGCGGTGACTGGCGAATCCATGTGGCACGCCGGCGGGGTTTCAGCTTTCCGCGGCGCGTCAACGTGGTGGGCCACCTCCTGACCTTCCTTCCGGGGGAAACGGTGGAGTACGACGGCGTCCGCGTCACTTCGCCTGCGCGCACCTGGCTCGACCTCGCGTCGCTGCTGGTACTGAAGGATCTGGTGGCAGTTGGCGACTTCTTCGTGTGTGCCCACGGACCGGAGTTCCCACGGCCCCGGCGCGCACTCTGCAGCATCGAAGACCTCCGGGTTGCCGTATCAAGGCACCGGGGCATGCGGGGCCTGAAGACGGCGCGGGCGGCGCTTGAGCTGATCCGGGTGGGCTGCGACTCTGCGCCCGAGACGCATATGCGGCTGGCACTTGTCGACGCCGGACTGCCTGAACCGGAACTGAACCACGTACTTTTCGGCCGCGACGGGCAGCCCGTGCTGTGGCCCGACGCCGCGTACCCCGACTGGAAGATCGCCCTCCAATACGACGGACGCCACCACGGCGGCGAGGAGCAGTACCTGCGGGACATTAGGCGCCAGGACACCACGGCGCTCCATGGCTGGCTGGAGGTGCGCATCGGTAAGCAGCACCTCGAAGGCGACCATCCCGCCGTCGTCCGCAAAGTGAGGTCCGCCCTCCTGAGCCGTGGCTGGACGCGAGATGGCATTTAACGGGAGTCCTGAGGCGCGCAACTGCCGTTAAATGCCATCTCGCGGGGGAGTGTTACCGCCCTGCGTGACGCGAGACACTGGCGTAGGGCAGGAATCGCTAGGATGGTGCCTAGCCAACGAGGTCTACTCCAGCGACATATCCCTCAGACGAAACCCCAGCATAGGAGTCAGCATGCCCATTGCAACCCCAGAGATTTATACCGAGATGATTGATCGTGCCAAGGCGGGCGGCTTTGCGTTCCCGGCGGTGAACGTGACTTCCTCGCAGACGCTGAATGCTGCCATCCGCGGGTTCGCCGAAGCTGAGTCCGATGGCATCATCCAGGTGTCCACCGGCGGCGCGGCCTACTGGTCCGGCGCGTCGGTCAAGGATATGGTTGCCGGTTCGCTGGGCTTCGCGGCCTTCGCCCGCGAGGTGGCCAAGAGCTACAACGTCAACATCGCCCTGCACACGGACCACTGCCCCAAGGACAAGCTGGACGGCTTCGTCCTGCCGCTGCTCGCAGCTTCCGAGGCCGAGGTCAAGGCCGGCCGCAACCCGCTGTTCAACTCGCACATGTGGGACGGTTCCGCTGAGACGCTGGAGGACAACCTCCGCATCGCCCGTGAGCTGCTGGAGCGCACCGCCGCCGCCAAGATGATCCTCGAGGTGGAGATCGGCACCGTCGGTGGCGAAGAGGACGGCGTCGAGAACGAGATCAACGAAAAGCTCTACACCACCGTCGAAGACGCCCTGGCCACGGTTGAGGCCCTCGGCGCCGGCGAGCGCGGCCGCTACATCACCGCGCTGACGTTCGGCAACGTCCACGGCGTGTACAAGCCCGGCGGCGTGAAGCTGCGCCCGGAGATCCTCAAGGACATCCAGGCCCAGGTCGGTGCGAAGATCGGCAAGGAAAACCCGTTCGACCTCGTGTTCCACGGCGGCTCCGGCTCCTCGGACCAGGAGATCGCGGACGCCGTCTCCTACGGCACCATCAAGATGAACATCGATACCGACACCCAGTACGCCTACACGCGTCCGGTGGCTGACCACATGTTCCGCAACTACGACGGCGTCCTGAAGGTGGACGGTGAGGTGGGCAACAAGAAGACCTACGACCCCCGCGTCTGGGGCGCGGCCGCCGAAGCAGGCCTCGCCGCACGCGTGGTGGAAGCCACCAAGCAGCTCGGCTCCGCCGGAAAGACCTTCTAGATGTCGGACGAGTTCCGCCGGAACCTGATGGGTCCAGAACCCACGCTCCTTCCTGCCGAGCCTGAGGTGTACCAGCAGCTGGAGGCGGGCCAGGAAACGCTGGACCTGGTGGCGAAGCACCCCACATCCTCGCTGCTGTGGGCCGTCCTGGCCGAGGAAGCGTGGGCAGAGGGCCGCACCATCGATTCCTACGCGTACGCACGGGTCGGCTACCACCGCGGCCTGGATTCGCTCCGCCGCAGCGGCTGGCGCGGGGCTGGGCCCATCCCGTGGGAGCACGAGCCCAACCGCGGCTTCCTCCGCGCGCTCTACTCGCTGGGGCGCGCGTCGGCGGCCATCGGCGAGGCGGAAGAGCCGGAGCGCATCGAGAAGTTCCTCAAGGACTCCGATCCCACGGCCAAGGCTGCGATCCAAGCCTCCTAGCCGCATCGCTGTTTAACGTTCGACGGCGGCCGGTCACCTTTCGCGAAAGGTGACCGGCCGCCGTCGTCCGTCCTGGGAGGGAAAAGTCGTCAGGAGGCTTTTTGGAGGCCTGTCCGGGCCATCGCGTCGGCGTAGGCGACGCGCATGTCCTGGAGATATTCCTCCTGGCGGGCGGGGGAGCCGGCAAACGCGCGGCCGCTGAGGGACCGTACCTTGTAGGTCTTCAGCCCGCGGCGCCACAGCAGTGGAACCTCGGTCTTCAGCAGCAGGTTGGCCAGGCGGTTGGCCTCGGTCCCGTGGGCAACGATCACCGATGCGCGCGGTACCAGGGCCAGGAACTTCAGCAGCGGCTTGAGGCCGGACTGGATCTGGTCGGGCGTGAACTTACCGTTCGGCTCACCGGGAACGTGCCACGGGTGGACGTTCCACGGCATCACGAACTCAGGGCGCAGGCCCAGCTTCCACTGGATCCCCAGCATGCGCGCGGCGGCATCGTGGTCCCCGGCGGTGATGAAGCCGGACGGGTCCGCTTCCCCGATGTTGGAAAAGAGGCTGATGATGCGGCATTCGTCCACGTCGTGCATGGGGTCAACGTACGGCACCACCGTGCCCGGCTTGGCTTCCTGCAGTGAATCACACAGCTCGTTGACGGCTGCGACGTTGGGCTCGTAGCGGCGGCTCAGGAGCTGATCATGGAAGGATTCGGGGGCCAGTGCTGTCATGAAGGGCGGGGTCTCCTGCGGATATGGCGTTGCTGACACACCGGAAAAGGGCGCACGACGGCGCAGCCGCTCCGGGGCTGGGAAAAGGGGTGGGCCGGTTCCTGGCCGGCCTTGACCAGTTTAGCAAGCCGCAGGTCGTCGAAATGCCGGACTGAGACGCCAAACGAGTGGACAAATCGGCTGATCCGCTAAACTTGGGTGGTAAGGGCCCCGGAACTCTTGCATTGCTGCGCCGCCAACGCGGAACAGTGACCGCCGGTACGTTCGGGGCATTCTCATGAACGGCGCCGCAGGGACCAGCCAGCTTTTGGCCGGACCGGGCGGCCCGAACGAATGGGGGAGGATCCCATGCCAGCAATTGTGATCGTAGGAGCCCAGTGGGGCGACGAAGGAAAAGGCAAAGCGACTGACCTCCTGGGCGGCCGCGTCGACTACGTCGTCAAGCCCAACGGCGGCAACAACGCCGGGCACACCGTCGTCGTAGGCGGTGAAAAGTACGAACTCAAGCTGCTGCCGGCAGGCATCCTCAGCCCCAACGCCGTTCCCATCATCGGCAACGGCTGCGTCGTGAACCTCGAGGCTCTTTTTGAAGAGATCGACGGCCTGCAGGCCCGCGGTGCGGACACCTCCAAGCTGCGCGTATCCGCAAACGCCCACCTCGTGGCGCCCTATCACCAGGTGCTGGACAAGGTCACCGAACGCTTCCTCGGCAAGCGCGCCATCGGCACCACCGGGCGTGGCATCGGCCCCGCCTACATGGACAAGGTGGCCCGGTTGGGTATCCGCGTCCAGGACGTCTTCGACGAGTCCATCCTCCGCCAGAAGGTGGAAGGCTCGCTGCACCAGAAGAACGAGGTGCTGGTCAAGATCTACAACCGCCGCAGCGTGGTGGTGGACGAGATTGTCGAATACTTCCTGTCCTTCGCCGAGCGCCTGCGCCCCCTGGTAATCGACAGCACCCTCGTCCTCAACACCGCACTGGACGAGGGCAAGGTGGTGCTGATGGAAGGCGGCCAGGCCACGTTCCTGGACGTCGACCACGGCACCTACCCGTTCGTCACCTCCTCCAACCCGACGGCCGGCGGCGCCTCGGTGGGCTCGGGCATCGGCCCCACCCGCATTTCCCGCTCCATCGGCATCATCAAGGCCTACACCACCCGCGTCGGCGCGGGCCCGTTCCCCACGGAGCTCTTTGACGAGATGGGCGTCTACCTGCAGAAAACCGGCGGTGAGTTCGGCGTGAACACCGGCCGTCCCCGCCGCTGCGGCTGGTACGACGCCGTCCTGGCCCGCCACGCTTCCCGCGTCAACGGATTCACGGACTACTTCGTCACCAAACTGGACGTGCTCACCGGCATCGAGCAGATCCCGGTCTGCGTGGCCTACGACGTCGACGGCGTGCGCCACGACGAAATGCCCATGACGCAGACCGAGTTCCACCACGCCAAGCCCATCTTCGAGTACTTCGAGGGCTGGACCGAGGACATCACCGGCGCGCGCACCCTCGCGGACCTGCCGGAGAACGCCCGCAACTATGTCCTTGCGCTGGAGAAGCTGTCCGGCACCCGGTTCTCGGCCATCGGCGTGGGCCCGGACCGGGACCAGACCATCGTGGTGAACGACCTCATCAACGATTAGCGCATCAACGCGATACGACGACGGCGGGGGCCCCGGTTGGGGTGGCCCGCCGTTGGCGTTTCCACGGGCCGTTGCGGCCGGGCTGGGATTGTGGGCGCGCCTTCGGTGTCGACCCGCATGTTGGAGGTCGACGCGGATATGCGCTGGCGCGGCCCGTATAGGAGGGGCGACGGTGCACGGGCGCGTCGAGAACGCCTATGTGCGTCGAAAACCGGACACGGGGCAGCGCGGATCGAGGGCATGCAGTTGCAAAACCGGCCAGGGTCCGGGGATGCGAAAAGTTTTTAAAAGATTTCTCGAAAACGCGTAACCCTTTCGGGCAGCCGGGCGATTACCTCTATGAAGCGCCGAGCTGGAACCTGTCCCCCATCACGTTCCAGCCCGGCTCTTTTTATGTGTGAGCATTTGGTTGTAGAGGGCAAGTTTCGTGGACGCTCTGCCGGGCCTAGACTTAGCAAGCAAAGTTCCCTCCATTGAAAGCCGTACGTCCGTGACCGATGCGCTGATCGATGACGCAATACGCGACGGCGCCGGCGACCCGGAAATCTTCAACCTGGTGTACCAAACATACGCATCACAGGTGTTGGGCTATCTCACGGCCCGCGGAGTAGAGGATCCGGAGGCTGTCATGCAGGATGTGTTCCTGGCAGTGCTGCCCCGCCTGGAGACCATCAGCGGCGGAATGGCCGGCCTGCGCACCTTCATCTTCTCCATAGCCCACGCCCGCATGGTGGATGACCACCGCCGGCAGAGCCGCACGCCGGCCAGGCTTCCCTTCGAGCCGGAACTGGACCGGCGCGAAGATTCCTCTGCCGAAACCGAAGTCCTGGAGCTGATCGCTCCCCAGGAAGTCCAGCGCCTGCTCAGCGGCCTGCTCGACGACCAGCGCGAGGTGCTCACCCTGCGCATCGTTGGCGGTCTCACCGTGGAGCAGGTTGCCGAGGTGCTGGACAAAAGCCCGGGTGCTGTTAAGCAGCTGCAGCGCCGGGCACTGAACAGGCTCCGGGAGGAGCCCGCTGTAAAGGAATATGTGAGGCCATGAATCCCCACGCTGCCAGGGTCCTGGACACAGTGGACCAGATCCTGCTCGAGGCCGGCCAGGAGGGCGCGTCAGACCTGCGCTCTGCCCTGATTTCCATGGGCGCCCTGGCCGAGATGCCCGTGCCCGCGCCGGGTCCCCAGCTTGCGGCGCTGCTGTCCGGCACCTCTGTCCATACCAGCCCTGTCCATACCACCCGCCGCGAAGCCCTCGCGCGGGAAGCGGCGGTTCGGCAGGAAGCCGCGCGAAAGGGTGCGCGTTTCCGAAGCGATGAGCTGGCCCGCCGCCGCGCCCTGCGCCGGAACCGGTCGGCCGTGGTCGGACTGACCGTGATGGCCGGGATGGGCCTGGGCGTGACCGGCGTGGCCGCCAGCCTGCCGGCGGCCACGGACAACCACGCAACCGTGCAGCAGCTCCTCGAGGACTGGTCGCCGCATTGGACCATCGAGGCTCCCAGTGCCGCGGAGGACTATGCACCGATGCAGGGACCCGCAGTGTCGGTGGAACCGGAGGCTGCCGAGGCCCCTGAGGCCCCTGAGGCCGCCACTGCCGCTCCCGAACAGGGTGCCAACCCGGCGGCAGGGCCTGGACAGTCCGGTACCGCCGGCAACGGCAAGTCGCAGGCCCTGCTCAACGCGGGCGGCCCCACCGCGGCTGGAGTGCCCAGCAGCACACCCGCCGGTGATGGCGGCCGGGCTGCTGAAGCAGGCGGGAAACCGGCCGGCCCGGAAGAGGCCGAAGCGGCGAAACCGGCGGAGCAGGAGTCGGCCAAGGCGGGCAGCTCCGGAACCGGCCAGAAGGCGAGCCCCGGAGCCCGTTGGCTGAAGAAGTTCGGCCAGTAGCGCTTTAGGCCTGGACCTGGCGCTTGGAGGAGATCACACCGGTGTCGAAACCGGCCAGATGCAGCCCGCCGTGGAAGCGGGCGTGCTCGATCTTCACGCAGCGGTCCATCACCACGTTGAGGCCGGCCGCCTCGGCGTCCGCGGCAACGCCCTCGTGCCAGGAACCCAGCTGCAGCCAGAGGGTCTTGGCGCCAGCCGCAACGGCTTCCTCCAGGACGCCCGGGAGGTCGTCGTGCTTGCGGAACACATCCACGATGTCCGGGCTTTCGGGAAGATCGGCCAGTGAGGCGTAGGTGGGCTGGCCAAGGATCTCCTTCACCACGGGGTTGACGAAATACACCTTGTACCGGGTGGAGGACTGCAGGTACGTGGCCACGAAGTAGCTGGCCCGCGATGGCTTGTCCGAGGCCCCCACGATCGCGATCGACTTGGCCGCCCGCAGCAGCGAGAGGCGCTCCGGGGCCGCGGGGCCCTCCCAGGTCCGTACAGCGGTGCTCATGCGCGTGCTCCGATCGTGCAGGCGTCAGCCGCCTCCTCAGGGCGGACGACGGCGTCATCCGCGGTTGCGTCCTGGGCTGCGGCGAGTGCCTGGTCCAGGTCCCACAGGATATCCTCGATGTCCTCCAGGCCCACCGAAATGCGGACCAGGTCCTCTGGCACTCCGGCGGACTCGAGCTGTTCATCGCTCAGCTGCTGGTGCGTGGTGGACCCAGGATGGATCACCAGGGTGCGGGAGTCGCCCACGTTGGCCAGGTGCGAGGCCAGCTGCAGTGACTCGATGAACTTCTGGCCCGCGGGTCGTCCGCCGGCAACGCCGAAGGAAAACACCGATCCGGGACCCTGCGGCAGGTACTTCCGCGCCCGCTCGAAGTGCGGGTGGGAGGGCAGTCCGGAGTAGTTCACGTAGGCCACCCGCGGGTCGGCGTCGAGCCATTCGGCCACGGCCTGTGCGTTTTTCAGGTGCTCATCCAGGCGCTGGGGGAGGGTTTCCACGCCCTGCAGCAGCTGGAACGCGGACTGCGGTGAAAGGGCGGGCCCGATATCGCGCAGCTGTTCGCAGCGGAGCTTGGTCAGGAAGCCG
Source organism: Pseudarthrobacter sp. NPDC092419 (assembly GCF_044755045.1). NCBI lineage: Bacteria > Bacillati > Actinomycetota > Actinomycetes > Micrococcales > Micrococcaceae > Pseudarthrobacter > Pseudarthrobacter sp. NPDC092419. Next base: position 326,549 of record NZ_JBIVQF010000002.1, read on the forward strand.
TACTCACCGAAGTTGCCCCACCAGGAGACATTGCCGTAGGAGGCCACGGGCTCGGTCATGGTGGGGAACTTGCCGTTGCCCCAGTTGAACCGGCCGCTCTCCACAATCACGCCGCCCAGGGTGGTGCCGTGCCCGCCCAGGAACTTGGTGGCGGAGTGGATCACGATGTCGGCGCCATGTTCGATCGGACGCACGAGGTAGGGCGTGCTCAAGGTGGCGTCGACCACCAGGGGGATGCCGGCGTCGCGCGCCACCCTTGCCAGCCCCTCCAGGTCCTGGACTTCCGACGACGGGTTGGCCACCACCTCGACGAATATCGCCTTGGTGTTCTCCTGGATGGCCGCGGCGTAGTCCGCGGGGTCCGTGCCGGGCACGAACGTGGTATCCACGCCGAAGCGGCGCAGGGTGACGTCCAGCTGGGTGACGGTGCCGCCGTAGAGCTGGGAAGCGGCCACGATATGGTCGCCCGCCTGCGTCAGCGCGGCGAAGGTGAGGAACTCCGCTGCCATGCCCGACGACGTCGCAACAGCACCGATGCCGCCCTCCAGTGAGGCAATGCGTTCTTCGAAGGCTGCCACCGTGGGGTTGCCGATGCGGGAGTAGATGTTGCCGTACTTCTGCAGCGCGAAGAGGTTGGCTGCGTCCTGGGTGTCCTTGAACACGAAGGACGTGGTCTGGTAGATGGGCACAGCACGGGCGCCGTGTTCGGCGTCGGGGGTGCCGCCGGCGTGCAGGGCGCGGGTGCGGAAACCGAATTTGCGGTCAGCCATCAGGCGGCCACCGTTTCAGCGACGGGTGCCTGGGAAAGGTCCAGCTCGATGCCGTTCTTCCGGGCGAGGTCAGCCTCGAGTTCACGGACGATCGGCAGGATGTCCCGGCCGAACGCGGCGATCTCTTCCTGGAAGTGCAGGTAGCCGGTGAGGAACAGGTTCACGCCGATCTTCTTGTACTCGACGATGCGCTCGGCGATCTGCTCCGGGGTGCCGATCAGCTGGGTCTTGAAGCCGTCGTTGTACTGGACCAGGTCCTCGAACGTGGAGTCGGCCCACATGCCCTTGCCGTCCTTCGTGGAAGGTCCGGCCTCCTGCACGGCGTCGCGGAAGCCCTGAACGGCCGGCTTGTGTGCCTTCTCGACGATTTCGCGGAGGGTGTCGCGGGCTTCCTTCTCGGAGTCGCGGGCGATGACGAAGCCGTTGAGGCCGAACCGCGGTGCGGGGAGGGCGTCCTCGGTGCCGCGGCGGGTTTCGCCGGAGGCGGCAACCACGCCGGCGATGTTCTCCTTGAAGCCCTCCAGGTCCTTGCCGTTGGAGAAGTACCAGTCCGCCACGCGGCCCGCTGTGGCCTGGGCCGCCGTGGAGTTGCCGCCGAAGAAGATCTCCGGGTGGGCGCGGCCGGGAACGCTGACCGGGGCCGGGTTCAGGGTGAAGTCCGTGATGTTGTAGTACTTGCCGGACTGGCTGTACTCCTGCTCGGTCCAGAGGCCGCGCAGCACCTTGATGAACTCCTCGGTGCGGACGTAGCGCTCGTCGTGCTCCAGCCATTCGAGGCCAAAGTTTTCGAACTCCGCCTTCAGCCAGCCGGAGACGATGTTGACTGCGGCGCGGCCGTTGGAGATGTGGTCCGCGGTGATGATGTACTTGGCCAGCACGCCAGGGTGCCACATGCCCGGGTGGACCGCGGCGATGACCTTCAGGCGCTCCGTGGCGGCCAGCAGCGCCAGGCTGAACGAGGTGGCCTCGTGCTGCTTGTCCGCACCGTAGGAAGCGGCGTAGCGGGTCTGGGACAGGGCATATTCGAAGCCGGAGTTCTCGGCGATGCGTGCCAGCTTCTTGTTGTAGTCGAAGTCCCAGCTGGTGCGCTGTTCGATGGTGGACACCACCAGGCCGCCGGAGACGTTGGGAACCCAGTATGCGAACTTGAGCGGTTCGGAGAGCCGGGCGACGTTGCTGATCTCGGTCATGAATTTTCCTTTGCTTGGGTCCGCTCGCGCAGGACGTCCTGGATGCCGGCGATCGCCGGTTCGTTCTGGAGTGAGGTGGTATCGCCCAGGGCGGTCCCCTCGAACAGTTGGGTGAGCAGCCGGCGCATGATCTTGCCGCTGCGGGTCTTGGGTACATCGGGAACCACGACGACGTCGCGCGGCTTGGCGATCGGGCCGATCGCCGTCGCGACGTGGTGCCGGAGCTCGTCGGCGAAGGCGGCCTCGCTGGATGGGCCCACGCCCGCTGGTTCCCCTGCCCGAGCTTGCGGGGGGAGGGGGCGGGTGGGGACAACGAAGGCCACCACGGCATGCCCGGTTTTCGGGTCCGCCACGGGACAGACGCCGGCTTCCACCACGAGCGGGTGGGATACCAGGGCGGACTCGATCTCGATGGTGGAGAGCAGGTGGCCGGAGACGTTCAAGGTGTCGTCCACCCGCCCGAGGATCCAGATGTCGCCGTCCTCGTCGTACTTGGCGCCGTCGCCGGCCAGGAACCAGCCCCGGTCCGCGTACTTGCTCCAGTACGAATCGAAGTAGCGCCGCGGATTTCCCCAGACGGTCCGCGCGATGGCGGGCCCGGGGGAGTCGACCACGATGAATCCTTGGACGCCGGGCGGGACCGTTGCCCCGCCGTCGTCCACGATCCTCGTACTGACGCCGGGGAGGGGCCGTGCCGCGCATCCGGGCTTGAACTCCGTGTCCGTCGGCGCGGGGGAGAGGATCGCTGCTCCCGTCTCGGACTGCCACCACGTGTCCACCACGGGAGCGGTGCCGGCGCCGACATTCTCCCGCAGCCAGCGCCACGCTTCCGGGTTGACGGCCTCACCCACGGTGCCGAGCATGCGGATGGAGGAGAGGTTGTAGATGTCCGGGACGCCGTCCGGGAACCAGCCCATGAGGGAGCGGACGAGAGTGGGTGCCGTGTAGTACTGGGTGACACCGTAGCGCTCGATGATCTCAAAGTGCCGGCCCGGATGCGGGGTGTTCGGCGTGCCTTCGAAGATCACCTGGGTCACGCCGTTGGAGAGCGGGCCGTAAATCTCGTAGGTGTGCGCGGTGACCCAGGCCAGGTCCGCGGTGCACCAATGCACGTCCTGGTCCCGGAGCGCGGGGTCAGGGTTGCTGAACAGGTGCTCGAAGCTCCAGGACGCCTGCGTGAGGTAGCCGCCGGAGGTGTGCACCAGGCCCTTCGGCTTTCCGGTGGTGCCGGAGGTGTACATGATGAACAGCGGCGTTTCGGCGTCGAATGCCTCAGGTTCGTGGACGTCGGGGGCGCTGCCGACGGCGTCATGCCACCAGACGTCGCGGCCTTCGGTCATGTTCACCGTGTGGAGGTCCTCAGCGGGCGTAGTGCGGTTGACCACCAGGACGTGCTCGACGGCGTTGTCCCCGGCCACCGCTGCGTCCGCATTGTCCTTGACGGGTACTGCCACGCCGCGGCGGTACTGGCCGTCCGTCGTCACCAGCAGCTTGGCTCCGGTGTCTTCCACCCGGAAGCGCAGCGCCTCGGCGGAGAAGCCGCCGAAGACCAGCGAGTGGATAGCCCCGATCCGGGCCAGGGCCAGGGTGATGATGACGGTCTCGGGGATGACCGGGAGGTAGATGACCACGCGGTCGCCCTTGGTGATTCCGAGTGACAGGAGGGCATTGGCCGCCTTGGCGACCTCGCGCTGCAGCTCGGCGTAGGTGATGGAGCGCCGGTCACCGGGCTCGCCCTCGAAGTAAAGGGCCACTTTGCTGCCCAGGCCGTTCGCCACGTGGCGGTCCACGCAGTTGTAGGCCACGTTGAGCCGGCCGCCGTCGAACCAGCTGATTTGCGGGCCGGTGCCGGCCTCCGCATCGGCCGGGACCCAGCGGTGGGCCGTGTGCCAGGGGGATTCCCAGTCCAGGCGCAGGGCCTGCTGCTCCCAAAAGGCGATGTTCTGCGGGGACACGATGGTGCTGCTGTGACGCGCCGGACCGCCGGACGGTACGCCGTGCACGGCATCGTCTTCCGGCCCGGTCGAGGACCATCCCGAAGAGCCGGAGGCGGGGCCGGGCGCGTCACGCAGCCCTGCTTCGACCGCCGTCGCGTTCGAAGTGGTGTTGTGGGAACCCGCGGGGGGCACGCCAAGGGCGGCCACAGCAGGATTCCGGGTGGAAACGGGCGTAGCAGTATCAATTTCAAGGGTCATGGTGCTCCATCGATCCTGGCAGTAGCACCCTTCGCCGCCTGCCGTGGATGGTCGCCTCGGCACGTGCTGCTTTTCGGACGGCAAGCCGCCCTAGGGATGCTGCGGCTTCATCGATCCAGGTCTCTCAGCCGCTCGGGATGGTCACTACCAACTACAGCCGAACCGCACGGCATCGGCCAAATCTGCCAACACGCTGCCGTAATATTCGTTCACGGGCGCAGGGTGCCCGCCCCCATCAGTCATTTATTCGGCAGAAGGGACTTGCGGCCACGGCGTAGGCTTGGGGCATGGCCCATACCAACGATCCTGCAGTCATTGAGCGCCTCATGCGAAACAAAGGGCGGTGGGCCATCGTGGGCCTGACCACCAACGAGTGGCGCGCCGCCTACGACACATCGCTGTTTATCCGGGACCGGCTCGGCATGGAAATCATCCCGGTCAACCTGCCCGGCGACCCCGTCCACGGCGAAGCCGGGTACCGCACGCTCGGTGAGATACCGGCGGAAAAGCACCCTCTCGACGTCGTCGATTGCTTTGTGAATTCGCGAAAGGTGGGCGCCGTGGTGGACCAGGCGATCGCCGTGGGAGCCAAGGCCGTCTGGCTGCAGCTCGGCGTGCTGGACGAGGCCGCTGCCGCGCGCGCCAAAGCCGCCGGGCTGGACGTAGTCATGAACCTCTGCCCGGCCCAGGTGGCGTGGAACTACAACCTCTAAGGCGCAGGGTCAGTCGACGGCGAGGGCGCGTTCGCAGGACCTGATGGCGTCCCGTGCCCCTTGCTGCTGATCGGGAGTTCCGGCGCGCTCGGCCCATTGCTCGGCCAGCTGGAACTCCACGATCGCCTCGGGATAGCGGCCTGCCTCCCGCAGGGTGCCACCCAGCGCGCTGTGGAGTGCGGGCAGCCAGCGGCGGGCGCGGGGGTCGTGTGCGGTGGCGGCGTATTCGATGGCGCTGCGGGCCCACGGTTCGGCATGGGCGGAGTCTGCGGCCGCCAGCATGGCCAGGGCGTCGACGGCTAGCAGTTCCTCACCGAGGTGGTCGCCCAGTTCTGCCGCCTGCTCGAAGAGCGGAGCCGCCATGGCAGAATGGCCGCCTGCGTGCAGCAGCCGGCCGCGCTCCAGCAGGACGCGGACCGCGACGGTGGGTTCCTCGCCGTCGATGGTGTCCAGCAGGGCGTCCGCTTCCTCGAACCGGCCCTGCATCCCCAGGGCCCGCCCAAGCTGCGTGGCGAGCTCTGCTTTCTCGTCAGCGTCGTACTCTGTGCCTGCCATGGCGTCCTGGAACCGCTGCCCGGAGAGCCCGGGGTCCGCGTAGTTCCACAACCGGTCAAGGGTCTCCTGGTCCAGCATGTACCTTCTCCTGATCAGCTTTCACCTGCGGCGAGTGTGCGTGCCCCTTCAATGTACCGGGAGGTCACGTAGCGCTGCGCCGCGCGGGTGGCCAGCGTGCCCGCAGCGTAGAACCAGTTGGCCGGTCTGCTGAACGCGGTGATCTTCAGGACTACCGTCCCGGCGGCGTCGATCGCCACCTCGAATGCCTCCTCGCCCCGGGCCGGGTGCCCGGGCAGGGTCCCGTATCCGAAGCCCGCCGACTGGGCCCCTTCTGACGCGGCCGGGTGGTGCACCCACACCACCTCGCACGGCGCGTCCAGGCGAAAAGGGCCGACGCCGAAGCCGCTCACCACGCGCGCTCCGGGGGTGGCGACGGCCGCATCAGCACGGACCCGCAGTCCCGCGCGCCGTTGGAGTTCCCAGCCCAGGATGCCGCGGACGACGCGGAGGTAGACGTCCCTGCCCTCGCCCAGGTACGCCTCGCGGACCACGCACGGGTATCCCTCCGGCACGCGTCCGTCTTCGGTGAAACCGATGCCCGGATAGTTGAGCTGCATGTGCCTGGTCTTCCTTCCGGGCTGCCTCATCCTGCGAGCCTACAAAGGCACCCTGCTCGATGCTAGTCTGCCAAGATGCCACACGATCAGGGGACCATACCTGTCCTGGACCTTAGTACAGCACGCCGGGCCGACGGGTCCTTCAATCCAGATTTCATCGAGCAACTTCGCTACGCCACGCACAACGTGGGATTCTTCCAAGTGACGGGCTACGGCGCCGCGCCCGGACAGGCCGAACACCTCCTGGAGGTGATCCGCCGTTTCTTCGCGCTGCCCCTGGAGCAGCGGATGAAGCTTGACAACAGGCTCTCGCCCCACTTCCGCGGCTACACCCGAATGGGCACGGAAGTCACCCAGGGCCGGGCGGACGCACGGGAACAGATTGACTATTCGCCGGAGCGCGCACCCGTTCCGGGCTACCCCGCGGACCAGCCCTTCTGGCTGCTCCAGGGCCCCAACCTCTGGCCGGACGAGTTCTTCCCCGAACTCAAGCCCGCCGCCATGGAGTGGGCGGAGCTGATGTCTTCCGTGGGCATGGAACTGATGCGGGCCATCGCGGTCACGTTGCGTCTGCCGGAGGACTACTTCGACGAGCCGTTCCAGGGCACCCCGGCCTGGATGGGCAAGCTGGTGCACTACGTGGGAGGCGTGGTGGAGGCCGCCGGCGACCAGGGCGTGGGCTCGCACGCGGACTACGGCTTCGTGACCCTGCTGCTGCAGGACGACGTCGGAGGCCTGGAGGTGCTGCCCCCCGGCGCCACTGAATGGGCTCCGGTGGAACCCATCGAGGGCGCCTTGGTGGTGAACCTCGGCGAAATGCTGGAGGTAGCCACCGAGGGCTACCTGGCCGCCACCATCCACCGGGTGCAGGCTCCGCCGCCGGGGGTGGACCGCTATTCTGTGCCGTTCTTTTGGTCGCCGCGGCTCGATGCGGTGATCGATCCCGTGCCGCTGGATCCGGAGCTTAAGGCCGCGGCCCGGGGCATCACGGACGATCCCGCAAACCCGCTGCTGTCCTCCTTTGGCATGAACATGCTCAAGGGCAGGATGCGCGCGCACCCGGACGTGACAGAGCGGCACTACCCGGACCTGGTGCTGCCGGGACGGTAAAGGGCCGCGGAACATGTGGATCGGCTGGATCGAGTTCGACATTCTCCTCGGCGATGTGCACAGCCTGAAGGAGAAGCGGTCCGTGGTGCGCCCCTTGCTGGCAGAGATGAAGCGCCGGTTTGAGGTTTCCGTGGCCGAGGTGGGCGGCCAGGAGCAGTACCGCAGGGCCCGGCTGGGCGTTGGTTTGGTGGCTGGAGACCGTGCGCACCTCGCCGAGGTGCTGGCCGCCGTCGAACGCTTCGTTGCCGCCCGCCCCGAAATTGAACTCCTGAACGCCCGCCAGCGCGAACTCCACAGCGAGGACTAATGGCTTAACGGAAAATCCGCGCCGGTTCCGGACATCCGCGCCCCGGGTCAGGGGTGCGCTTGTCCGGAACCGCCGCGGATTCCTGATGGAGGGTTAGCCGAAGTACTTCGGCAGGGTCCCTTCGTGGGCCTCGCGGAGGGCGTCCAGGGACAGGCCCTCCACGCCGTTGATCTCCAGCTTGCCGCTGGCCGCATCCACCACGCCGATGCGGGTGTGGGCGAAGCCGCGGGCGGTGCACATGTCCGTGAAGCGGACCTCCTCCGAGCGCGGCACGCCCACGACGGCGCGCGCCTGGGACTCGGAGAACAGTGCGGTGAACAGGTCGACGCCGTCGCGGTCCATAACGTCCTGCAGCGCGATCCGGGCGCCCACGCCGTAACGCAGCGAGGACTCCACCAGGGCAGCTGCAAGGCCGCCCTCGGAAAGGTCGTGCGCAGAGTCGATCATGCCATCGCGGGAAGCGTTGATCAGGATCTCGCCCAAGGCTCGTTCGGCCTCCAGGTCAACCTTCGGCGGCTGTCCGCCCAGGTGCCCGCGCATGTTCGCCCACTCGGAACCGTCGAGCTCTGCAGCGGTGGTGCCGAGCAGGTAGATGGCCTGGCCATCCTCACGCCAGCCCGACGGCGTACGGCGGGCAACGTCGTCGAGCTTGCCCAGGACTGCCACCACGGGGGAGGGGTGGATGGGGGTGGTGCCCGTCTGGTTGTACAGCGAGACGTTGCCGCCGGTGACCGGGATGCCCAGCACCATGCAGGCGTCGGACAGGCCGCGGATGGCCTCGGCCAGCTGCCACATGACGTCCGGGTCCTCGGGGGAGCCGAAGTTCAGGCAATCGCTGACGGCCATGGGCACCGCGCCGGAGGTGGCAACGTTGCGGTAGGCCTCAGCCAGCGCCAGCTGTGCGCCGTGGTACGGGTCCAGGTAGGTGTAGCGTCCGTTGGCGTCGGTGGCCAGCGCCACGCCCAGGCCCGTTTCCTCGTCCACGCGCACCACGCCGGCGTCGTCCGGGAACGCCATGGCGGTGTTGCCACCCACGTACCGGTCGTACTGGTTGGTGATCCAGGACTTGGAGCACATGTTCGGCGATGCCACGAGCTCAGTCACGGCGGCAGCCAGCGAGGCCGGGCTTTCCGGGCGGCCGGCGTCCTGCACGGAACCGGTGAAGGTGTCCGCCTGGACGGCGTCCTGCCACACCGGGCGGGCGTACGGACGGTCATAGACCGGTCCGTCGTGCGCCACCGTGCGGGGATCGACGTCGACGATCACGTCGCCTTCCCAGGTGATGATCAGGCGGCCGGTGTCCGTGACTTCGCCGAGCCAGGAGTACTCCACGGCCCACTTGTCCATCACGGCCTCGAACGCTTCCACGTTCTCGGGGGTGACCACGGCCATCATGCGTTCCTGCGACTCGGACATCAGGATCTCGCCCGGAGTCAGCGTGGGGTCGCGCAGCAGGACTGAGGTCAGCTCAACCTGCATGCCGCCGTCGCCGTTGGAGGCAAGCTCGGAGGTGGCGCAGGAGATGCCGGCGGCGCCGAGGTCCTGGATGCCTTCCACCAAGGATCCCTTGAACAGCTCCAGGCAGCATTCGATCAGGACCTTCTCGGCGAAGGGGTCGCCCACCTGGACGGCGGGGCGCTTGGACGGCTTGGTGTCGTCGAAGGACTCGGAGGCCAGCACGGAGGCGCCGCCGATGCCGTCGCCGCCGGTGCGCGCACCGAACAGGACCACCTTGTTGCCCTTGCCGGAGGCGTTGGCCAGGCGGATGTCCTCGTGGCGCATGACGCCAACGGCGAGGGCGTTGACCAGCGGGTTGCCCTGGTAGACGGAGTCGAACACCATTTCGCCGCCGATGTTCGGCAGGCCCAGAGAGTTGCCGTAGCCGCCGATGCCGGCCACGGCACCGTGCATGACGCGCGCCGTGTCCGGGTGGTCGATCGCGCCGAAGCGCAGGGGGTCCATGACGGCCACCGGGCGGGCGCCCATGGAGATGATGTCGCGGACAATGCCGCCGATGCCGGTCGCGGCGCCCTGGTAAGGCTCAACGAACGACGGCGAGTTGTGCGATTCGATCTTGAAGGTCACGGCCCAGCCGTCCCCCAGGTTGGTGACGCCGGCGTTTTCGCCGATGCCCACCAGCATGTCCTTCTTCATTTCCTCGGTGACCTTCTGGCCGAACTGGCGCAGGTGGTTCTTGGAGGACTTGTAGGAGCAGTGCTCGCTCCACATGACCGAGTACATGGCCAGTTCCGCGCCGGTGGGGCGGCGGCCCAGGACCTTGACGATCTCGTCGAACTCGTTCCGCTTCAGGCCCAGCTCGGCCCAGGGCAGTTCGGTGTCCGGAGTCTTCGCGGCGTGCTCGACGGTGTCGATGTTGAACTTCTTGGTGGTTTCCGTGGTCACTTGTCGCCTCCCACAATCTTGGTCAGTACGGAGGTGAAGAATCCGAGCCCGTCGGTGTCGGACCCGCCGATGCCATCAAGGGACTCGGGGCCGAAGCCGGGCTCCACGGCGTGCTCGGGGTGCGGCATGAGGCCCACCACGTTGCCGGAGGCGTTGGAGATGCCGGCAATGTCGCGGCGCGAGCCGTTCGGGTTGAAGCCTACGTAGCGGAACACCACGCGGCCCTCGGCCTCAAGGGCGTCCAGGGTCTTCTCGTCCGCGATGTACTGGCCGTCCTGGTTCTTCAGCGGAATGGTGATCTCCTGGCCCGCCTGGTAGTCCACAGTCCACGCCGTGTTGCTGTTTTCAACGCGCAGCACCTGGTCGCGGCACAGGAACTTCAGGTGGTCGTTCTTGATCATCGAACCGGGCAGCAGGTGCGACTCGGTGAGGATCTGGAAACCATTGCAGATGCCCAGCACCGGCAGCTTGGCGTCGCTGTTGGCGGCGTCGATGATCTTCGACATCAGCGGTGCGAAGCGGGCGATGGCGCCGGCGCGCAGGTAGTCGCCGTAGGAGAAGCCGCCCGGGATGATGACGGCGTCCACGTCGCCAAGCTGGGAGTCGCCGTGCCAGAGTTCGACGGCGGTGCCGCCCGCCAGGCGGACGGCGCGGGCGGCGTCGCGGTCGTCAAGGGTGCCGGGGAAGGTGACGACGCCGATCCGGGCACCGGCGAGGCGGGGTTCCGCCGCGACGGCGACGGCCTCGCCGATCAGGGGAAGTTCAGTCATGTCAGGCCTCGACGACCTCGACGTTGACGACGTCCTCGATCACGGGGTTGGAGAGGAGCGTCTCGGCGGCATTGCGGGCCTGTGCCAGGATTTCCTCGGTCACCTCGCCGTCAACGGTCAGTTCAAAGCGCTTGCCCTGACGGACAGAGCTGAAGCTGGTGAAGCCCAGCCGGGGGAGGGCCCCGACGATCGCCTTCCCCTGCGGGTCCAGAATTTCGGGCTTGGGCATGACGTCAACAACGATCCGGGGCATCCGGTAACTCCTGTGCGTGAGCTTGGGTAAGGGCGCAGCGGAGTGGTGCCGTCTTACGCCGTACCGACTGTCGGGGACCTTCAGGGTGAACAGTGTGGACGGGCGCTCCGCGAGCTTGCTCCATTATTCTACCGGCCGCGGCGCGCTCTCTGTATTCGGGCTGCCCCCGGATGCTCTGGAGTAGTAGCGGGCGGCTCACTAGGATTACCGGATGGCTGAGAACTCCAAATCTGTGCTGTTGCCCGTGGTTGCCGCGGCAGTGTTCGCCGGGTTGGGCCGGATGGTCCTGCAGAAGATCAAGGCGGACAGGCTGGCCCGCAACAACCGCACCGCCGGACCTGTTGACGAGAAGACCCGGCAGTGGATCAGTGAGGTGGTTCGCACGCCGCGGGAGTAGCCGTCGGAGCAGGATGTGACAAGCAACAAATTTCAAAGTGTGCTCTATGTCATATTTGGCTCTCACTATGTACTGTGTGAATCGACCGGTCGCATGGGATTACAAAATCTGTAATGCCTGATGTATGCCGGTCGATTTTCCGGCCCCCGCTCGTGGCTGGGCCGGGTACATCGTGAAAGGGTCGCATGTGAAATCACCTAGAAAGAGCCCCGTCCGGGGCGGGGGACTCCGGAAGGCGGCCACGCTGGCCGTTGGGGTACCGCTTCTCCTCTCGTCGCTGTCCATGTTGCCCGCCAGCGCGGCACCGGACAGATCCGAGGGAGAAGCCGTGGCATCCGCCCAGGGAACACCCCAGTACGAGGACGGACGCTACATCGTTGTCCTGACGGGTGCCGCAGCCGCGGCTTACGAGGGACAGACGGCAGGGTTGGACGCAACGAAGCCCCGGGAAGGCCGAAAACTGGACGCCCGAAGCGCCAACTACAAGGCGTACGACGCGCACCTGCGCCGACAACAGCAGGCCGTGGCGGCAGACCAGGGTGTGACGCTGCAGAAGCAGTTCACCGCCGCGCTCAACGGGTTCAGCGCCGAACTGACCGCCGCGCAGGCAGCAGCGCTCGCCAAAGACAGCCGTGTGCTGGCCGTGGAAAAGGACGTTGAGAACGCTCCGGACTACACAACCACCGACTTCCTCAAGCTCACCGGCCCCCAGGGGGTCTGGGCCACGCAGTTCGGCGGCGAAGCGAACGCAGGCAAGGGCGCAGTGGTCGGCGTCATCGATACCGGCTACGCGCCGGACAACCCCTTCCTCCAGGGTGAGCCAGTCAAACCGCTGGAAGGCGCCCCGCAGGTGGGCGTTCCCTACCTGACCGGCGAGGGCCGGATCGCCATGCTCAAGACGGACGGCACCACGTTCGAAGGCGAATGCCAGCCGGGCCAGGGCACCGGCGCGGAGTTCGACGGTTCTGAGTGCAACTCCAAGGTGATCGGCGCCCGCTACTTCGCGGACACGTTCCTGCAATACGTGCCGGAAGCGAACCGGGCTCCCGAGGAGCTCATCTCCCCGGTGGACGTGGGCAGCCACGGCACGCACACTGCCAGTACCGCGGCCGGCAACGCCAATGTCCAGCAGGTCATTGATGGCGCGGACTTCGGCAAGAGCTCCGGCGTTGCACCGGCGGCCAAGGTCTCCGTGTACAAGGTTTGCTGGGAGGACACCAACCCCAACACCGGCGGCTGCTACAGTTCCGCCTCGGTGGAAGCCATCGAAGCAGCCATCAAGGACGGCGTGGATGTCCTGAATTACTCCATCTCCGGGAACAACAACAGCACCACCGATCCCGTGGCGCTCTCCTTCCTGAATGCCGCCTCCGCGGGTGTCTTCGTCTCGGCCTCGGCCGGGAACTCGGGCCCCACTGCCTCTACGGTGAACCATGCATCGCCGTGGCTCGCCTCCGTAGCAGCATCTACGTTCCCCAGTGACCTGCTGGGCACCGTGAAGGTGTCCGACGGATCGCTGTACCGGGGCGCGTCCATCATGAAGACCGAAGTGGCCAACGCATCCGTGGTGATCGCAGCCGACGCCGCAGCCGCCGGCGCGGCGGACGCCAACCTTTGCGTAGCCGGATCCCTGGACGCCGGCAAGGTGGCCGGCAAGGTAGTGGTCTGCGACCGTGGAGTGGTGGCCCGGACAGAAAAGAGCCAGGAAGTCCTCGACAAGGGCGGCGTGGGCATGGTCCTGCTGAATCTCACCAGCAGCTCTGAGGACGCAGACAACCACGTGGTCCCCACCGTCCACGTGAATGCGCCCAAGAGTGTGGAACTGAAGTCCAAGCTCCAGGCCGATCCGGCCCTGACGGTGAGCCTGCTCAAGGGCGATCTGACCGGAGAGGCTCCGGCACCTGCCCCGCAGATCGCCGGGTTCTCCTCGCGCGGACCCACCCTCGCCGCAGGCGGAGACCTGCTGAAACCCGATATCGCCGCACCGGGTGTCAACGTCCTGGCCGGCGTCTCCACCATCGGCAACGCCGGCGAGCAGTTCGGCTTCATGTCCGGTACGTCCATGGCGGCACCGCACATCGCTGGCTTCGGGGCCCTGGCCCTGGCCAAGCAGCCCAAGTGGACCCCCGCCATGGTCAAGTCGGCCATGATGACCACTGCGTACCCGCTGGTGAACGCTGACGGCTCAGCCAACAGGGACCCGTTCCAGGGCGGTGCCGGGCATATCGATGCCAGCCGGTTCACGGACCCCGGCCTGGTGTATAACTCAGGTGTCAAGGACTGGCTGGCCTACCTCAACGGCCAGGGCGTGGCAACGGGTGCACCGCAGGCAGGCACCATCGCAGCACGTGACCTGAACCTGCCCTCCATTGCCCTCGGCAGCCTGGTGGGAGAAGTACAGGTCAAGCGTCAACTGACGGCGCTTGTCCCGGGGCTTTACCGCGCCGAGGCCAGCGTCCCGGGCGTCAGTATCGATGTTGAACCGAAGGTGTTGAACTTCTCCAAGGCCGGCCAGACGCGCGAGGTCACCCTAACCATCCGCAACACCAGCGCCCCCATGGGCAAGTTCGCCACCGGAGCCGTGACCTGGAAGGGGCCGCGGACCGTCAGCTCGCCCATCGCGGTCCGTCCGGTTGATGCACAGATCGCCCCGTCCTTCTCCTTCACCTCGGATGCCGGGACCGGCAGCGGAACCATGCCGCTGGTCTCCGGTTCGGACAGCCCCATTGGTGTGGCCGTTGAGGGACTCGCTCCGCTGAATCAGACCGCGATCAGCAAGACTCCCGGACCGTACGCGCCGACGAACGATGCCCACAACGCGCTGCTGCGGGTCACAGTGCCGGAAGGCACCACGTTTGCCCGGATGGGTGTGCAGGCAGAGTCCGAGGATGTGGACTGGGATCTGGTGGTTTACGTCCCCAACGGCTCCGGCGGGCTGACCCCTGTCCAGCGTGCCACCGCCGCGGCCAGCGAATTCCTGGACCTGGAGTCGCCCCGCGCCGGAACGTACTACGTGGTGGTCAACCTGTACTCCACGCCGGACGGCGGTGCGGCGAACGCAGCAGTTCAGGCCGTGACCTTCAATGGTGACGCCGGAAACCTCGTGGTCGATCCGAACCCCATCGTGGCTCCGAATGGGTCGGCCACCTCGGCCACGCTGAACTGGTCGGGCCTGTCCGAAGGGTCCTACCTGTCCCGCCTGAACCTGGGCGAGAACGGGATCAAGACCTGGGTCAATGTCCGGGTGGGCGGCGGAACGGCCGCTCCCGCCGGGGCTCCCGAGCTGGCACCGGCACAGGCCATCCCTGCGGACTGACGCCGGATAACAGTGGGAACCAGGATCCCCGGGCGGCCACGCTGCCCGGGGATCCTGTCTGTCCGCCCCTCCAGTCTGTCCGGCCAGTGGCCGCGCATTTCAGCGGACAGCGTCCAGCGCATTGGCCAGGCGTTCGCGGAGGCCGGCGGCCTCTGCGGCGAACGACCTTTGGTGCTCCACATAGGCGGCCTTGCCCTGCGCCGTTTCGATGGCGATCGGCGGGTAGCCCCAGGCTTCCAGATCGTAAGGGGACGCCTGCATGTCCATGGCGCGGATCCGCCAGGACAACTCGAAGCAGTCCATGACCAGCCCGCTGGGCAGCGCAGGCAACAGCTTGTACGCCCACTTGTAGAGGTCCATGTTGGCATGCAGGCAGCCCGGCTGCTCCATGGTCCGCTGCAGTTCCCGGGTGGGCTGCAGTTCGTTCAGCGGCAGGGCATCCGGCGTGTAGAAACGGAACGCGTCGAAGTGCGTGCACCGGATCCGGTTCTCCTCCACGACCCGGTCCGTGCCGGAGGAGCCGAGACGCAGCTGCAGGTACTCGTGCCGCCGGTCGAACCGGTCCTGGCGGTAGACCATCGCCCATTCGTGCAGGCCAAAGCAGCCGAACTGTGCCGGACGTGCAGCCGTGCCGCGCAGGATGATTCCCGCGAAATCCACCGCATCCTTGCGGTCGGCCAGGAACGCGGCCTGGTCAAAGGTGACCGCGGTGCTACCCGAAGGCAGGCCCAGGGAGGTGAGTTCGCCGTCGTCGAGCGCCCTGTAGTGTTTCCACCCCAGGCGGTCCGCGGCCTCCGGCCCGGCCAGGACGGCGCCGGCGCCGGGGTGCCAGCGGCGCAGCTGGCCGGGCTTCTGCGTGTAGTAGGTGAAGAGGAAATCCTCAACCGGATGCTTGCGGCCGGCGGCGCGGCGGGCAAGATAGGGGTCTGCGTAGCGGCTGACGCGCCGGTGGTGGGCACCTTCCAGGGCCCGCCACTCGTTCGCCGCCAGGACGCTAAACTGCTCCACCGGCAGGGCCCAGGACAGCTTTGGCGGCGTCCCAGGCTGAGATTTCACAGCCGTCCGTGCGGCTGAAGGACGTTTCCACCGGGACGCCGTCCACCACGCCGGAGACCGTTGCTTTCTGCGGCCCTCCATACTGCTGAGTGCAGGCGCGGTCGGGGCTCTTGGCTGGCGGTGCGAGCAGGGCGGCGTTGGCTTTGAGGGCGGCGCAGGCGGCGGCCGCGGAGGGGTGCTGGCTTTCGGCCGCGGGTTCCCCGTCCTGGCAGACCAGGGTGTAGTTCACGGCCGGCTGGCCCTCGTCCGGGACCACGGAAATGGCCAGTTCGGCGTTGCCCTTGCCCGGGCCGGACGGGAGTGCGGAAGGAGTCTCAGGCGACGGGGCCGGGACGGTACTTTCAGCGTCGGGGGCGGGCCCTGTGGGGGGCGGGGATGTGGTGCCGGGGGAGGAGGAAGCACCCGACGGCGGCGCGGAGGGGGATGCGGAACCGTCACCGGGAGAGCCGGTGCAGGACGTCAGGAGCAGCACTGCCAGTGCCGCGAACGCCAGGTGCAGCCGTAGAGTACGCATCACGCCGAGGCCTCCTTCATTCCTTCGATTCTAGCCCCCGCAGGAGGGTTCTACTCAGTGGTGGCGGCGATCAGGGCCATCATGGACGCATGCAGTTCGGCGACCTGGCTGCGCGTCAGGCCCAGCCGCTCCATCATGGTTCCCGGAACTTTCAGGGCCTCCTGGCGCAGGGCGGCACCTGCCGGGGTGAGTTCGACGGCGAGTGCCCGCTCATTTCCCTCGACCCGGCGCCGAGTGAGGTAGCCGGCCGCCTCGAGGCGCCGCAGCAGCGGGGAGATGGTGGCAGGTTCCTGGGCTAGGGCCTGGCTGATGTTGCGGACCGTCCGGGGGCTTTCCTCCCACAGGCTCAGCATGACCAGGTATTGCGGATGGGTGAGGTTGAGTCGTTCGAGCACCGGCTTGTACGCGCCCACCACGCTGCGTGCCGCGACGGTAAGCGCGAAGCAGAGCTGGTGTTCCAGGAGGAGGTCGTCCTCCCGGGTTTCGCTGGACGTGGCAGTCATGGGTCCCTCCGATTGTTAGTGCACTAACAATTAGCGTACACTCCAAGCAGGAAAAGGCATGGATGGAAGGAACGGTTCATGGGCAGGGCGGGCTCGGCTGGCAAGGAAAACGCGGCGCAGCGGTTCATGCGGGCCACGGGCAGGCTCCGGGCGGTTTTTGGCCCGGCCAACAGTTCCGCGCTGGGCCACGACATGACCGAAGAAAACCGCCGGCTGCTGGAACAGCGCCAGGCCGAAACCCAGCAGTGGGAAACCGTGACCCGGCCCGACGGCAGCACCTACGTGGTCCCGAAGAACCCGGGGGACAAGTCGCTGCGCTGATCCCATCGCGTCATGGCGCGCCGGTTTCGGAATGCGCCGAGTTCCGCCCGGGCCGGGTCCTTTCCCGGGCCCCGGGCGTAAAATGGGCTCACTGGCCGCCTGCGGAGGCGGCCGCACTTTCCCCGATGCACGGGAAGGAGGTGGAAACAGTGGCACATGTACTCAGCGGCTTCATGAGCCTTACGGACAGGCTCCGCTTCCTGTTCGGACCTGCCACCCGGCTGGACGCCGATACGCCGGTGGTGCACAAACACGACGAATTTGAACAGGCTTCGGAAGAGGACCTCTCGCACTTCATCGTGGAAAGCGATTCCTCCGGCCACCATTACGCGGTGCGCCGCGAAGACCTCGAGAAACTGGCCTAGGAGCCGTAGGCATGCAAAAGGCGCCCGGGGAATCCCGGGCGCCTTTGCTGTGGCCGCGCGGTTCGGCTGAAGAACCGGGCAGATGCAAACCTGGCTACCGGCCCGTGCCGCCGTACACCGTGGCTTCCGCTTCGCCGTCGAGCTCGAACGCGTTGTGGATCACGCGGACGGCCTCGTCCAGCAGGTCGGCGTGCGTCACCACGGAGATGCGGATCTCGGAGGTGGAGATCATGTTGATGTTGATGCCGGCATCGGACAGGGCCTTGAAGAACGTGGCGGAAACACCGGGGTGCGAGCGCATGCCGGCGCCCACCAGGGAGAGCTTGCCGATTTTCTCGTTGTATTCGATGCTCTCGAAGCCGATCTGGTCCTGCGCCGCATGCAGGGCAGCCAGGGCGTCAGCGCCTTCCACGATGGGCAGCGTGAACGAGATGTCCGTCCGGCCGGTCCCGTGCGTGGAGACGTTCTGCACGATCATGTCGATGTTCGAGTGCGCATCCGCGATGACTTGGAAGATCGCGGCGGCCTTGCCGGGAATGTCCGGGACGCCCACCACGGTGACCTTGGCTTCGGAACGGTCATGTGCAACGCCGGAGATGATGGGCTGTTCCAAGGCGACTCCCTCTTGTGTGGTGATCTTGTCTTCGGCGCTGGGGATGACCCAGGTGCCTTCGTGGTGGCTGAATGAGGACCGGACGTGCAGCGGGACCCCGAAACGGCGGGCGTACTCGACGCACCGCAGGTGCAGGATCTTGGCGCCGGACGCGGCGAGCTCCAGCATCTCCTCACTGGAGATCTTTGAGACCTTCTGCGCGGAAGGAACCACGCGCGGGTCTGCGGTGTAGATGCCGTCAACGTCCGTGTAGATCTCGCAGACGTCCGCCTCAAGCGCCGCGGCCAGCGCAACCGCCGTGGTGTCCGAGCCGCCGCGGCCCAGCGTGGTGATTTCGTTCGTGGAGCGGCTCATGCCCTGGAAGCCAGCCACAATGGCGATATTGCCCTTGTCCAGGGCAGTGCGGATCCGGTGCGGGTCGACGTCGATAATCCGCGCCTTGCCGTGGATGCCGTCGGTGATCATGCCTGCCTGCGATCCGGTGAAGGATTGCGCAGAGGCGCCGAGCTTGTTAATGGCCATGGCCAGCAGCGCCATGGAGATGCGTTCCCCGGCCGAGAGCAGCATGTCCATTTCGCGGGCGGGCGCCGAATCGGTGACCTGCGCGGCAAGGTCCAGGAGTTCGTCGGTGGTGTCGCCCATGGCGGAAACCACCACCACCACCTCGTTGCCGGAACGCTGGGCGGCCACCACGCGTGCGGCAACGCGTTTGATGCCGTCCGCGTCGGCCACAGAGGAACCGCCGAACTTCTGCACGATGAGCTGTTTAATCACCGCACGGCCCGCGGGCAGCTCCTGCGTTGCGTTGTGCACTTCGGTAGTGGGCGTACTCATGCGCGTACCTTCACTGGGTCATTGGGGGTTCTGGCGGCCGGGCAGCCTGACGCCTAAGGCGGCGGGACTTCTCCGGACAGTTTATCGCCGCCCACTGCCGGGCGCTGAATTGTGACCGAATCCCGGCCTCGGGATCGTCGGGGATGCTGATCCGCATCACGTCTGGACAGCCGCGGGTAGCGGGACCACCATGGAGGCAAGGCGGGGCTGGGGCCTGTGCGTGGAAAGGCGGGCGGCCCGTGGCCAGCAACCAGAAGCCATCCCAGGATCCCGTCTGGGAGGACTACTTTGAGCCGATTGGTGCCGGGATCGAGCCCATATCCGGGCCGGTGAAGGAGTACGACGGCGGCGAGCACCGGCGCGCTCCCATCGTCCGGGTGGCGGTGCTTGGGGGAGAGCCCGCTGGGTGGGAAGCCTGGGCAGCTTCCGGTTTTGGGCGACGGCCCTGGGGATGCTTTGTGCCACGTGGGCAGGTGCGGCCGGCCTGGTGATATTGGCAGGACAGGGCGGGGACGCCACCGCGTGGCTGGCGCCGCCTGTGCTTACGTATCTGCTCGCGTGTTCACTCCTGCCAGGGGCTGCAGCCGTTGCTGCTACGCACTGGGGGATGTCCGCCTACCGACTCCCCATGCCTGGCGGCCGCGCGGGCGTACGCATTCTTGGCGCAGCCGTGACGGCAGGGCTGCAGGGGCTGGTCCTCGCCCTGCTCATCCTGGTGACCCTGCTGGTGGAGGCCGGCGCTGCCCGCCAGCCGGGTGCTGTGGCCGCGGTCTCAGCGTTCGTCGCGGCCGGGGAGGGCTTCGTCTTTGGCGGTATGGGTGCTGCCGTTGCGGCAATCGGACGGACCCCCGTCCTGAAGCGTATCGTCGGATGGGCGCTTGCGCTGTTCCTCGTCGCGGGCACCGTGGCTGCAGCGGCGGCACTGGCCCCGGCGACGCGCAGTGATGAGCCGGTGACGGTGGCACTCAACGTGAAGCATGCACCGGACGGGATCTCCGTCTCCTACCAGTGCTCGAGCGTTGCCGCCGGCCTCAGGGAGGTCTACCATACGGACCGCATCATGTGGCTGCCGGCAGCCAGCCCGAGTGTGCTGTTTGTGATGCTGGCCGGACAGTCCTACGGCAATGAAGGTCTCCTTGGCTGGCTTTCCGGAACGCTGCAGGAGGCGGCGGACGGGACCGCGGTTCCCTGTGTCAACGGCGAACCCCGGAGCGGGGACGCCCTCGGAATGCCGGTGGCCGCCGTCGGACTCCTTCTGCAGGCAGGCATTGCAGCCGGGCTGATCGGCTGGGCGCACGCCCTCTCCGGAAGGCGCGCGGAACCCGCACCGCCTGATGGTGCTGCTAGCTGAGGGCGTTGCGGCGGCCTTCGAAGGCCCGGCCGAGGGTGACCTCGTCGGCGTATTCAAG
The DNA here is from genome assembly GCF_044755045.1 of Pseudarthrobacter sp. NPDC092419. NCBI lineage: Bacteria > Bacillati > Actinomycetota > Actinomycetes > Micrococcales > Micrococcaceae > Pseudarthrobacter > Pseudarthrobacter sp. NPDC092419. The sequence goes on from NZ_JBIVQF010000002.1 coordinate 346,760, forward strand.
GTCACCGCCCACGGGCAGGCCTGAGGCGAGGCGTGTGACGGTGATGCCAATCGTCTTGAGCATGCGGGCCAGGTAGGTTGCCGTCGCTTCGCCCTCAAGGTTCGGGTCCGTGGCGATGATGACTTCCTGGATGGCGCCGTCGTTCAGTCTTGTCAGCAGTTCCCGGATGCGCAGCTGTTCCGGTCCTACGCCCGCAATGGGATTGATTGCGCCGCCCAGCACGTGGTAGCGGCCGCGGAAGCTGCGCGTACGCTCCACCGCGAGCACGTCCTTGGACTCCTCCACCACGCAGATCACTGCCGGGTCGCGCCGCGGGTCGCGGCAGATGTTGCAGAGTTCTTGCTCCGTGACGTTGCCGCAAACCGTGCAGAATTTCACGCGGTCCTTAACAGTGGTGATCGCATCGACCAGCCGCTTCATGTCCTGCGGATCCGCTTCGAGGATGTGGAACGCCAGCCGCTGGGCGGATTTCGGGCCCACGCCGGGAAGGCGTCCGAGCTCGTCGATCAGCTCCTGGACAGCACCTTCGTACACAATTTCCTCTTTAGCTTGGTGTGGATGGGCGGAACCGGGTCAGTGGGCGGCGCATCAGTAGCGGCGTGCGACCGGGCTGCCGTCGGCGGACCGTTCCTCAATCAGTTTCCCGCCCAGAATACGCTCCACCGCGGCCCGGCCGAACACGCCCGACTCCTCGATGGTTTCGTCATCCGCGCTGGGGACGTCCTGGACGAACGTGGCGGCCGCGGCGACTGCACGGGCCGGAGCCTTGGCCCGGCCCGCTTCGGCTTCGGGGCTGTTGGACAGCCGCTGGTACAGGCTTTGCCGGGTCTGGTGCCGCGCCTCGGACTGGGACGGGGGAGACATGACGGTGGAGGTCGCAGGAGCTGTTGCAGTCAGCGTCGCCGTTGACGGGCCAGGCGCCATGCCGGGTGCCGACGCCATCGCGTATTCCCTGGCAGGTTCAGCCGAAGGGTTCACCGGAATGGACGGCGGGACCTGGGCAGTCGCTGGCTCGTAGTGGGGTGCCGGCGCCGGGTCTTTCGTGGCCGGAACGTTCGACGGCGGCTGCTTGCCTACGTTACTGGCCTCACCGACCACCCACACACCTGGAGCTTGTTCCACGGCATGCGTCCAGGGATCGGCTTCCGGACCGTTGCTGGCCGCACCCGGCCGGGACGGGGTTGTTTGGGCGCCCGATGTGTCCTCGGCGCGCTGCCGTGAAGAGGGCACCCAGTCCATGGGCGGCTCTTCCTCGAGCGGGGGTGCGTCCTCGTCCCGCGGCGGACCCCAGTCGTCATCCGAATAGGAGTAGTCGCCAGCCAAGGACGCCGGCTGCGCAGCGGGAGCCGGGCCGGACTCCGGCGCTGGCGTCGCTGCCGCCCGTGGGGCCGTTGCCGGTGTGTGCGGCACTGATGCCGCTTCCCGTGCCGGTTCCGCTTCCGTTTTCGGCGCAGCCGCAGGCGCAGGCGAAAGCGAGGGTTCGGGTGCGGGTGCGGGTCTAGGTGACTGGGCGGCAGGAGAAGCGACGGGATCGGTGGTGACCCGAGTGCTGTCCAGCGGTGCCGACGCGCCGGCAGGTGTCTGGACGGGAACTTTGGCAGGGGCGGGAGCCAGTCCCCACGCGACGTCAGCCGAAGTAGGCGTCGCCGTCTGACCGGCGGACGCCGCCGGACTGGCCGCCACTTTTGGGTTTGGCTCAGAGCTCGCCCGGCCCGCGACAGCGCTCCCTGCAGCACCGTTCCCGGCAGCCGCGTTGATCTGGCAGTCGATTCCCGTCGTCTTGTGGATGGCTTGCCTGAGGTTCTCCGAGTGGTCGGCCCGGCCAAAGGCACCGGCCAGTCCAGGCGTCGCGAAGGCGAGGGTGAGGACCTGGCCGTCGAATGCGCTGACCTGGGCGTTCGGTTCCACCAGAGCCCACGTGCTGCGTTTGATGCCGGCAAGGGTCTGCAGCACGTCCGGCCATGCCCGGCGCAGCACCTCCACGTCGCCCGACGGGCCTGCTGGAGTAGGCGTAGCGGGCTGTGTGGGCTGCGCGGGCTGCACGGGCTGTGCGGCCGGCGCGGTGGGCTGCGTGGGAGCCGCCCCTTGCGGGTCGGGTTCACGGGGCTGTGTCTGGGCGGCCGGCGCAGCCGCAGCGGCGGGCTGGTCCACGGGCCAGTCATTGGTGCTGACGCGCGGAGGAGTCAGGGGAGCCCTGCCACCTGCCTGCGGGGTCTCCGGTGCCGGCTGTACGGCAGGTTCCCCAGCCGGGGTAGCCTTCGGTGCAGGTGCAGGTGCAGGTGCAGGTGCAGGTGCAGGTGCAGGTGCAGGTGCAGGTGCAGGTGCAGGTGCAGGTGCAGGTGCCGCAGGTGCAGGTGCAGCCTGCGTCGGTGCAGCAGGCGCGGATGCCTGTGGCCCGGGCGTGTGCGGCGCCTGCCCGTCACCTGCCTCGGCGCTGGCACCTTGGGCGGCGGGAGCGCCGACGTCGTTCCCTCCGTAGCTCAGCCGGCGCTCGACGCGGTCAATCCGCGCGGCGATGCCGCGTTCGTTCTGTTCCGAGCTGGGCAGGAGGATACGTGCGCACAACAATTCAAGGTGCAGACGGGGAGACGTGGCTCCGGTCATTTCCGTCAGGGCGGTATTGGTGACGTCCGCCGCGCGGGAAAGCTCCGCGGACCCCAGATTGTGCGCTTGGTTCTGGAGCCGGGCGATCTGGTCGGCGGGCATGCCGCGCAGGATGGTCTGGGCGCTCTCCGGCATGGCCTTGACGATGATCAGATCGCGGAAGCGTTCCAGCAGGTCCTCCACGAAGCGGCGGGGATCGTGCCCGGTCTGGATGACCCGGTCCACCGCCCGGAACACCGTGGCGGCATCCGAAGCGGCGACCGCTTCCACGACGTCGTCCAGCAGCGAGGCGTGGGTGTACCCGAGGAGCGCGACGGCGAGCTCGTAGTCCAGGCCGTTGGGACCGGCCCCGGCCATGAGCTGGTCCAACACGGACAGCGAATCACGGACGGAGCCGCCGCCCGCGCGGATGACGAGCGAGAGGACGCCGGGCGCAACGGGCACGTTCTCCTGGTTGCAGAGGAGCTCCAGGTACGCCATCAGCGGTTCCGGCGGCACCAGCCGGAACGGGTAATGGTGCGTGCGGGAGCGGATGGTCCCGATGACCTTGTCCGGTTCCGTGGTGGCGAAGATGAACTTGATGTGTTCCGGCGGCTCTTCGACGATTTTCAGCAAGGCGTTGAATCCCGCCGAAGTCACCATGTGGGCTTCGTCGATGATGAAGATCTTGTACCGGTCGCGGACCGGGGCGTACGTGGCGCGCTCGCGGAGATCCCGGGCGTCATCGACGCCGCCGTGGCTCGCGGCATCGATCTCGATGACGTCCAGGGAACCAGAACCGCCGCGGGCCAGTTCAACGCAGCTGGGGCATGTGCCGCAGGGGGTGTCTGTGGGACCCTGGGCGCAGTTGAGGCAGCGGGCCAGAATGCGGGCTGAAGTGGTCTTTCCGCAGCCCCTGGGACCGGAGAAAAGATATGCGTGGTTGACCCGGTTTTTCCGCAGAGCCGTCATCAGCGGCTCCGTGACGTGTTCCTGCCCGATAACGTCGGCGAAGGAGTCCGGACGGTATCTGCGGTAGAGGGCGGTAGTAACGGTCACAGAGAAACCCTACCAATCCGGGCTGACAACCTGCCGCCCTGTGGGGGAATAGTAAAGACCCCCCATGCACCCGCCAGAGCCCATTTACCCTTGCTACCTTCCGGTCCTGGGGGAGTTCAACAGGATGACGCCACATGAGGGGCCGTCAGATACTTTACCCGAGATCCGGGTGTGACTCGAATCGGATTGGCCCGTGGTGCTCCGCCGCACTTCAACGGCGCCAGCCGTCTACCGGCCAGGTCATGAATGCCGGTTCCTCGTAGGGGTGGACTGCCCGCAGCGCGGCCACTACCGCCGCGAGCAGGGGTTGCTCCACGACGCACTCCACCCTGTCCTCGGACACCGTTTCGGGGCTGCCCACCCTGCCCAAATAGGGGTCCGCTCCTTCCAGCGGTGTGAAGCGGCCGGTTCCCGGGGTGACGAAGGAGCAGTGCGAGTAATCACCGATCCGTCCCGCTCCGGCGTCTCCGACAGCGGCCAGGATCCGTTCAGTGTGGGAAGCAGGGACATAGATCACCAGTGCATGCAGCTCCGTCATGGCTTCCATCGTGCAACATCGCGTTCCACGAATCACCGCATTCCGGGATAAATCGTTGCTTATCCCGCTAACACCACTGATCATGGGTATGTACACCGAATGGGGCAATCTCAAGGTTGTGAGCCGCAGGGCCTGGAAGGCGGGGGCGGACCCGGCAGCTCAACGGTGTGCCGCGAAGTGGGCGCATTGGGGGCGTCCATTTCCGCGTTAAGGACCACCGCAACGGCCTCTGGCCCCTCAATTGGGCGATGCGGGAATCTTCAGGTACTCTAGTATCTGCTTTTGATTCAGAAGCAACTGGAGAATTCGCCTAGCGGCCTATGGCGCACGCCTGGAACGCGTGTTGGGTTAACGCCCTCGGGGGTTCAAATCCCCCATTCTCCGCCCATGTGATGAGTCGAGACATCCTTCACGGATGAGTCGGGTCATCGGTTACACCCCCGGTCTTCGGACCGGGGGTGTTCTTGTTGTCCGGGCCCTTTCAAAGTCCGTCCTGTTTTCGACGCGCATATTCAAGGGCGCTGCGCATGTCCCCTGACGCGCCCCATATGTGGGCGTCGACAGCGAGGATGCGCCTCGGCCACAAGTTTGCGCGTCGAAACCCGACGCCGCAGGACCTGTTTCCCGGCTTGCGGGCTCCGTACACTGGGCCCATGTCATGCCGAATCAGCGAACTTGTCCTCGACTGCTCCGACCCCGAACTGCTCGCCCGCTTCTGGAGCGACGTCCTTGGCTATGTGGAGCTTGGCCGGGAAGGGGGTGCCATCGAGATTGGACCGCCGGAGGGATTCGGCGGCCTGCAGCCCACGATCATCCTGAGCCCCAGCATCGATCCGCGGACGGGGAAGCTGCCGCTGCACATTGACGTCAACCCTGTGGACCGGGACCAGGCTGCGGAGCTGGACCGGCTGCTGGCCTTGGGCGCCCGGCCGGCCGATGTGGGACAGACCGGTGACGAGCAATGGCACGTCCTCGCCGACCCCGAGGGCAACGAGTTCTGCCTCCTCCGCAAGCGATTGGACGCCTGAGCCCGCCTCTACCCTGAAACCCCGCCCCATTCTGGGACCGCGTCGTGCGCAGCGCTCTCAGGCGTCGGCTGCGGGCACTCCGAGGCGGCGGAGCCGTTCCCGGGCGGCCAGTTCACTGGGGCCCCTCGGTCCGAGCATGAGACGGACGACGCCGAGGACTGCCCGGGTGCCAAGCCGCACCGGAAGCGGGAACGGGCCAAGCCGCGGCGGAGTCAGCCCCAGCATCCGCTGGAACCTGGGCTCCAGGCTGTACACCGCGCCTGCGAACAGGACCCGGTAGCCCGGCCGCAGCAGGGGATGCAGGGGCGGGTTCCGGATGAACTCCACGGTTTCGGCCACGCGGGCGTCCGCCCGGAGCTCGCCGCTGCGGTACCAGTCATCCAGCTGCCGGCGCAGCTCCGCCTCGCTCATCGGCGGACCAGCGACGCCCATGAGCCTGCCGGCCTGCGACCACTCCCGGACGTAAGCGTCGGGTCCGCCGGGAATCGGTTTCCCCCAGATCCTGTGTGCCGCCAGGAACCCGTCCGTGAACGCCAGGTGGATCCACGCCCCGAGCACGGGATCGTTGGCGCTGTAGTCCCGAAGGCTCCCGTCATTCCCGCGGTAACTGCCCTGCACCGGCCCATGCAGCACGCGGACCCGGCGGGAAGCCTCTTCCGCAGCGGCCCGGGAGCCGTAGGTCACGGTGAAGATCCAGCGGATGGTGGCGGCCAGCCGCGCCAGCGGATCCGCGCGGAAGTCGGAATGCTCGTGGACGCCTGCCAGTGCCCCGGGGTGCAGGGACTGCATGAGGAGGGTGCGGATTCCGGCGACGATCGTGGACATGGAGCCATGCACGGCCCACACCGCTGAGCCCGGCAGGTGATAGCCGGCGTCGTCCCCGTCGGCCAGCCGCAGCGCCCACTCGGGCGGGGTGTCCGATTTGCCTGTGAACGTCTTCCTCAGTTCGTCCCGCCAGATCCGAAACAGTCCTCGCATACATCATTGTGGTCAGGCGGGAGCGCGGATATCCACATGATTCCCGAAGGGGTTCCCACGGCGCCGAAGCGTGTGGTCCCATGGAAATTACCGTCGAGACAGCGTGCGGGCCGACACGTCCTGGAGTCAATCGGTTGGGCAAGGTACGGGGTCACAACAGAGCCGAAAAGGGCCGGCAGTTGCCGGGGAATGCCGCGCGCATTCCGGAAGCGGTGCGTGCCGTCGCCCGTGCCGGCGCAGCCGGTGCACTGTCCCTTGCCCTGGGCATGTTGATCCTGCCGGGCGGGAACGGCAACGGGCCGGCGCCCCAGCCAGGCGTGCCGGCCGTCGTGGCCGGGACCGGACGGCACGCCGCCGGCGTGGTGGGTGCCGGAATGCTGCCTGCCGCCCTCACCGCAGACCACCGTGCGGCGCTTGACTTCCCGCGCACGGCGGTGGCTGCCGACGGAATTCCGTTGCGGGATTCAAAAGCCCGGGGCCCGGACGCCCGGAACGCACGGAACCCGAGTGGGCTCACGGTCATGCCGGCCGGAACGGTCAGGCTGCCTGCCGGCTACCTGCTGGCCCCGCTGGAGGTCTTGGTGCCAACGTCCCCGTTCGGTCTCCGGGCGAGCCCGATCAGCGGCCTGCCCGGAGATTTCCACCTCGGCCAGGACTATGCGGCCGCGTGCGGCACGCCGGTCTACGCCGCCGATTCGGGCTTGGTGCGCGCCGCCGGCTGGCATCCCTGGGGCGGCGGGAACCGGGTGGAGGTGGACCACGGCAACGGGCTCATCACCACCTACAACCATCTGGATTCGAGCACTGTCCGTGCCGGCGACGTGGTGCGGGCCGGGCAGGCCATCGCCCGCGTCGGCTCCACGGGGTGGTCCACGGGCTGCCACCTGCACTTCGAAACCATCCTCAACGGGCGCCACGTCAGCCCCCTGTCCTGGATACTCCTGCCGCTGTCGGCGCTCGCCGGCCTGCCGCCGGCCAGGCCGGGCGGACCATCTTGGGACGATCATCCCGGGGTCAGCACAGCGGGTTACGCACCTTGGGGCGTGCCGCCCCTACCTGGAAGTACGACGACGGCGCCCGCCCCTCCGGCGGCATCGCCACCATCGGCGGCGCCTCCACCAAACGCATCCGCGCCGCTATCGGCTGCCCCGTCACCAACAGCAGAACCCGCACCTGTGCCATCCTCTGCACCTGACTTGCCTCCGGCGGAACCCGACCCTGCCCCCGCGGCCCCTGCCCAGCCGGAACCCACCGAACCCTCGGAGCCAGCTCCGGCAGAGTCACCCCCGGGAGAGTCACCCCCGGCAGAGTCACCCCCGGTAGAACCGGCCCCCGCGGAACCGCTGCCCCCCGAGCCATCACCCAAGCCGGGCGTCGCAGGGAAGGGGGCGCCGCCGTCGTCCGCTGCCCGTGAGACAACTGCCCCCTCGAAGTGCGGTCAGGGAATTCCCAGCCGGGACCAGTACGCTGGACTGCCAGTTACGAACCATGAGTATGGACAACTTCGTGAGGACGCAGCCTGTGACATCCCTGTACCAGATACCCCTGACGCTGAATGACGGAACCGGCACGGATTTCAGCCGGTTCCGGGGGAAAGTCGTGATGGTGGTAAACGTCGCCTCCCAATGCGGGTTTACTCCGCAATACACGGGACTTGAAGCGCTCTACGAAAAGTTCCAGGACCGCGGGTTCGAAATCCTGGGGGTGCCGTGCAACCAGTTCGCAGGGCAGGAACCGGGCAGTGACAGTGAAATTGCGGAGTTCTGCCAGCGCAATTTCGGTGTGACCTTTACCCTTACGGCCAAGGCCGACGTCCGGGGCAGGGCCCAGCATCCGCTCTACGCGGAACTGACCAAATTCAAGAACGGACCGCTGCCAGGCCTGGTGAAGTGGAACTTCGAAAAGTTCCTGGTGGGCAGGGACGGAAGGGTGGCTGCCCGGTTCGCACCCACCGTCGAACCCGATTCGGCCCAGGTCATCGACGCCATAGAGGCACTGCTTTAACTTTTTTCCACAAAGGAAGCCGCAATTTGCCCAAAATTTACCGAATGTCTGATTGGATAAACCTTACTGAAGGGTACAAGGGAAGAGCGGCTTCCCACCGACCACAGAGGTAGCAATGGAGCACATCGAGGCCGAACATCCCCGGCCACGCCACTTCCTACTCCACCTGAGCGATCCCCATCTGGTAGGCGGGCCCGAGCCCCTCTACGGCGCTGTTGACAGCGAAGCCCGGCTCATCCAGCTCTTTGAAGAAGTTAAAGAGTCAGGCGCGCGTCCCGAGGCCGTTATCTTTACCGGTGACCTGGCAGACAAGGGCGACCCGGAAGCCTATGCCAAGCTGCGCGCCATCGTGGAACCGGCCTGCGAAGAACTGGGCGCGGATGTCATCTGGGCCATGGGCAACCACGACAACCGGGCCAACTTCCGCAAGGGACTGCTGGACCAGCCCGGGACGGACGCTCCCGTGGACCACAGTTACTTCATCAACGGCCTGCGCATCATCACCATGGACACCTCGGTCCCCGGCTACCACCACGGCGAACTCAGCGCCGCGCAGCTCGAATGGCTCGCCGCTGAACTGGCCACCCCAGCCCCGGATGGCACCATCCTGGCCCTGCACCACCCGCCCGTGCCGTCCGTGCTGGACCTGTCCGTCCTGGTGGAGCTCCGGGACCAGGGCTCCCTCGCCGCAGTGGTACGCGATTCCGATGTCCGCACCATCCTGGCCGGCCACCTGCACTACTCGACCACCGCCACGTTCGCCGGAATTCCTGTCTCCGTCGCTTCGGCCAGCTGCTACACCCAGGACCTGAACGTGCCGGTGGGCGGAACCCGCGGCCGGGACGGCGGGCAGGCATTCAATCTGGTCCACGTCTATGAGCACACCATCGTCCACTCCGTGGTTCCAATGGGAAGCTCGGCAACCGTGGGGGAGTACGTGACCCCGGCCGAGACGGCGCGGCGTCTCGAGGCTGCAGGCATCCGCATTCCGGAGACCGCCAAGCAGCGCCACACGGCCACCGTCCCGTCGCCGCGCTAGCTCGGGAGCCGCGGCAGCGGCGGGAGCAGGATCGCTGGCCCCGTGAGCGCGGACGACGGCGGTCGTGCGGCTACTTCTCCCAGGGCGCCTTGATGGGGTAGTACTTCTCCAGGAAGTCCGTGACCAGCGCGGCGCGTTCATCGGAGTCCACTTCGGGAAAGCTGCCGTCGTTCAGGCAGAACATGTCCATGTTCCGTTTGGCCAGCAGCTTGGGCAGGTAGTTCAGCCCGGACCGCATGGTGGTGTCCACATAGCGGACCTTTGCCGCTGTCTGGGTCACGGCACGGCCGGTCAGCAGCGCGTAGTAGTGGTAGAAGGAATTGGTGACGGAGATGTTGTCCGCGGCCCGGAAGCGGCTGGCCGCCGTCTTCCGGAACTCCTCCGGGAACTCCTGCTCCATGGTCTCCACGACGCTCCGGCGCAGCGGGGCGGCAGTGTGCTCCAGGTGCCGGGTGGTGATCCGGCCGAAGCGGTTCCACAGCAGCTTGCGGTTGACGCGTGCCGCGTTCTCGAAGCCGCTGCGCTCCGCCGCGTTCTCGCCGAGCCCGATCCTGGTCTCGGCCTCAATGAACTTGGTGATGCCGCCGGGGGTGAAGAACAGGTCCGGGCTGACGGGGCGGCCGAAGAACATGTCGTCGTTCGAGTACAGGAAGTGCTCGGACAGGCCCTCGATGTGGTGCAGCTGGCACTCGACGGCCTGCGAGTTGTGCGTGGGCAGCACGGAAGGATCGGCGAAGAACTCCTCGCTGCGCACGATGGTCACGGCGGGGTGGTCGGCCAGCCACTCCGGCGCCGGAGAGTCGGTGGCGATGAAGACCCGCCGGATCCAGGGCGCGAACATGTACACGGACCGCAGCGCGTACTTGAGTTCGTTGATCTGCCGGAAACGGGCTTCGTGGTCGTCGCCCTCGCCCAGGACCGCGTCCTTTTGCTGGGCTCGGCGGGCCGCGATGTACTCCGGTGAACTGCCGTCCACCCAGGAGAACACCAGGTCGATGTCGAAGCTGATGTCGCTGGCGTGGTCCGCGAACATGTTCTCGATGGTGGGCCACGTGTGCCCGTACCGCTCCACGGTGCCGCGGACCGCATCCTGCCGCAGGAGGGTCCGGCGGGTCAGCGAGTTCTCAATGGGGAGGATCAGTTCTTCACCTTCGAACGACCACAGCTCGATCTGCACACCAGCAGACGCGCCGAACTCGAAGCCGCCCTCCGGCTCCACCCGGGGCCGGTAGATGCGGAAGATACGGGCCTGCCTGCTCGGGGAGAGCTCGCCGTCCGCCACCAGTACCGAGGTCTTTTTCTTGGCGTCCACGGTCATGGAGTAGAACGGCTCGTCGAGGCACGCCTCCACCATGGCGGCCCGGAGCTTCTTCCGGTCCTTCCAGTCCAGGGCGATGACCGGCCGGTCGTTGTTGCCTCGAACCAAGAGGTATGCCAGCCCGGCGTTCGCCAGCACGTTACGCAGGAACAGCAGGTCCTCCACCATCGCCTGGTAGGGCGTCCGGTTGTGGTTGATCAGGGCATAGCGTCCCTTGTGGCGGATCACATCGGGGCGGGGTTTGAGGCGTTTCTCCGCTGCCGCCGACGTGATTTCGTCATGGAATGGCTCCGCCACTGACGCCTGGGCGCCGTAGTAGACCTCGTCCTGGACCGCTGCTTCTGTAATGGTGGGCTCCGTGCTGTGAGGGGTAAATGTTCTTACTTGGATGATAGTCCTGTCCGGAAGGGGCTCAGATGCCCAGCGCCTCCCGCCAGCTGCGCAGGAAGGCCGCGCCGGCGTCGTCGTGGATCACCGTGTCCGGCAGCCCCAGGTCGGCGGCGGTGAGAATGGTGTAGGGCTTGACCGGGACCCCGTCGGCCGGGCGGACGTCCACGTGTTTGACCGGGTGGTCGTTGTGGTGGAGCCAGTCGGCCATGGCGTAATCGGTGCGGGAATCTCCCACCGTCCGCCACGCCTGCGGGGTGATGTGCTGGGCGGCGAGCAGTTCCACCGCGCGGCTGGCACCAAGATCCTTGCCCAGCCGCACCGACTCGATGTCTGTGGAAATAATGGTGGGATCCACGCGGTAGTCCACCTCGTCGTCGGAATTGGGCGCATGGTGATCCAGCCGCACCACGCCCAGGCCGTGGCGGACCATCAGCTCCATGGCCTCGGCGTCGAACAGTGCCTGCTCTGCCAGATAGTCGGCGTTGGGGACCTCGATGTGCTGCTCTACGGAGACCATGGCGCGCTTGGTCTCGTCGAAGAACATGTGCGCTGCGTAGTCCTCGGCCACCAGCCGCCGCACGTCATCGCCATAGGCGGACGGGACGGCCAGGTCGTGGTCCACATGGACCGGGCCCGGGCCGGCAGAGGTGAAGCTGAACCACACCGCGCCCTTCTCGCACACGGCGTGGATGACGGTGCCGGACGGAATTCCTGCCTCGATCATCGGTTCCATGACCTGCTGGCGGATGAAGGCATCGGACCGGCCGGTGTTGAAGACCACCGGGATGCCGGCGGCGGCCAGCGCCACCAGGTCACCGATGATCCCGTCGGTGACGTCCCGGGTGACGGGGCTGGCGATGGGGCCGTCGACGTCGAGCAGCAGCGCGAGCGGCGGCGTAGCCGGCAAGGTGGTTCCGGGCGCGGGAACAGCAGGAAAATCCGAGGTCATGCACCTATTCTGTCAGCCGGTGACAGCACCGGAAGGCTCCGACGGCGAAGATCGCCGCGTGTGACATGGTTACCTTTTGGCTACAACCTGGCGCCGGGCCGCGGATGATGCTTTCCCCGGGCCTGCCGCTTGCCTAGGGTGGCAGGGTGATCTTTAAAGCTGTGGGCGAGGGACGCCCCTACCCCGACCATGGTTACAACACGCCCAAGGATTGGGCGGCCCTGCCGCCACGTCCGGTGCGCCTGGACGAACTGGTCACCACCAAGCGCACCTTGGACCTCGAAGCACTCCTGGCCGAGGACTCAACATTCTTCGGCGACCTGTTCCCGCACGTTGTCCAGTACCAAGGGACGCTCTACCTGGAGGACGGGCTGCACCGTGCCGTCCGTACCGCGCTGCACCAGCGCACCGCGATCCACGCCCGGGTCCTGGTGCTTGATGGCTAGGAAAGTGCAGGATCCCAGCATCCTCCACGGCCACCACGTGGTCACCGGCCCTGAATTGCGCGCAACGTTCGAAGCAGCCCGCGCAGACCAGACCGCGCGGGTCCGGCGCCGGGCCCTGCACGGCGTTGTCCTGGTCCTGCTGCTGGGCCTCATCGCGGCCGGGATCATCACCGCGCTCGCCGTGCTGGACGAAAGACTCAAAATCCCCACGGCCGGCCCGGCGGAAGAGACCGTTTCCACCTGCCCCGACGCCACCTTCGACTACGTGTCCCCGGACAAGGTCAACGTGAATGTGTTCAACTCCACCAGCCGGCCGGGCCTGGCCGGGACAGTGGGCAAGGAGCTCCTGGCCCGCAAGTTCGTGGTGGGGGCCGTGGCCAACACCGAAGCCAACTACCGGGGCGTCGCCGCGGTGGTGTCCGGCGCGGCCGGGCAGTCCGCGGCATTTACCGTGCAGCGGCACCTGCCCGGGTCTGACTACTTCCAGGACAGCCGGACGGACGGCAGCGTGGACGTGATCCTGGCACAGCAATACAGTGCGCTCACGCCGCCGGACCTGGTGGACCAGACTCCCGGCACCCTCAGCTGCCCGCGCGACAGCCGGCGCGTCGCCGACGACGACAAGTGGCCGGTGGTTCCGTCCGCGGCAGCCGGCTGACAGCGTTGCTCTATCAGTTTTGGTTCCCAAAAGGGCCTCTTAGGGACTACAGGTGATAGAGCAACGTCAGTTGGCGGCGGGAGGCGGGCCGAGCCGCACGGGCCGGCCGTCGTCGTCGAACCTTGCTCCCGCGCCCTGCTGGATGAATCGCACCGTGCGCGCCACCCGCGCCTCCAGTTCCGCCGGCTCGTCGCTGCCGCGTGCCGCGCTTGAGGACAGCGTCCCAAGGATCAGCTGGGCCTGCTGCCCCACGTCCGCCGGGGGCAGGTAACCCTGCTCCATCCCGTCGCGCAGGATGCCCTGCAGCAGGACGCTCAGCTCGCCCACGTGGTCGGCCAGTTTGGCAAAGGACGACGGCGAGAGCACCGCCCCCATGGCAGGTCCCGGCGGGAGGTGGCGGCGGCTGAGGTCCACCACCTGGGCGCGCACGTACAGGGCGAGCCGCTCCACGGGGTTCTCGAGCCGGGCGAGGGAGTCACGGAGCTCGGTGAGGAACTTTTCGGTCTCATCCAGGGCGTAGGCGATGAGCAACTCTTCGATGTCCGCATAGTAGTTGTACACGGCGGTGCGGCCGATCCCGGCGTGCCGGGCGACGTCCGTCATGGTCAGGCCCGGAAGGCCGTGCGAGAAGAGGAGCTCGCCGAAGGCCGTGAGGATGCGGCGTTGGGTATCCGCGCGTTGCTCCGCGTTGCTCGCCGCTGAAATCCTTGGCATACGGACACTTTACCGCGATGTGTCACCAAAAATTCTGCGTCAGGGGGTGCAGCCTTCCGGACCGCAGGCCTCGCCCGCTCCGACCATGACCAGGGGATTGGCTTCGTTCCAGGCCTGGTTCAGGGCTGCGGTGAAGGTTTCCTTGGGCTGCGCGCCGGACAGTCCGAATTTCCGGTCCAGCACGAAGAACGGGACGCCGCTGATGCCCAGGGTGCGGGCCTCGTCAAAGTCCGCCCGGACCTCGTCGGCGTATTTGTCGGTGGTGAACAGCTCTTCGACGTCCGCCGGGTCCAGGCCGAGGTCAGCGCCCAGTTCGGTCAGGTACTCGCGGCTGCCGATGTCCTTGCCGTGCTCGAAGTGGTCGCTGAGCAGTCGTTCCTTGGCGGCGTCCTGCAGCCCGTGGGCGGCGGCAAGGTGCAGCAGCCGGTGCGCAGTGAAGCTGTTGGCGACCACCACCTTGTCGAAGCGGTAGTTCAGGCCCACTCCTGCGGCCTGTTCGGCCACGTGTTCGAACATTTGCGAGACCTGCTGCGGGGCCAGCCCCTTCCGGGTGCTCAGGTACTGCAGCTCGGTGCCGTCGTAGTGCTCCGGGAGGGTGGGATCGAGCTGGAAACTCCGCCACGTGACCTCCACGGACTCCCTGTGGTCGAATTCGGCCAGGGCAGCTTCGAACCGGCGCTTGCCGATGTAGCACCACGGGCAGGCGACGTCTGACCAGATCTCGATCTTCATGATTAAGCTAACGGGCCTGCGCCGGCGGCCATTCCGCCGTCGTCCTGTTACTTCCACCACAGCGGGCTTTGCGGCGCGGCGGATGGTGGGCAATAGTCGGGTGTAGGTCAAGCAGTGGCCCACGGCATAGATGCCAGGCCAACTGGGGGCCCGGCCAGTCATGATCCTGGGAGGCCTGGGATGCGGATTGGACTGGTTGCAGGACCATGGATTCCTGTCCCACCGCCTACATACGGTGGTATCGAACGAGTAGTGGACAGCCTGGCGCGCGGGTTCGCCGCCGCAGGCCACGAGGTGGTGCTGGCCGCGCCGTCGGACAGCACCTGTCCCGTCCGGCTGGCGCCCGGGATGCGTCCGGCCGCGGTGGAGGAACTGGGCTGCACGATGTCGGAGCTCAGCCACGTGGCCCGGGCATACCAAGGGCTTCGCGGCATGGACATCATCCATGACCACACCCTGGCCGGGCCGCTGTACCTCCACCGGCCGCGGGAGGTTCCAGTGGCCACCACCATCCACGGCCCGCTGCACGCGCAGGCCGTGGATATCTACCGCGCCATGGCAAGGGATTCGGCGATCATCGCGATCTCCCGTGACCAGGCCTCCCATGCCCCGGACGTCCCGGTATCCCGGGTGATCCACCACGGCATGGACGTGCAGGCGGTGCCGGTGGGGTCCGGACGCGGGGGTTACCTGTGCTTCGTGGGACGGTCCTGCCCGGACAAGGGGCTGCTCGAGGCCATCATGCTCGCCCGCCGCGCCGGGATGCCGCTGCGGATCGCCGTCAAGATGCGCCAGCCCGACGAATTGCGCTATTTCCGCGAGGTGATTGAACCCCTGTTGGGCGCCAATGAGGATTTCGTGGGCGAGGTGGGCGACGGGGAAAAGTACGCGCTGATGGGCGAAGCCCTGGCCTTCCTCAATCCGATCCAGTGGTCCGAACCCTTCGGGCTGGTGATGATCGAGGCGCTTGCCACGGGCACCCCGGTGATCGGTACTCGCATCGGCTCAGCGCCGGAAATCGTGGAGCACGGCCGCACCGGATTCCTGGGTGCGACGGAGAACCTGGCGGAATTCGTGCCGGCAGCAGCGGGGCTCAGCCGGGAGCTGTGCCGCAATACTGCGGAGCAGCGCTTCAGCGAGGAGCGCATGGTCAGCGAGCATCTGGAGCTTTTCCGCGAACTTCTTGGGGGTAAGGGCCCGGGAGGGGTTCCCGATGCTGTTGGTGTGCACCAGAATCAATAAGGTGCAGGCGCTGGTCCGCCGGCACTTACCCGACTTTGAGGAGGAACACCGTTCATGACCGCATGGAACGAAGATACCGAGGCCGCCGCTTCCGAGACCGGTTCGGTCACCGTGGTGGAGGGCTCCTCGTTCTGCATCTCGTCCGGAAGCGGTGACATCAGTTCCGACGGCGGTACGAACGGCGCGTTTTTCCAGGACACCAGGATTATTTCCCGGTGGGTCCTGCGCATCAACGGCTCGCTGCGCGAACCGCTGGTGGCCCAGCGGCCCCAGCCGTTCGGGGCTACGTTCGTGGGCCGGGCCAAATGGCCGGACGGCCGGTTCGACAGCCCGCTGGTGGTGCGCCAGGTGCGGCACATCGGCCCGGGACTCCAGGACGACATCACCCTGGAGAACTATTCGGGTGAGCCGGTGGAGTGCGAAATTGAGCTGCTGCTGGATGCGGACCAGGCGGACCTCTTCGACGTCAAGGGCGGCCGCACCTCGGACGGTCCGCGGCCTTCCCGCACGGTCCAGGACGGCCAGTTGGTCATCGAAACCAGCCGCAACGGGCAGCGCCGCGGCACCGCAGTCCGGGCCAAGGGCGCGGACGTCATGACCGACGGGCTGCGCTTCCGGGCCACGGTCCCGGCCCGCGGCAAGTGGGCCACCAGCGTCATCGTCGTGCCGCTGATCAACGGCGAGGCCCCGGCGGAGGCATTCACCGAATCCGGGCAGCCGCACCACCGGCAGGGAGTGCGGCGGCACCGGGACTGGGAGCAAAACGTCCCGCGCGTCACGGTAGGGGACAGCAACCTGCAGGCGGCGCTGAACCGCAGCCAGAGCGACCTGGGTTCGTTGCGTATCTTCGACCCCCACCACCCGGACCGCGCAGCGGTGGCTGCCGGTGCGCCGTGGTTCATGGCGCTGTTCGGCCGCGACTCGCTGCTGGCGTCCTACATGTCCCTGATGGTGGACCCCAATCTTGCCGCCGGCACCCTGCAGACCCTCGCCGGTCTCCAGGGGACCAAGGTGGACAACGATTCAGAGGAAGAACCGGGCCGCATTCCGCATGAGGTCCGGCTGGGCATCACCGCGGGCCTGTCGCTGGGCGGCACTGCCTACTACGGCACGGCTGACGCCACGCCGCTGTTTGTTGGCCTCCTGGGTGAACTGAGCCGATGGGGCCTCTCGGCCGACATCATCGAGTCCCTCCTGCCCCATGCCGACCGGGCGCTTGAGTGGATCGACAACTACGGTGACCGTGACGGCGACGGATTTGTGGAGTACCTGCGCCCCAACGACCATGGCCTGGTCAACCAGGGCTGGAAGGACTCTTGGGACGGCATCAACTTTGCTGACGGCACCATGGCGGAGGCGCCCATCGCCCTCTGCGAGGTGCAGGCCTATGTCTACTCTGCCTATGTGGGCCGTTCGCAGCTGGCCCGGTGGAGCGGGGACCAGGAGCTGGAACAGCACTGGGCGGGACGCGCCGCGGAGCTGAAGAAGGCGTTCAACGAAAAGTTCTGGCTGCCGGAGAAGGGCTACTTCGCCGAGGCGCTGGACAAAGACAAGCGCCCTGTTGACGCGCTGACCTCCAATATCGGCCACTGCCTGTGGGTGGGGATCGTGGACGAGGACAAAGCCGCGCAGGTGGTGGAGCACCTGATGTCCCCGCAGATGTTCACGGGGTGGGGGATCCGGACGCTTGCCTCCGACATGGGCGCCTACAATCCCGTCAGCTACCACAACGGCTCCGTCTGGCCGCACGACACGGCGCTGGTGGCCACGGGGTTGATGCGTTACGGCTTTGTGGAGGAAGCCCGGCGCGTGGCACAGGCCATTTTCGACGCCGCCGAGCACTTCGACGGCCGCCTGCCGGAGCTGTTCTGCGGTTTCGACCGCGGCGAATACCCCGGCCCGGTGCCTTACCCCACGGCGTGCTCGCCGCAGGCGTGGGCCGCGGCCGCTCCGGTGCAGCTGGCCCGCATCCTCCTCCGGTTCGACCCCGACTTCACCCGCGGCGTCGTGCACCTGGCCCCCATCCTGGACCGGGATTTTGGGGAGTTCCGGGCGGAAAACGTCCTGCTGGACACCAGCCGGATCACCATCGCCGCCAACGGCGCGGAGGGCACCATCGAGGGCCTGCCGCCCGGCCTGCGTTTCCGCAGCGAACCGCGGCCGCCGCTCGAGGACCTGCTGGGCGGGCATGGCACAGGCCTTAAGGCCGGCCGATAGATTCAGCCGAGGCGCAGCAGGGCAGATATTTTCAGGGCAGGGACCGTTCCATTACGAAATCGTGTTCGACGGCGGTTCCCAGCCTGAACGTCTTGGTTCCCACCTTCCGGAAACCGGACTTTTCGTAGAAGCGGACGGCCCGGGCGTTCTGGCTGTTCACGCCCAGCCAGATGCCCGCTCCGCCGGCCTCGGTGGCAGCCAACAGGCTGGCCTGCATGAGTTCCGCGGCGGCGCCCAGGCCATGGTGTTGCGGGTGGACGTAGCACTTGCTTAGTTCCACGCACGGCAGCAGGGTCAGGGCGGCAGCCACGTCCGGGTCGGCCGCGGGGCGGTTGACCAGGAGGCTGTATCCATTCAGCGTGCCGTCCGAATCAAGGACCAGGACGATGGTGTCCGGGTCCGCGAGATACTGCCCAAAGTGCGTTTCACTCAGCGTTCCGGCAAGGTGCGCGGCAATATCCTCAGGTGACGACGACGGCGGGCAGGCCAGCGGAAAGGTGACGGCGGCAAGGGCAGCCAATGCGCCGGCGTCGTCCGCTCTTGCCCTTCGGATGGTGTGGCCCATGTCCTCCCTTTCCCGTGTCGCCTATCAGGGTACGTCAGTCCTTGGAGCTGAAGGCGGCGTCGAAGGAAGCGGTGGAAGCCGGGAAGTCGTACTTCTTCAGCGCGGCGAGGGCCTCGGGGGCACCGTGCAGGCGGTCCATGCCGGCATCCTCCCATTCGACGGAGATCGGCCCGTCGTACCCGATCGCGGCCAGGGCCCGGAAGGACGCTTCCCACGGCACGTCCCCGCGGCCGGCGGAGACGAAGTCCCAGCCGCGGCGGGGATCGCCCCACGCGAGGTGCGAGCCCAGGACCGTGTTGCGGCCGGTCTGGCGGATCTTCGTGTCCTTGCAGTCCACGTGGTAGATCCGGTCCTTGAAGTCCCAAATGAATGAGACGGGGTCGATGCCCTGCCACATCATGTGCGACGGGTCCCAGTTCAGGCCGAACGCTTCCCGGTGGCCGATCGCTTCGAGGGTGCGGACGGTGGTCCAGTAGTCGTAGGCGATCTCGGAGGGATGGACCTCGTGGGCGAAACGGACGCCGCACTCGTCGAAGACGTCCAGGATGGGGTTCCAGCGGTCCGCGAAGTCCTGGTAGCCGGCGTCGATGACCTTCTCCGGGACGGGCGGGAACATCGCCACATACTGCCAGATGGCGGAGCCGGTGAAGCCGACGACGGTGTCCACGCCGAGTGCCTTGGCAAGCCGGGCGGTGTGCTGCATTTCCTCGGCCGCACGACGGCGGACGCCCTCCGGATCACCGTCGCCCCACACCTTCGACCGGACGATGGCCTGGTGGCGGAAGTCGATGGGGTCGTCACACACGGCCTGGCCGGTGAGGTGGTTGGAGATGGCCCACACCTTGAGGTTGTACTTCTCCAGGACGGCAAGCTTGGACTCGACGTAGCCGGACTCGTCCCAGCGCCAGGCATCCAGGTGGTCGCCGGAGACGGCGATTTCGAGGCCGTCGTAGCCCCAGCCGGAGGCGAGTTTGGCCACTTCCTCGAAGGGGAGGTCGGCCCACTGGCCGGTGAACAGGGTAAACGGGCGGGGCATGTCAGGCTCCTTCGGTTGCTGCAGGGCGCGCTGCCCCGGTTATCAGGGCGGGCGGAAGCTGGATGAGGGCGCTTTTCGCGGCGGCGGACTCCTCTACGGCGCTGAGGACCCGCTGGACTTCCAGGCCTTCCTCGAACGACGGCGAGGGTGCTTCGCCTGCCGCGATGGCCACCAGGAAGTCGCGGATTTCGTGCGTGAACGTGTGTTCCCAGCCGATGATGTGTCCCTGCGGCCACCATGCCGCAACGTAGGGATGTTCGGGTTCGTTGACCAGGATCCGCCGCAAGCCCTGCTCGCGGAGGGGCACGGTGGCGTCCAGAAAGCCGAGTTCGTTGAGGTTCTCCAGGTCGAAGAGGATGGAGCCCTTGTCGCCGTAGATCTCGAGGTTCAGGGAGTTCTTCCGGCCGGTGGCCACCCTGCTGACCTCGACTGAGGCGACCGCCCCGGAGGCGAGGGACAGCGTGGCCCAGGCGGCGTCGTCGACCGTTACCTCCTCCAGTCCTTCGGCGCCAGGGCGCGAAGTCGTGAAGGTGTGGGTCCGGCCGGAGACCTCCGTGACCTGGTCTCCGAGGAGGAACAGGACCTGGTCGATGGCGTGGGAGGCGATGTCGCCCAACGCCCCGGACCCGGCCGTTTCCTTCTTGAGCCGCCACGTCATGGGTGCTTGGTCATCGGCCAGCCAGTCCTGCAGGTACGCGGCGCGAACGTGCCGGATAGTGCCCAACCTGCCTTCGGAAATGAGTTCCCTTGCCAGGGCGAGGGCAGGCACGCGCCGGTAGTTGAAGCCCACCATGGACTGCACCCCCGTTGCCCGGGCCTTGGCGGCGGCCGCCGTCATGGCTTCTGCTTCGGCGAGGGTGTTGGCCAGCGGCTTCTCCAGGAGCACGTGCTTGCCCGCTTCGAGCGCCGCGATGGCGATCTCGGCGTGCATCCAGCCGGGGGCGCAGACGTCGACGACGTCGATATCGTCCCGAGCGATCACCTCGCGCCAGTCGGTGGCCGACTCAGCCCAGCCGTATCTTGCCGCGGCTTCGGCCACCGCCGCGGCGTCCCGGCCTACCAGGACCTTCTGCTCGAAAGCGGGGACGTCAAAGAAAGCGGCAACGTTGCGCCAGGCGTTCGAGTGGGCCTTCCCCATGAACGCGTAACCGATCATGGCCACGCCCAGGGTTCCGGTGCTGTTCGAGTTGCCGGTGTCTTGGAGTGAAGTCATAGTGGTCTTCCTAAAGGGTGGCGGCTTCCGGGGCCCAGTCCTCCGGGAGGGGCGGGGATGCCGGAGCGGAGCTGTCGACGTCCACGAAGGTGCCGGACTCCATCGACTCGGTGATCGAGACCAGGCTGTCCAGCACGTGGTAAGCCAGGTCGCCGGTGGCGCGGTGGGGCACTCCGGCGCGGATGGAGCGGGCCATGTCCAGGACACCCATGCCCCGGCCGTTCGCCGGACCGGTGGCCGCAATGGTCGTCCAGTCTTCGTCTCCTGCGCGCCAGAGGCGGATATCGCCGTCGAAATAGTTGGGGTCCGGCAGCGACAGGGTGGCTTCGGTGCCGGTGATCTCCACGAAGCCCATCCGTACGCGGGGGGACTCGAAGGAGAACACGCTGTGCGAGGACGCACCGGACTCAAACTGTGCCATCGCCGAAACGTGGGTAGGCACCTCGACGGCGAACTCCTCGCCTGCCTTCGGACCGGAGCCGATCACGCGGACGTCCTTGGCCTTGGAACCGATGGCGGCCACCTTGCGGATGGACCCGAAGGCCTGGACGAGGGCGGTGAGGTAGTACGGGCCCATATCGAATAGTGGGCCGGCACCGTACTGGAACAGGAACGCCGGGTTGGGATGCCAGGATTCCGGGCCGGGTGTCTGGAACGTGGTCATGGCGGTCAGCGGGGTGCCGATGTCGCCACGCCGGATCAGCCGCAGGGCGGTCTGCAGCCCGGCGCCGAGGAAGGTGTCGGGGGCGGTGCCGAGCCTTCTTCCGGCCGCGTCCGCCTGTTTGAGCAGGCCAAGGCCGGACTCCCGGTCCAGGGAGAACGGCTTCTCGGTCCAGACGTGCTTGCCGGCGCTGACGGCGGCGGCCGCCACTTCAACGTGCGCGGCCGGGATGGTCAGGTTGACGATGATTTCGACGTCCGGGTGGTTCAGCGCCTTCTCCGGCGTTCCCCATTCCGGAATTCCGTACTCCTTGGCCCGGGCTTCCGCCGCCTCCTCGAAGAGATCGGCGATGACAAGGACCCTGAGGTCTGGGAAAACGGTCAGGTTGTCCAGGTACTGCTTGCTGATGTTGCCGGCGCCAATAATGCCGACGCCGACCGGGCCTCTGCGGACCGCTGCGGCAGCTGCGGGGGTGCTCATGCCTTGATCCCTTCGCCGGAGGCCTGCAGGAACGAGAGGCTCTGGGCGATGCCCTCGAAGATGTCCCCGGCGTAGTCATCGAACTCCACGACGCCCACTTCCAGGGATTTTGCGGCGGCGATGACGTCCAGTACCGGCAGCTTGCCTTGGCCTGCCGGAAGCTGCGCGGTGGTGTCGGTGGTGAGCGGTCCGTCCTTGATGTGGATGAATTTCACCCGGTCACCCAGTTTGGCGAGGATGTCCACCGGGTCCTTGCCGCCGACGGCCACCCAGTACGTGTCGACCTCCAGGACCACTTCCGGGTCCAGCAGGTCCGCGCAGTACTCCAGCGCGGTGCGGCCCTCGATCGTGGACTCCAGCTCCCAGGCGTGGTTGTGGTAGCCCACCCGGACGCCGTACTTGGCACCTTTCTTGGCCGCCTCGTTGAGCTTGTTGGCCGTGGCCCGGATGTTTTCGGCCTTCTGCCAGTGCTCCGCCGGGATGTGGGGATCGATCACGGTGGTGATGCCGAGCTCTTTAGCGGCGGCGAAGATTTCGTCCTGGTCATGGCTCAGCAGCGGAGCGTGGCCGGAGGGCGCGGCGAGGCCGGTCTCCTTGAGAGCGGCACCGAGTTCCTTGGCGTTGGCAACAAAGTTGTAGGGCTCAACCTGGGCGAACCCGATCTCTGCAACGCGGCGGATGGTCCCGGCGAGGTCCTCTTCCAACGGCCGCCGAAGAGTGTAAAGCTGAAGCGAATAATCCATAGCGTGCACGTCCTTGCTGCTCGAAGCCCATGTGCGGCAGCACATCGTCGCGGGGTTTTCTTCAACGTACGGCGACTTTTGACGCAAGTCAATCAAAAGTCGCAGATTTCTCGGGACTAAGCGGCGTCGGTGTGCTATTCCTTAACGCATGGCGATCGTTTCCAGGAATCAGCAGCGGCCAACACAGGAAGCCGCGCTGCTTTCGCGGACCGGTGACCTCTTTCAGTTGTTGCGGGACGGCAAGGCCCGGACGCGGTCAGAACTTGCGGACATCACCGGCCTGGCCCGGACTACTGTGGCGGCCCGGATTGACGCCCTCCTGGCCATGGGGCTGGTGGACACCGCCGGCGAGGCTGCCTCCTCAGGCGGACGTCCGCCGTCGAAATTCGCCTTCAACGCAGGCGTCAAGGTAGTCCTTGCTGCCGACGTGGGCGCCACCCATGCCTCCGTTGCAGCTACGGACCTTAACGCGACCATCCTGGCCCGCCACTCCGAGGCCATCGACATAGCCGAAGGGCCGGAGCCCGTCCTGAACAGGGTCATCGAGATCGGGCAAAAGCTCCTGGAGGACGTCGGGCGGGACCGTCGTGATCTCGCCGGGGTAGGGATCGGCCTGCCGGGGCCGGTGGAGCACAGCTCCGGTCGCCCGGTGAAGCCCCCCATCATGCCGGGGTGGGACGGCTTCGATGTGGCCAGGTATGTCGGTGAACGCCTGGCCACGGACGTCCTGGTGGATAACGACGTGAACATCATGGCCATCGGGGAGCGCTACGCCCACTGGCAGGACTTTCAGAACGTGCTGCTGGTCAAGGTGGCGACCGGCATCGGCGCCGGCATCATCAGCAACGGCGAAATCCAGCGGGGGGCCGACGGAACCTCCGGCGACCTTGGCCATGTCCGGGTGCCCGACGGCGAGGATGTGCAGTGCCGTTGCGGCAACATCGGTTGCCTCGAGGCACTCGCGTCCGGCCCCGCCCTCGCGGCCAAGCTTCGCGCCGAAGGGATCGAAGCCACCACCAGCACGGATGTGGTGGACCTGGCGGCCAAGGGCAATGTCCAGGCGATCCATGCCCTCCGCCAAGCAGGGCGGGACCTGGGGGAGGTGCTGGCGTTCTGCGTCAACCTGCTCAACCCGTCCGTCATTGTGGTGGGTGGAAGCCTGGCCCGCGCCGGTGACCAGTTGCTGGCGGGCGTCAGGGAAGCGGTCTACCGCCGGTCGCTTCCACTGGCCACGTCCCGGCTGCGCATCGAGCAGGCCAAAGCTCCGGCGGACGCCGCCATCCTGGGTGCCAGCCGGATGGTGATCGACCATGTCCTCTCTCCCGAGGTAGTGGAAACGGCCATCCGGAACGCTTCGCCGGCCAGCTGAGGGGCTTTCCGTGCGGCCCGGGCAGCGCCTTTGCCGGGGCGTACTTTTGCGTGTCTTCGGGCCATTCAACGGCATGTTGAGGACCTGAAAATTCACTTCGGATTTTGTTGACATAGATCACACTCCGTGGAAATCTGCTTACAGCGGTGAGCTTGCAGACTTTTGACTCGATTACGTTGAAAGTCGGGGCTTATCGTCCGATCTTCCCGCAAAACCGGCGAGTGAGCGGCCTGAAAGCTCGAGAGCGGCCGGTGGCGCGGATCATGCCACCCCGAAAGGAAACCCGTGAAGGCACCCATGCCAGCCAGACGCCGTCGTCTTGCCCAGAGTGTTGCAGCAACCGTAGTGGCGGGCGTCATGCTCGCCGGCTGTGGCAACCAGCCGGCCTCAAACTCAACGGAGGCGCCCGCTGCCGCCGCGGCCGATCCCAAGAGCGCGGAAGGCGCAAAGGGAAACGTCACCCTGTGCGGCGGCAAAGACGCCAGCGGCATCCACAAGAACACCACCGCCGCCTTCAGCAAAGCCAACCCCGGCATGACGGCGAAGTACACCGAGATCGGTTCCACCACGGACGAATCCCGCACCCAGGCGGTCCAGCGGCTGGAGGGCAAGTCCACAGAGTGCGACATTTTCATGACGGACGTCATCTGGACCGCGGAGTTCGCCTCGCAGGGCTGGCTGCTCGACCAGACCGAACTGATGGACGGAATTAAGGACCGGCTCATCCCGTCCACCACGGAGTCGGCAAAGTACGACGGGAAGTACTGGGCGACGCCGTTCTATACGAACGCCGGCCTCATCTACTACCAGAAGGACAAGGTGGCGAAGCCGGAAACCTGGCAGCAGCTTTACGAAGAGGCGGCCAAGGCCCCGGGCAACGGCCTGGTCTACCAGGGTAAGCAGTACGAGGGCCTGACCGTGAACTTCCTCGAACTCCTCTACAGCGCCGGGGGAGAAGTGCTGGACGATGCCGGTGAAGTGGTAGTGGACAACGACACCACGCGGAAGGTCCTGGAGTTCATGGCCGGCGGCATCAAGAACGGATCTGCGGACCGCGCCGTGCTGACCTACAGCGAGGACCCGACGCGCCTGGCCTACGAGTCCGGAAACTTCGGGTACCAGCGAAACTGGCCGCACGTCTACCGGTTGCTGAACGCCACGAAGATGGCGGGCACTTTCGGGGTGGCGCCGCTTCCGTCCTTCGACGGTTCGAGCAAGGCCAGCGGTGTGCTGGGCGGCTGGAACTTCTCCATCTCCGCGCACTCCACCAACCCCGGAGCGGCGGTCGCGTACATCAACTTTGCCACCTCCCCGGACTGGCAGAAGCATGTTGCCATGGACAACTCCCAGGCGCCGGTGAACGAGGCCGCCTACTCGGATCCGGACGTCGTAGCCAAGATGCCGTTCGCGGCTGAGCTGCTCGACTCGGTGAAGGGCGCCAAGCCGCGGCCGGTGTCCCCGGTGTACCCGCAGATCTCCCAGGCCATCAACAAGAACGTCTACGCTGTCCTCTCCGGCGAAGCCACCGCCGACGAGGCCACCAAGCGGATGGCCGAAGAGATCGAAACCGCCAAGGCGACCTTCTGACCATGGCACCCCAGGTCCTGACCCCGGGTCGTGGCCGCGCAAGCGGCCACGACCGGGCAGAACGCCGCCTGGCCATCAGGATGACGGCACCGTCGCTCATCCTGATGGCACTGGTGGCCGCTGTTCCGATCGGTTACGCCATCTGGCTGTCGATGAACCAGTACAGCGTCCGCCAGGCCGGCCTGTCCCGCTTCGTGGGGCTTGACAACTACATCTCGGCCCTCAGCAGCCGTGAGTGGTGGGCCGCGTTCGGGCAAACCTTCCTGTTCTCCGGACTCTCGGTTTCCCTGGAACTCATCCTGGGGACGGCCATGGCGCTCCTGCTCAACCTGGCTTTCCGCGGGCGGGCACTGCTGCGCACCATCGTGCTGCTGCCCTACGCGATCGTCACCGTGGTCAGCGCCATCACCTGGGAAACCATGTTCGAGCCCAACCTCGGCCTGGTCACCACAGTGCTCTCCGGGCTGGGCCTGCCGGGCGGCGATATCGTCTGGCTGGGAGAGCCGGGGTACGCCATGGCCGTGGTGGTCCTGGCCGACGTATGGAAGACGACACCCTTTGCGGCTCTCATCATCCTGGCGGGCCTGCAGGTCATCCCTGACGAAACCTATGAGGCTGCAGAACTGGACGGGGCCGGCAAATGGCAGACCTTCCGGGACGTCACGCTCCCGCTGCTGAAGCCCGCCATCGCGCTGGCCGCCATCTTCCGCACCATGGATTCGCTGCGCGTCTTCGACCTGCCGTTCGTCCTGACGCGCGGTGCCAACGGAACCGAATCGATGTCCATGCTGGCGTACAACGAACTGAGGGAGAACCGGCTGGTGGGTGAAGGCTCGGCCCTGTCCATCCTGACCTTCCTCACCGTCATGGCGGTTTCCATGGTGTACATCCGTTTCGCGGGCAGCAATATCCGCGCCGTCGCCAAGGAGGGCTGATGACTACGTTGCTTGCGGAACGTCCCGCCGGTTCCGCCCCCGCCAAGTCCAGGGCGCCCCGGCGCCGGCTGCGCGGGGAAGCGAAGCTGCACCCGCTCACCTGGCTCTTCGTCGTGGCTGTCATGGCCTTCTCGCTGGTGCCGTTCTACTGGTTGGTGAACACTTCCCTGAAGAAGGGTGCCAGCCTGGGCCAGGGTGAAATGTTCCCCAGTGAGCCGACGATCGAGAACTACCTCAGTGTGCTCCAGAACGCCGAATTCCTGCTGGCGCTGCGGAACTCGGTGATCATCGCCGTTGTCACCACCACCCTTGCCCTGGTGTTCGCGTCCTTTGCCGCGTACGCCCTGGCCCGGCTCAAGATGCGCCGGAAGGCGCTGATCCTGACGCTGGTCCTGTCCGTGACCACTTTTCCTGCAATCGCCATCGCGGCGCCGATGTTCGCCATCTGGCGGGACATCGGCCTGTACGACACCCTCCTGGGCCTCATCATCCCCAAGATGACGTTCGCGCTGCCGCTGGCCATCTACACGCTGACCTCCTTCTTCAAGGAGATCCCGCGTGAACTGGAGGAATCGGCATACATGGACGGTGCTTCACCGTTCCAGGCCTTCCACAAGGTCATCCTGCCGCTCGCAGTTCCAGGGCTGGCGACCACCGCAATCCTTGTGTTTATCTCGGTCTGGAACGAGTTCCTCCTGGCCGTCACACTCACCACGTCCCCCGAAGCACGGCCGGTCCCCGTGGCCATCGCCTTCTTCAGCGGGGCCAGTGAGTTTGACCAGCCGCTGGGCACCATCAGTGCTGCGTCAGTCCTCATCACGCTGCCCCTTGTCATCCTGGTCCTGGTCTGCCAGAAAAGGATTGTGTCCGGCATGACCGCCGGCGCCGTCAAAGGCTGACCCCGCAGTTCAACACCATTTCCTACCCAGACTCCCGTCACCAAAAGAGAAGGATCTACCCGTGAGCAACCAGCAGCCGGAAACCCTGAAAGTGGGCGTGGTCGGCATCGGATGGGCCGGCCAGCAGCACATCAAGGCCTACAAGGCGATCGACGGCGTCGAGCTCGTGGCCGTTGCCGCCATGGAAGCGGACCTTCTGGCCAGCCTGAAGGATGAATACGCCATCCCGCATACTTTCGCCCGGTGGGAGGACCTCCTCGAGCTGGAAGGGCTGGACGCCGTCAGCGTGGCCGTCCCCACCTTCCTGCACGCCCCGATCGCCGTCGCGGCGCTCGGGAAGGGCCTGCACGTCCTGAGCGAAAAGCCCTTGGCGCGCAACGGCGTCGAGGGCCAGGCGATGGTGGACGCCGCACGGAAGGCCGGCAGGGTGCTGGATGTCGCGTTCAACCACCGCCGGCGCGGCGACATCCAGAAGCTGAAGGGCATCATTGACGACGGCGAACTGGGCCGGCCGTACTACGCCAAGGCCTCGTGGCTGCGACGGTCAGGGATCCCGATGCTGGGCAGCTGGTTCACCAACCCGGAACTGGCCGGCGGCGGCCCGCTGGCAGACATCGGGGTGCACGTGCTGGACTACTCGCTGCACCTGCTGGGTGAACCGAAAGTTCTCTCCGTCTCGGCCGCCACCCACTCGGAGCTGGGGCCGCGCGGACTGGGAGGCAACGCCCGCTACACCGCCATGAAATCCAGCCACAAGTTCGAGGTGGAGGACTTCGCCACAGCCTTTATCCGGCTTGAGGGCGGCGGCACGCTCATCCTCGAAGCCGGCTGGGCAGCCTACCGCGAAGAGGCCGACCTGCTGGACTTCACGGTCTACGGCACGGAGGGCGGGGCCGAACTGCGTGCCGTCGGCGCGTCCATGACCCCGGTGGCGGACCTGCGGATCTTCAAGGAAAAGGACGGCGAAAACGCCGACTACGACGTACTGGCCGAGCCGGGCCGGGCCCACCAGGCCGTGGTGGAAGACTTCATCGACGCAGTCCGCGGCGGTGAGCAAGTATGGCCCCAGCATGACGGGTCCGTGGCCCTGAGCCGAGCCCTGGTCCTCGACGCCTGCTACCGATCAGCCCTGGAACAACGGGAAGTTGCACTCTGACATGACTGAAAACCTGAACATCCTGGTCTGGAACGAAGGCGTGCACGAGGCGAACAACGAGCCTGCCACCATGAAGGAGATGTACCCGGACGGGATCCACGGCGCCATTGCCGACGGACTCCGCGCCCACCTGCCGGAGGCGGCCATCAGCACCGCCACACTGGCTGACCCGGAGCACGGACTCAGCGAGGAAGCGCTCGCTGCCACGGACGTCCTGCTCTGGTGGGGCCACAAGGCCCACGCCGAGGTCAGCGACGAAGTAGTGGACCGGGTACAGCGGCACGTCCTGGGCGGAATGGGCCTCCTGGTGCTGCACTCGGGCCACTTCGCCCGCATCTTCACCCGCCTGCTCGGCACCACCTGCTCGCTCAAGTGGCGCAATGAGGGCGAACGTGAGCTGGTGTGGACCGTCAAACCGTCGCACCCCATTGCGCAGGGCATCCCGAACCCGCTGATCATCCCGCAGCAGGAGATGTACGGCGAGCTTTTCGACATCCCGGACCCGGACGACCTCATCTTCATCAGCTCCTTCGAAGGCGGCGAGGTGTTCCGCTCGGGCGTCACATTCACGCGAGGCAAGGGCCGGATCTTCTACTTCAGCCCGGGTGACCAGGACTACCCGGTCTACCATCAGGCCGAAATCCGGCAGGTGCTGGCCAACGCCGTCCGCTGGGCGGCCCAGCCGGAAATCTCCCGCGAGCAGCCGGCCGTGAGCAACCACGCACGCGGGTGGTACGTGCAGGAATCCTGAACCACCCGCTGGCCGTGATAGCAATGGGGGTGATGAACATGCCGTACGCCCGGCCCCGCGCATGAGCGGCCGGCTCCTCGCCCGAGTCCCCAATAGCTGGATCCTGCTTGCCTGCATCGGCCTGCTGGCGCTGAACCTGCGCGGTCCGTTCGTTGCCGTGGCGCCCGTGGTGGGAATGATGCAGGCGGACCTGGGGTTCTCGCCGGCGACGCTGGGCGTCCTTACCAGCATTCCCGTCCTCTGCTTCTCGCTGGCCGCCCCGCTGGCCTCCCTCGCCGCGCGCAAATTCGGCGCCGAGTTCGCCGTTACGCTGACCATCCTGGGCGTCCTGGCCGGGGTGCTCCTGCGCTCCGCCGGCGGCCCGGCCCTGGTCATGGGCGGCACGGTGGTGATCGGCCTGGCCATCACCATCGGCAACATTGCCGTTCCGCTGATCATCCGGCGCGACTTCGCCCCTGCCCGCCAGGGCACCGCGATGGGCATCTATACGGCCGCGCTGAACATCGGCTCGTTCCTCACCTCCGTGACCACCGCACCGCTCGCCGCCGTCGCGGGCTGGCAGGTGGCGCTGGCATCCGTGGCGCTGCTGGCTGTTGCGGCGGTCGTGTTCTGGACGCTCGCCGTAGGGGCGCGGCGCGCCTTCCTGATAGCGCCCGACGACGGTTCCGGCACCCGATTGCCACCGGTCGCCGGGGCGCGGTGGACCACGGCGGGCCTGACGGCAGGCTTTGCGGGGCAGGCCTTCTCCTACTACGGGGTCACGGCCTGGCTGCCCACCTTCCTCTCGGATGAACTCGGCATGGCACCCTCGGCTGCCGGCGCCGGGTCTTCACTCTTCCAGATCCTGGCCATCGCGGGCGGACTGGGGGTTCCGCTGGTGGCACGGCTAGCGAGTACGACGACGGTTGCCGTCACCATCGGCGTCATGTGGCTGACCGTCCCCGTGGGCCTGCTGCTGGTGCCGCAGGGCTGGTGGCTGTGGTCCTCCCTGGGCGGCATCGCGCAGGGCGGCGGGATCACGCTGATCTTCATCGCCATCATCAAGATTGCCCGCGACCAGGCCTCCGCAGGGCGGATGTCCGCGGTGGTGCAGGGGGTGGGTTACTCCATCGGTGCCGCAGCTCCACCGCTGCTGGGCTACATCCACGGGCTGTCCGGCTCCTGGACGGTGCCGATGCTGCTAGTCCTGGGCTCGGTGCTCACGTTCTTCGTCAGCACTACCCTCTCCGTGCGGCGGGTGCCCAAGGGGCGCTAGCCGGGCGCCGCCGTCGGCCTTTCTGCACCCCGCCTCCGCACGCTCTCTCACTCGACGCCCGTTAACGGCCGACGCTCTCTCACTTTCACGGGGAAAAGTGAGAGAGCGTCGTTGCAGAAGCGACATCGAGTGAGAGAGCGTCCGGGTGAGGTGCTCCGTCGCCGGCCCGGCTCCCGGATTTCGGGGTGCCTGTTGCGGTGGGCATGCCGGCCCGGCGGACGGAAGTGTGTGCTGCTGCGGCCAAGTCAGGCCGCGGCGAGCTCCTCCAGCGTGGCCCGTTCGCGGGCCTCGGTGAGGTAGCGGGCGTAGGCGGGCAGGGTCAGGAAGGTCGGGAACTCCCGGGCCATGGTGACCTCCTCGAAGATGTCGCGGGCGTCTTCGAACCGGTCGCCGTCGAACCGTTCCAGGCGTGCAAACTCCTCGTCCAGCAGCTCCTCAACCCAGTGGTGGGTGATGATTTCTCCCTGGTCCGTGATGGCACTGGCGTACATCCATTGCCACAGCTGGGACCGGGAGATCTCGGCGGTGGCGGCGTCCTCCATGAGATTGTGGATGGCCACCGCACCGTTGCCGCGCAGCCAGGACTCGATGTAGCGGATGCCCACCTCGATGTTGTTCCGGATGCCCTGCTCGGTGATGGTGCCGGTGGTCGCGGCCACGTTGATCAGGGACCGGTCATCGGGGATGACGTCCTCGCGCTGGCGGTCCAGCTGGTTGGTGCGCTCGCCGAGGGCGGCGTCGAACACTTCGCGGGCCACCGGAACCAGGTCCGGGTGCGCCACCCAGGAGCCGTCGAAGCCATCGCGGGCTTCGCGGGCCTTGTCCGCCCTCACCTTCTCGAGTGCGATGGCGTTTGCTTCGGGGTCCTTGCGGTTGGGGACAGCGGCCGCCATGCCCCCAATGGCCATGGCGCCGCGCTTGTGGCAGGCCCGGACCAGCTGTTCGGTGTAGGCGCGCATGAAGGGCTGGGTCATGGTCACCTGGCCGCGGTCGGGCAGGACGAAGCGCGGGCCGCGGGTGCGGAAGTTCTTGATCAGGGAGAAGATGTAGTCCCAGCGGCCGGCGTTCAGGCCGGCGGCGTGGTCGCGGAGTTCGTAGAGGATCTCCTCCATTTCGAAGGCCGCGGTGATGGTTTCGATCAGGACTGTGGCGCGGATGGTCCCCTGCGGGATGCCCAGCAGGTCCTGGGCGATGATGAAGATGTCGTTCCAGAGCCGTGCCTCGAGGTGGTTCTCGATCTTGGGCAGGTAGAAGTATGGTCCCTTGCCCTGGGCGAGCAGCCGGCGCGCGTTGTGGAAGAAATACAGGCCGAAGTCCACGATGCCGCCGGCCACCGGGGCGCCGTCGATGAGCATGTGCTTTTCCGGTAGGTGCCAGCCGCGCGGACGCACCACGATGGTGGGCAGCTCACCGGACGGGCGCAGCTTGTACTCCTTGCCCTCCTCGGTGGTGAAATCGATCCGGCGCTCCAGGGCATCCGTGAGGTTCAGCTGGCCTTTGATGACGTTCCGCCACGTGGGGGTCAGGGAGTCCTCCATGTCCGCCAGCCACACCTTGGCGCCGGAGTTCAGCGCGTTGATGGCCATCTTCCTGTCCACCGGGCCGGTGATCTCCACGCGGCGGTCCTCCAGGCCGGGGGCCGGGGGAGCGACGCGCCAGGACGGGTCGTTGCGGATGTGCTCGGTCTCGCGAAGGAACCGCGGGTCGGCGCCGGCGGCGATCTCAGCCCGGCGGGCACGGCGTGCCTTGAGGAGTTCCTGCCGCCGTTCGGCGGTGGCCCGGTGCAGCTTCGCGACGAAGGCCAGCGCATCAGGCGTGAGCACCTCGTCCTGCCGGCAAATCGGCTGCGCGGTCAGAGTGATGCCGTTGATCGTAAAAGAGTCGGTGAAGCTGTTCATGGGAGTTCTCCTTGCAAGGTCCCAACTGGGTAGCAGTAAGTGCCGTTTTGAGCCTCCAAAACGGCACTTAGTGCTACTTACTTGGGGAGGGGTGGGGTTAGTGGAACTGGCCTTCTTCGGTGGATCCCACCAGTGCCAGGGTGGATGCGTTCGGGTTGAGCGCAGTGGCGATGTCGTCGAAGTAGCCGGTGCCGACTTCGCGCTGGTGCTTGGTTGCGGTGTAGCCGCGTGACTCGGAGGCGAATTCCTTCTCCTGCAGCTCGACGTAGGCGCTCATGCCTTCGCGGGCGTAGCCGTGGGCGAGGTCGAACATCGAGTAGTTCAGGGCGTGGAAGCCGGCCAGGGTGATGAACTGGAAGGTGAAGCCCATGGCGCCGAGTTCGCGCTGGAACTTGGCGATGGTGGCGTCGTCCAGGTGCTTCTTCCAGTTGAAGGACGGGGAGCAGTTGTAGGAGAGCATCTGGTCCGGGAACTCCGACTTGACGGCTTCAGCGAACTTGCGGGCCAGCTCCAGGTCCGGGGTGCCGGTTTCCATCCAGATCAGGTCCGAGTAGGGGGCGTAGGCCTTGGCGCGGGCGATGCAGGGTTCGATGCCGTTGCGGACCTTGTAGAAGCCCTCGGCGGTGCGCTCGCCGGTGATGAACTCGCGGTCTCGCTCGTCGACGTCCGAGGTGATCAGGGTCGCTGCCTCGGCGTCGGTACGGGCAATAATGACCGACGGCGTTCCGGCAACATCCGCTGCCAGGCGGGCTGCGTTGAGGGTACGGACGTGCTGCTGGGTAGGGATCAGCACCTTGCCGCCGAGGTGGCCGCACTTCTTCTCGGAAGCGAGCTGGTCCTCCCAGTGAACGCCGGAGGCGCCGGCCTGGATCATGGACTTCATCAGCTCGTAGGCGTTCAGCGGTCCGCCGAAGCCGGCTTCGGCGTCGGCGACGATCGGAACCAGCCAGTCTTCAACGGTCTGGACGCCTTCGGAGTACTCGATCTGGTCGGCGCGGAGCAGGGCGTTGTTGATGCGGCGGACAACCGTGGGGACCGAGTTGGCGGGGTAGAGGGACTGGTCCGGGTAGGTGTGGCCGGAGTTGTTGGCGTCTGCGGCGACCTGCCAGCCGGAGAGGTAGATGGCGCGCAGGCCTGCCTTGACCTGCTGGACGGCCTGGTTGCCGGTCAGGGCGCCGAGGGCGTTGGTGTACTTGCCGGTGGCGTGCTCTTCGGTGAGCTGCTTCCAGAGCTTCTCGGACCCCCGGCGGGCCAGGGTGTGTTCCTCGGAGACGCGGCCGCGGAGGCGGACGACGTCCGAGGCTGAGTAGTCGCGGGTCACACCTTCCCAGCGGGGATTGGCGGCCCACTCGAGCTCCAGGGCCGCAGCCTGCTCTTCGGGCGTCTGCTGGGTGGGCTCAAATGCTGCAGTCATCGTTGATCTCCTTGGTTGAGCTCCGGATGGAAGAGGCGGGAGCCGCGTCGTTGAGGCTCCCACCGGCTTGTCCGGTGCGGTGTTTCTTTCCGTGAGGACTACTTTTCTGCACTTTCAACCACCTTTCTAGAGGAAAACTCTGGAAAGAAACGCACTTCTTCGCGTATTCTTCAGAAATGTCGCCTTCAAGCTGGAACAGGGAAGTTTTACTGCCCCCGTCCGCCCCCGCCGCCCCGGAACTGGACGTCATCTCGCTGGGCCGCCGCGTGCGCCATCTGCGCAAGCAGGCCGGGCTGACGCTCGATGACCTGAGCGCCGCCGTCGGCACCGCTCCCAGCCAGTTGAGCCTGATCGAGAACGGCAAGCGGGAACCCAAGCTGGGCCTGCTGCAGCAGCTCGCGGGGGCCCTCAATGTGGGAATCGACCAGTTGCTCGGGGCCGAACCGCCCAGCCGCCGGGCAGCCCTGGAAATCGAGCTGGAACGGTATCAGCGCGGGCCGCTGTACGAGTCGCTGAACCTGCCCAAAATCCGCATCAGCTCGCGGCTTCCGCTGGATGTGCTGGAGGCCCAGGTGGGCCTGCTGCACGAGCTCGAACGGAAGATGAACGAACAGGTTGCGACCCCCGAGGAAGCCCGCCGCGCCAACGGTGAACTCAGGGCCATGATGCGCGAGCGCGGCAACTACTTTCCGGAGTACGAGGCCGAGGCGCAAAAGGTTCTCAAGGAGGTTGGATACACCACCGGCCCGCTCAGCCAGCACGTCATCGCGGACATCGCAGCGCACCTCGGATTCAGCCTCCACCACGTGGGCGACCTGCCGCACTCCACCCGCTCAGTGACCGATTTGAAGAACCGCAGAATTTACCTGACTCAGAGTCAGCGGCAGGACCATGACCCCCGCTCGGTGCTGCTCCAGGCCCTCGGTCACTACGTCCTGGGCCATGAGACCCCCAAGAACTACGGCGACTTCCTGGCCCAGCGCGTGGCCACCAACTACTTCGCCGCCGCTCTCCTCCTTCCTGAGCAGGCCACCCTGGAATTTCTGCAAAAAGCCAAGGCTGCCAAGGAAATTGCTGTTGAGGACATCCGGGATGCGTTCGCCGTGTCCTACGAGACCGCGGCGCACCGCTTCACCAACCTGGCCACTAAGCACCTGGGCATCACGACGCATTTCCAGAAGACGCACCAGAGCGGCATCATCTACAAGGCCTATGAGAACGACGGCGTGAACTTCCCGCAGGACCACACCGGGGCCATCGAGGGCCAACCGTCGTGCAAGGCATGGACGTCGCGGGCCGTGTTCGACGTACCGGACAAGTTCAGCGCCTACAGCCAATACACTGACACGCCCTCCGGTACGTACTGGTGCACCGCCCGCACTGAGCGCTCTGCCACCGGGCAGTTTTCATTGAGCATCGGGGTTCCGTACCAGCACGTGAAGTGGTTCCGCGGGCGGGAGACGACGGCGCGGGCCACCTCCAGTTGCCCGGACCCCACCTGCTGCAAGCGGCCGCCGGAGTCCCTCACGTCAGAGTGGGCGGGTAACGCCTGGCCGTCGGCGCGGGCACACTCGCACCTCCTGGCCGCGATGCCGCCGGGCGCCTTCCCCGGCGTGGACGAGACCGAGGTGTACACCTTCCTGCAGGCGCATTCGGGAGCGTAACTCCGGGACCCTCTCTCACGTGATGAGGTTTCCGCCAAGCGGACGGCCGGGCAGCGGTCACGCGGGCCATCAGTTGGTACGTCGCAGACGACGATGGCACGCGGGAATCTTCGGAGCATTCCGCGGACTTAGGGACCGGCCGGCGGAAGGCTGTTGTCGTTTGGCGCCCGCAAGGTTAGCCTTAGGCAACATTTGTTTACCAATCCCAAGGAGGCGCAATGACGCGCTTTGTCGACGTCCGCAACATGGTCCGCTGGGTCGCCTCGACCGGCCCCGAGCCCATTATCGCCGGCATCATGGAGTATCTTGAAGCCGACTTCCGCCGGTGGGAGAGCTTCGACAAATCGCCGCGCGTTGCCAGCCACACCCCCTTCGGCGTCATCGAGCTGATGCCCACCAGCGATCATGAGACCTACGGCTTCAAGTACGTCAACGGCCACCCTTCCAATCCGTCCCGCGGTTTCCAGACCGTCACCGCCTTCGGTGTGCTGGCCGATGTCCACAACGGCTACCCCACGTTCCTCACGGAAATGACCGTACTCACGGCGCTCCGGACCGCAGCGACGTCCGGCATGGTGGCTCGGAAGCTGGCGCGGCCGGGTTCCAGCGTGATGGCCATGATCGGCAGCGGCAGCCAGTCCGAATTCCAGGCCCTGGCCTTCCGGAGCGCGCTGGGCATCACCACTCTGCGGATGTGGGACACGGACCCCGCCGCGATGGACAAGTTCCGCCGCAACATGGCCCCGTACGGCTTCGATATCACGCTGGCCACCTCTGCAGCGGAC
The DNA here is from genome assembly GCF_044755045.1 of Pseudarthrobacter sp. NPDC092419. Lineage (NCBI taxonomy): Bacteria > Bacillati > Actinomycetota > Actinomycetes > Micrococcales > Micrococcaceae > Pseudarthrobacter > Pseudarthrobacter sp. NPDC092419. Next base: position 383,066 of record NZ_JBIVQF010000002.1, read on the forward strand.
GCCGTGGCGGGCGCGGACGTGATCACCACGTGCACAGCGGACAAGGCCAACGCCACCATCCTTACCGCGGACTTGATCCGGCCCGGAGTCCACGTCAACGCTATCGGAGGCGACTGCCCCGGTAAGACCGAGCTGGATGCGAGGATCCTGGAGCTGGGCGAGGTGTTCGTCGAATTCCCGGAGCAGACGCGCATCGAGGGCGAGATCCAGCAGATGCCCGCGGACTTTGCGGTGACCGAGTTCTGGCAGGTCCTCACGGGGAGGGCCGCCGGCCGGACATCCCCGGAACAGGTGACGATCTTTGACTCCGTGGGTTTCGCGATCGAGGACTTCTCCGCCCTGCGGTACGTGCGGGACGCTGTTGCCGGCACGGACTTCTACGAGGACATCGACCTCGTGGCCAACCCTGAGGACCCCAAGGACCTCTTCGGCCTGGTGGGCGCGCTCTCGCCGGTAGGCTGAGCGGCAGAGGGCCTTAGGAGTAGTACCGCCCCAGCGTCTCGGCCTTGAAATCGAAGAATGTGCCGGATTCGATGGCCAGCCGGGCGTCATCCACCATCTTCACCACGAACCGCTCGTTGTGGATGGAAATCAGCGTGGCGGAGACCATCTCCTTCGCCTTGAACAGGTGGTGGATGTAGGCCCGGGAGTAGTTCTGGCAGGTGTAGCAGTCGCAGCCGTCCTGCAGGGGACCGAAGTCCCTTTTGTACTTGGCGCCGGAAAGGTTGAACCGCCCATAGGGTGTGTAGAACGCGGAATTACGGGCAACCCTGGTGGGGGAGACGCAGTCGAAGGTGTCGGCACCGTTTTCGATGGCGGTGAAGATGTCGTCCGGCTCGGAGATGCCCAGCAGGTGGCGCGGCTTGTCCTCGGGCAGTTCCTCGTTGCACCAGCGGACAATCGTGCCGAGGTTCTCCTTCTCCAGGGCGCCGCCGATCCCGAACCCGTCGAACGGCATGGCGCCAAGGTCCCGGCAGGCCTTCCGGCGCAGGTCCTCGTACTGCGCGCCCTGGATGACGCCGAACAGCGCCTGGTATGGCTTGCCGGCGCGCTCAGCGGTCAGCCGGAAGTGCTCATTGATGCACCGCTCAGCCCACAGCCGGGTCCGCTCCAGCGAGTCCTCCTGGTAGCCGCGCGAGTTCTGCAGCGTGGTGAGCTCATCGAACGCGAACATGATGTCCGCGCCGATCTTGTGCTGCACCTGCATGGAGATCTCGGGGGAGAAGCGGTGCCGGTCGCCGTTAAGATGCGACTTGAACCAGACCCCGTCGTCATCGATGTGTGCCAGGCGTTCCTTGCCGGGCGCCACGGCGTCGTCGGGGCCCGAGGCATCCACCGATTTCATGTCGATGACCTTCTTGAACCCCGAGCCCAGGCTCATCACCTGGAACCCGCCCGAGTCAGTGAAGGTGGGCCCGGGCCAGTTCATGAATGCGCCCAGCCCGCCGGCCTCGTCCAGGATGTCGGCGCCGGGCTGCAGGTACAGGTGGTACGCGTTGGCCAGCAGCGCCTGTGCACCGAGGTCCGCCATGGACTCGGGCAGCACGGCCTTGACCGTCGCTTTGGTACCGACGGCGATGAACGCTGGCGTCTGGATCTCGCCGTGCGGGGTGGTGATGGTGCCGGTGCGGCCCAGGAATTCCCCGCCGTTCCCTTCGATCTGGGCGGACGACGGCGGGCACGATTCAGTCAGGCGGGTGCCCACCTCGAAGGAAAACTGTGACTGGACCGCAGGGACGGCGGGGGCGGGGTTGGCTGGCACCGTACCAGTGTGCCAGCAAAAACGAAGCTCAGCTCACGGGCCCGGATGACGGGTAATTCTCTGCACGCCACGAGTCCCACGAGGAGCGGATCGAATCCAGTCTGCCCGCGCCGAGGTCATACGTGGATGCCACCACGATGGATCCGTTGTCCGGCTGCACGTCCTTGATTTCCGGATGGTCCGCCACGATCAGCAGGCCTTCGCCGTGCTCGGCATAGTCGTGCACCGTAAGTCCAACCTGGTGGCCGGTGCGGAACCACACCTTGCCGGAAATCTCCTCGCCGGTCGCAAGGGTCAGCCGGTAATCTTCGCCGGGAGCGGGAAGGTCCGTCAGCCCCAGCTTCTGGATGGCTCCGGAACCGGCCCCGGAATCCCCGCCTGGCAGCTGCAGCGTCAACGTGTGGCGTTTGCCGTGCGGATGCCGTTCCAGCGCGAACCGCAGCTGCTGCAGGAACATGAGCCAGCCCTGCGTGATGTCCTCGTCCCAGGCTGCCCATTCGGAATTATGCTCGCGGGCCCCCCGGGTCACGCTGACCCGGGTGCCGCCCGGAACCGGATGCAGCTCGAACGTGTCCCCGCCATGAACGGACAGGCTGGTGTGGTCCGCGGATTCCTCCACGTCGCCGGAAAAGTAGATCTCCTTGATCTCGGCATCCAGGTTTTCGGCCTGCCAGCCGTGCCATTGGGCTACTCTTGACGGTTCGCGCAGCATGGTCCAGACCTGCGGCGCGTCAGCGTTGATCAGTACGCTCAGATTGTTCGTCATAGCCCCGAATGTACAACTCCCGCCGGGCCGCGGGTAGGGGTTATTTGCTCAGCTGCGGACTGCGTCCAGTTCGTTGCTGATCCGTCGTTCCAGCTCCGAGGCGCCGATGGTCTCCGATCCACCGTGCGCGCGCAGGAACAGCAGCGATTCGAGACGCAGCAGCCGCCACTCGCGCTCGGCGTCGTGGTTGGAGTTGTCGATGGAGCGGAAGATTTCCTTGTCGTACAGGTTGGGCTCGTTCAATGACCGCTGCCGCACTTTGGCCGCCATCCGGGCCTTGAACGGGTCGGTTTCCTGGTTTTCCGGGGTGCGCAGGAGCTTCTCGTACACAGCGGCGCGTTCGTCGTGGCCTTCCTGCCGGCAGATGTAACTGGCCAGCGCCAGCGCGGCCTCCACCGACGACCACCGCCCGGGGTTCCCGTCGTACGGCAACACGGTGATCAGGTCCGCAACCGAGAGAGCCGTGTCCGGATCCTTGAGCGTGATGAACAGTTCGTGCGCCAGGTCGCTGAGGTCCTTTAGGCAGCTTCCCGACTTCACGTTGACGCCCTTGGCCAGCCGGTCCGCCAGCAGCAGGACGCCCTCGGAGTCGGGGTGCGCTTCCGCGGCGGCCTCCACCACGGATTCGGGCGTGCCCTGCGGCACCGGGATCAGCGCCAGGTCCTCCTCGCTCGGTCCGGGCAGTACTGGCGGCGCCGGAGGAAGTGGAGGTACGACGACGGCGGGGGCCCCGGCCGCCGGAGCCGCCTTCGCGCCGGGTTGCCCGGGCCCGTCCCCGGCAGGTGCGGCTGTGGCGGCTTCCCCGGTCCCAGTCTGGGCGGAGGGCGGGCTTGGGGCTTCTTCATCGGCCAGCACGCCGGGCGCGCCGGCGAACGGAAGCCGCCGGACGACGTCGTGATCCTGTTCCAGGACCGTCACCGCGGTACCCACGGCGATGCGCAGCGTGCCTCCGCCGGCCAGGCTGGCGAGCACCAGTGCGGGCGCGCCAAAGTCATCAAGTTCCAGGTCAACGCGGTGGATTTCCGCGGTCCGTTCACCGTCCGGCAGGACGATGGTGCTGCCGGCGGCCAGGGCCCCTGCCTGCTGTTCACTGTGGCGCCTCGCGGCTGGTGATTCGGTCATGGGAGTCCTTACGTTCTCTTGCGGTCCGCCCTACAGTCTACAAAGACGGCTGACCGGACGTGGGGACCCCGCGGGCCCGGCGACGGCCCTAAAAGCCCACGCCGGCGAAGGCAAGGGCCTGCCGGATCAGTCCGCCGCGGCCGCCGCTGAACTCCAGCTGAACGCCGGGGCTGAGGACTTCCTCCGGGGTCATCCACGTCAGTTCCAGCGCGTCCTGCCGGGGTTCACATTCGCCGGTGACGGGGATGATGTAGGCCAGGGACACGGCGTGTTGCCGGTCGTCCGTGAAGCCGGTTTGCGAGGGTGCGGGGAAGTATTCGGCCACCGTAAACGGCACCGGGCTGATGGGCAACTGCGGAAACGCCAGCGGGCCCAGGTCCTTTTCCATGTGGCGGAGCAGTGCGGCGCGGATGGTTTCGCGATAGATCACACGGCCTGACACCAGGGAGCGGACCATGGTCCCGTCCTCGTCCGCCTGCAGCAGCGTGCCCACCTCGTTGACGAACCCGAGCGGATCCAGCCTGACCGGGACAGCCTCCACGTAGACCATGGGCAGCCGCCCGCGCGCCTCAAAAAGGTCCTCTTCGGAGAGCCAGCCGGGATTCGGGTCAGGGGTGCGCAGGTTCATGGTTAAGTTCTACCGCATGGGGTGGCGCAGCGAGATCCATACCGACTCCGGCGCATGTGCCGCGGCTCCGGCATCGGGGCTGGCCACGTGCACGGTGCTGCCAAACGCCTCCTCGGTGACGGTGGGACTGAATCCGGCGGAAACGAGCCGTTCCCGCAGCGGTTCCAGGCCGCCGTCGTACTCGAAGCCGAAGCCGCCGCGGGGCTGGCCGGACGCCGGACGGGCCAGGAGGACGCCGCCATTCTTGGCTGTGAAGTCGGCGGTTTCGTCGTTGTCCGGAACCGGGCGCGGGCGGGCGCCCATGTGCAGCAGGGTCGCGGCGGCCGTGCCGGGATCGGGCGTGAACCAGACGCCGACGACGGCGAGCGCGGGGTCGGTGCCATCCAGCGGGACGGTGTGGGGTGCTTTTTCTGCCGCGAAACTCAAGCCGTCCGGCGCCGTGACCCGGCACGAGTCGCCGTGCGCCTGTGCGATGTCTGTCCCGGAGGTGTCCGCCTGGGCGGCGAGGTTGGTGCGGCGGGCAAACTCTGCCGGGTCGCCCACCTCCACGGAGAATGCGGTGGTGCCGTCCTCGGCGGACCCGGCCGCGACCTGCTGCAGCACCAGCCTGCCGGAGCCGGCGGTGAAGACCCGGCGGCCGCCGTCGTCCTCTCCGCTGGTCATCCCGAGTGCGGTGAGAAGCCGTTCCCAGCTCCCGGCGCTGGAGGTGAAGTGGATGGGGCGGACACGCAGCATGGGGTACTCCTCGAATCCGGAACAGCGAAGATACCGCCATCATGCCACCTCCCGAAGTCTCCGGCACCGTGCAAAATAGGGCCATGGCCATTGAACTTGAGGAGCTGCTGGTGGCAGACGCCGCTGCGTGGCGGGCCTGGCTGGAAACAAATCACCGGGACAGTCCGGGCGTGTGGCTGGTTCTCCATAAGAAGGGCGGGAACGTCACCCGGCTGGATTACGATGCGGCGCTGGACGAGGCGCTGTGCTTTGGATGGATTGACGGCCAGGTCAGGAAGCGCGACGCCGGGAGCTACCTCCAGCGGATGACGCGCCGCGCCCCCAAGAGCCCGTGGTCAGCCAGGAACGTGGGGCGCGCGGGACGGCTCGAAGCCGCCGGCCGGATGGACGACGCGGGCCGCGCCGCCGTCGAAAGTGCGCAGGCTGACGGGCGGTGGGAGGCGGCGTATGCCGGGCAGGCGACGGCGGTAGTCCCGGACGATCTCGCCGCAGCGATCGCCGCCGTTCCGGAAGCGCAGGCGATGTTCGATGTCCTGACGTCGGTGAATCGGTTCGCGCTGATCTACCGGACGGACTCGGTGAAGCAGGCGGCAACGCGGGAACGCAAGATTGCCGCTCTTGTAGAGATGCTGGCGCGCGGGGAGACGCCGTACCCGCAGAAGAGGAAGCCCGTCTGAGTGCCCGGTCCTGCGAACACGGCGCCCGGCCCGGTCAGGGCGCGGGGGCTGCATCCCGTCGGTCTGCGATGGCCGCGGCCGCCTCCAGCGTCATCCACGCCTGCAGCTGGGTTGAAAGTTCGACGGCGGGGCCTGGCGGATATGTTTCGCTCGCCGGCCGCTCGGCGTGCAGGGAGAAGATCGAAGCATTGCGGCCTGCGGGTGACAGGCCCGCCGACTCCTCCGCGGCCAGCGGGCGCCGGCCCGCCCAAAAAGCCTCGGCGGTGTCCAGCACCAGGCGGGCGGCCGTCTCCCGCGCGGCCTCGGGCAGTCTCGGGTCTGTGGCGGCGAGGGCGAGGTAGCGGCAGAGGATCCCGGTGAACAGGCCGCCGTCGCCGTTTCCATCGCAGCGCAACACCTTGTGATTTTCGGGGGATGCCGGTGCTGCGCCGGTGTCCACGGTCAGGTGCCGGTCAACTGCGGCCACGACGTCAGCCACCCGCGCCAGGTTGGCTTCACCGCCAAGCTCCAGGAGCGCGCCCAGCACCGGCCCCTGGTTGTACGTGTACACCGTGCGTTCCAGGACCACTTCGCCGCGGGAGTTGAGCCGGGCGCCGTCGAGGTACAGGCCGCGTTCGGCGTCGAAGAGCGTCGCATCCAGCCAGTCCAGCAATGACTGGGCCTTCGTCTGCTGGCCTGTCCGGGCATAAAAGAGGGCAATGGGCGCGGTGGCGGGCGTGTTCTTGAAGTCCCGGGCCTTGCTCCAGAAGACGCCGCCACCCAAGTCCGAGGTGGCTGCGGAATCGAACTGCAGGGCCAGCGACTCCCGCACCGCTGCATTGCGCCGCCGTCCCGGCCTGCGGGTTTCTTCGGCGAGCCGGTCCAGCCGGTCCGTTGCGAGGGCCAGCCAGGCCATGTCGTCGTAGTAGTTGTTGACGAAGGTGAAGGCGTTGCGCAGCCGGATCCCTGTCACCAGCCGCGAGGCCAGCCGCCCGGCGCTGGGCCGGCGCGGACCGTTGAACCGGGCGGCAGGCGTGGCGCCGGCGCCGAGTTCCCGCCGGCCCGTATCCACCAGGCAGTCGACGTAATGCGCCTGCCACCAGTAGTGCCACGGCTGGAAGAGGGCCCGGATTGCGTTCCCCTGGATGAGCCTCGCGCGCCAGTCCGCGAACCTCCCGGAGCCCGAGCGCCCGGAAGGGGAACTCCCAGACCAGGAGACGGCGCCCAGGTGTGTACCCGGAAGAAGCAGCAGCCTCCTGCCGAACAGTGCGGTGACGGAGCGGGCGGCGTGGTTGGCGCGGTCATGCCACTGCGGGCGGGCTGCATCCGTAGGCGTCATGCGTTCCACCCTAGCCATGGCCGGCAGCGGGCCCAAAGGGTGCGCCCCGGACACATTTCAGTTAACATTCACTAACTAACATTCCTGTCCGTGCGGCGGCCGGGGTACGCATCAAGGAGGATGTATGGACGTTGCAGGCAGCGTTGCGCTGATTACCGGAGGCGCCTCGGGGCTGGGTGCCGCCACGGCCCGGAGGATGTTCGACGACGGTGCCTCCGTGGTGCTCGTGGACCTCCCGTCGTCGGACGGGGAGGCTTTTGCCGCGGAACTGAACGCTGCCGGAGACGGCCGTACCGCCGTGTTCACTCCCGCGGACGTGACGAACGAGGCGGAGGTGCGGGCCGCCGTCGACACCGCGATGGGCCTCGGCCCGCTGCGCGTGGTGGTGAACTGCGCCGGCATCGCCACACCGGGGAAGGTGCTGGGGCGCGACGGCGTGCTGCCGCTGGAGGCCTTCAGCCGCGTGGTCCAGGTGAACCTGATCGGGACGTTCAACGTCCTCCGGCTCGCCGCGGCCGCGATGGTCACCACCGAACCGGTTGCCACTGAACTCGGCGGTCCGGAGCGCGGCGTCATCGTCAACACCGCCTCGGTGGCAGCCTTTGACGGGCAGATCGGGCAGCCCGCCTACGCTGCGTCCAAGGGTGCCGTGGCCGCGATGACACTGCCTGTCGCCCGCGAACTGGCGCGCTCGCTGGTCCGTGTGGTCACCATCGCGCCGGGGATCTTCGAGACGCCCATGATGGCCGGACTGCCGCAGGAGGCCCAGGATTCGCTGGGCGCGCAGGTGCCGCACCCGTCGCGGCTGGGCAAGCCCGCGGAGTACGCCAACCTGGTGGCGCACATCGTGGACAACGCCATGCTCAACGGCGAAACCATCCGCCTCGACGGCGCCATCCGGATGGGTCCCAAGTGAGTCCCGCGGCCACGGCGGTCCTGCCGGAAGCGGACTTCTTCGCCTACGAGTCCCTGCTCAGTCAGGGCGAACGGGACAAGCTCGCCGAGCTGCGCGCCTTCCTCGCAGCGGAGATCGCGCCGTACGCGGGGGACTGGTGGAACAAGGCGGAGTTCCCGGCGCACATCCTGCCCAAGCTCGCCGCGCTGGAGCTGAGCACGCCGGCGCAGCGCGGGTACAGCCACCTGTTCGCCGGGCTGGTCATCGCCGAAATGACCCGCGTGGACACCTCGATCGCCACGTTTTTCATGGTCCACCACGACCTCTTCGTCGAGTCCCTGTACGCCTTCGGTACCCAGGACCAGCGTGCGCGGCTCCTCGATGACGCGGCCAGTCTGCGCATCACTGGCGCCTTCGCGCTGACCGAACCGGACCACGGATCCGACGTCGCCGGGGGGATGGAGACCCGCGCGCGCCGCATTTCCTCCGCCACGGGAATGGCCGACGACGGCGGCGACACCTGGGTGCTCAACGGCGCCAAACGCTGGATCGGCAACGGGACGTTCTGCGACTACATGCTGGTGTGGGCGAAGGATGACGCGGACGGTGCAGTCCGCGGATTCATCGTGGACGCCACCCTGCCGGGTGTCACCCGCAGCCGGATCGAGAACAAGATCGCACTGCGGACGGTGCAGAACGCGGACATCGTGTTCACCGACGTCAGGGTGGCGGAAGCGGACCGGTTCGCGGCCATCAACAGCTTCGAGGACACCAACGAGCTGCTGCGTGGCTCCCGGATCATGGTCGCCTGGCAGGCGGTGGGGCAGCAGCTCGCTGCCTTCGACGTGGCCCGGCAGTACGCGGTGGAGCGGCAGCAGTTCGGCCGCCCGCTGGCCCGGTTCCAGCTGGTCCAGCAGCAGCTGGTGACCATGCTGGGCAACGCCGTGGCCAGCATGGGCATGATGGCGGGCCTGGCGCGGCTCCAGGAGGAGGGCGCCGCCGACATGGCGCAGGTTGCCCTGGCCAAGTCCTTCATCAGCGCCCGCATGCGGGAAACCGTGGCGCTGGGCAGGTCCCTGCTGGGCGGCAACGGGATCGTCACGGACTACCGGATGGCCAAGATCTTTGCCGACGCCGAGGCCATCTATACCTACGAGGGCTCGTACGAGATCAACAGCCTGATCGTGGGACGGTCGGTCACGGGAATGTCGGCGATCGTCTAGAAGGCCAGGGCAAGGGGCGGGGTGCCGGGAGAAGGGGCGGCCCGCGGAAGGGCGGCCTCAGTCCTCCGGGAACGGCCGCTTCTCGCCGGCTTCCACGCGGGCGTCCAGGCTATTGTTCCGCACCGGCATGGGGCACGTGCCATACGGGGTGAACGCGCTGGGGTAGTTGATGGCCCGGTTGAAGTCCAGGACCACGCTGGATGTCCCGTCCGGATTGGGCCGGGGCCGCGGCATGGAGAGCTTCCGCCAGTCGTCCGTGGTGTCGCCGTTGGTCTCGTCGTGGAACGTCACGGTGAGGGCGCCCAGCTTTTCCTCCTCCGCCTGCAGCCGGACTTCATGGCTGCTCCCGGGCAGCCGGAACACCACCTCGCCCACGCTCCGGTGCACGCCGTCAACCAGCGGGTTGGCCGTGCTGATGGGCACGTCCACCGGTTCGGTGTAGGGCTCGAAGCGGCCCGTAACCTCCCAGGCGGGGTCATAAGGGAAGGTGGGCACGCCGTCGAACCCGGTCAGCACCGGCGAGCCGGCATCCCTGGTGCGGAGGGCGTACCGGCCGGCGCGCATGGCCAGTTCCACCACCACCTGGTCCCCGTCCGGCCCGCCGAACTGGACCCACATCAGCGATTCCTCGTCGGCGAGGGCAGCCGTGACGGTTCCGTCCACCGGTGCCCCTGTCTCCACCAGCGAAAGCCCGTCGGCCGGCACAGCGGTGAGCGCCGCCGTCGTACCGTCCGTGGACCAAAGCCCGGGGACGCCCTCGACGGCGGCCGGAGACTCCCCCAGCCACGCGAACGAGGTGAGGGTGAGCCAGCCGTGGCGGGCTGCGAGGGCGTTGTTGCGGTTGGCGCGGAAACGCTGCCAGCGCTCGAGCTTGGCGTCCGGGGCTGTAGTCATGGTTCCTCCCGGGCAGTGCGAGCGGGCGCCGGTCCTACAGCGGCGGCAACCACCGCAGCCGCGGCTGAGCGGGCGGCGTCTGCCGCGGCGGGGTCTGCATCAAGGGCGCCGCTGGCGAGGCCGCCGTCGAGCAGCAGGGAAATGCTGCGGGCCAGCCGGGCTGGATCGTCTGCTCCAGCCTGGGCCGCGAGGGTCTCAAGCCAGTCGAGAACCTGCTGCTTGTGGGCTACGGTTCGCTGGTGCACCCTGGTCTCGGCGGCCGACTCGGCAGCTGCGTTGATAAAGGCGCAGCCGCGGTACCCGTCCCGGCGGCAGGCTGCGCCGAGGGCGTCAAACAGGCCCACCAGCTGGTCCGCGGGGTCGGGTCCGGCAGCTTCCGCGGCGGCTTTCAGCTGCCCGGTCCAGACGGTGTCGACCTTGTCCAGGTAGGCGATGATCAGGTCATCCTTGGCCGGGAAATATTTGTAGAACGTGGCTTTGGCCACGCCGGATTCGGCGATGATGGTGTCGATTCCGGCAGCCCGAAGTCCTTGGGCGTAAAAGAGTCGGAAGGCGGTGTCGAGGATTCTTTCCCTTGCATGCCCCGCGGGTGTCCTCGCGGCCGGAATCGGCGTCATGACTCCATCGTACACAGACCGGTCTGTCTATTCAGGGCGATTCCTTGCAGTAGACAAGTCTGTCTGATACCGTCGCGTCCAGCAGGTAGACAGGTCTGTCTGCCGGAAGTGTCTAGGTGAAACAAGGGAGCGGGATATGAAGATTGCGGTTTTTGGGACCGGAATGGTGGGAACGGCCATTGCCGGAGCCCTCGCGGCCAACGGCCACGACGTCACGGTGGGAACCCGGGACCCGGAGGCCACACTGGCCCGGGCCGAAGCGTGGCCCATGGGCGGCACGCCCTTTGCGGAGTGGCACGCCGAACATCAGGAAATCAGGGTGGCCACCTTCGCCGAAGCGGCGGAAGGTGGCGACGTCATCGTGAACGCGACCAACGGAAGCGGCTCCCTGGCCGCCCTGAAGGCAGCGGGAGCGCAAAACCTGGCTGGCCGGATCATCGTTGACATAGCCAACCCGCTCGACTTCTCGGAGGGTTTCCCGCCGTCCCTGAACCCGGTCAACACGGACAGCCTGGGCGAGCAGCTCCAGCGCGCATTCCCTGACGCGCGTGTCGTCAAAACACTCAACACCATGAACGCCGCCATCATGGTGGCCCCTGGAAGTGTTGCCGGAGGTGACCACTCCGTGTTCCTCTCGGGCAATGACCGGGATGCCAAGGACGTGGTGCGCGGCCTCCTCGGCGAGTTCGGCCACCGGGACATCATCGACCTGGGCGACATCACAACTGCCCGCGGCACTGAAATGGTGCTCCCCCTGTGGCTGCGGCTCTGGGGTGCGCTGGGCAACGCAGACTTCAATTTCAAGGTGGCGCGCACGGCCGGGTAGGCGGCGTCCATGGGCGTACGTTACCCACCGGATGACATTATCTGAGATGGATTCCCACCCGGCCGCGACCTCCGGGTAGCATCGTTAGCTAGTAACGCGGCTCACAGTATCCAGCGCAGTGTACGAGCCAAGTCCGAACCCTCGAAAGATTAGTTTCCATGGCTCACACTGCAATGAATTCCGAATCCGACCTCGCATCCGAACTCCGGGCCGACGTCCGCCGGGTTTCCACGCTGCTCGGCGAATCCCTGGTCCGCCAGCACGGCCCTGAGCTTCTGGACCTCGTGGAGCAGGTGCGTCTCCTCACCAAGGAGTCCAAGGAAGCGGCGCGCGGGGGTGCGGACGCCACGGGCCCGTGGAGCGCGCACGACGTCGTGGCCCAGGTGCGCGAACTGCTCGGCTCGCTGCCCATCGAGCAGGCGACCGACCTGGTGCGCGCCTTCGCGTTCTACTTCCACCTCGCCAACGCTGCCGAGCAGGTCCACCGGGTGCGCGGGCTGCGCACACGCGCCGAAAAGGACGGCTGGCTGGCCAAGGCCGTGGCGGACATCGCCGACAAGGCAGGCGCCGGAGTATTGCAGGAAGTGGTTGACGGGCTGGACGTCCGCCCCATCTTCACCGCCCACCCTACCGAGGCATCCCGCCGTTCGGTGCTCGACAAGATCCGCAAGCTTTCGGACGTGCTGGCCCGGCCCACCGTCGAAGGAACCACGGCCCGCCGCCGACAGGACCGCCAGCTGGCCGAGATTATCGACCAAATGTGGCAGACGGACGAGCTCCGCCAAGTCCGGCCCACGCCGGTGGACGAGGCCCGCAACGCCATCTACTACCTGGGCGGCATCCTCACCGACACCATGCCGGAGATGCTGACGGACTTCTCCGAGCTCCTGGGCGAGCACGGCGTCAGCCTGCCCTCCCACGAGGCGCCCATCCGGTTCGGCTCCTGGATCGGCGGGGACCGTGACGGCAACCCCAACGTCACGGCGGCCGTCACGCGGGAAATCCTGCAGATCCAGAACCAGAACGCTGTGCGCATCAGCATTGGAATGATCGATGAGCTGATTTCCATTCTGTCCAACTCCACAGCCCTGGCCGGTGCGGACCAGCAGCTGCTGGACTCGATCGCAGCGGACCTGGAGAAGCTGCCCGGCCTGGACAAGCGTGTGCTGGAACTCAACGCGCAGGAGCCCTACCGCCTCAAGCTGACCTGCATCAAGGCGAAGCTGATCAACACCGGCAAGCGCGTCTCCGCAGACTCCAACCACCAGCACGGCCGCGATTACAGCGGAACCGATGAACTCCTGGCGGATCTTGACCTGCTGGAACTGTCCCTTCGGAACCACTCGGCCACGCTCGCCGCGGACGGTGCGCTGGCCCGTGCCCGCCGCGCCATCACCTCCTTCGGCCTGCACCTTGCCACCCTGGACATCCGCGAGCATGCGGACCACCACCACGACGCCGTGGGACAGCTGATGGACCGCCTCGGCGGCCCCGGCCTGCGCTACGCCGAGCTGAGCCGGGAGGAACGGTTCGAGGTGCTCGGCTCCGAGCTCGCTTCCCGCCGTCCGCTCTCCGGCCACCCAATCAAGCTCGAGGGCGCCGCTGACGGCACGTACGACGTTTTCCGTGAGATCCGCCGCGCCCTGCGCGCCTATGGACCCGACGTCATCGAGACCTACATCATTTCCATGACCCGGGGCGCGGACGATGTCCTCGCCGCGGCCGTCCTGGCCCGCGAGGCAGGCCTGGTCAACCTGTTCGGCGAGAAGCCGTACGCCAAGATCGGCTTTGCGCCGCTGCTGGAAACCGTTGAGGAACTGCGCGCTTCCGCTGAAATCATCGACCGGCTGCTCTCCGACCCGTCCTACCGTGACCTGGTCAGGCTGCGTGGGGACATCCAGGAAATCATGCTTGGCTACTCGGACTCCAACAAGGAATCCGGCGTGATGACCAGCCAGTGGGAGATCCACAAGACCCAGCGCAAGCTCCGTGACGTGGCCGCCAAGCACGGCGTGCGCGTGCGCCTCTTCCACGGCCGCGGCGGCTCCGTGGGCCGTGGCGGCGGGCCCACCTACGACGCCATCATGGCCCAGCCCAACGGCGTCCTGGAAGGTGAGATCAAGTTCACCGAGCAGGGCGAGGTCATCTCGGACAAGTACTCCCTCCCGGAGCTGGCCCGCGAAAACCTGGAGCTTTCCCTGGCCGCGGTCCTGCAGGGTTCCGCCCTGCACCGGGACCCGCGCACGTCCGAGGACCAGCGCGAACGGTATGGGCACGTCATGGAGGTCATCTCCGATGCCGCCTTCGACCGCTACCGCCAGCTGATCGACCACCCCGACCTGCCGGCGTACTTCCTGGCGTCCACACCTGTGGAGCAGCTCGGTTCTTTGAACATCGGCTCCCGGCCGTCCAAACGCCCCGACTCCGGCGCCGGCCTGGGCGGGCTGCGGGCCATCCCGTGGGTGTTCGGCTGGACCCAGTCCCGGCAGATCGTGCCCGGCTGGTTTGGAGTGGGCTCCGGCCTCAAGGCAGCCCGCGAAGCTGGAAACTCAGCCCAGCTTGCCGAGATGATGGAGAAGTGGCACTTCTTCAGGTCCGTCCTGTCCAACGTGGAGATGACCCTGGCCAAGACGGATATGGACATCGCCGGATACTACGTGGCCACTCTGGTCCCGGAGGAGCTCCACCACCTTTTCAACACCATCCGCGAGGAGTACGAGCTCACGGTCAGTGAAATCCAGCAGCTCACCGGCGAGAACCTGCTCCTGGACGCACAGCCCACGCTCAAGCGCTCCCTCGAGATCCGTGACCAGTACCTGGACCCCATCAGCTACCTGCAGGTGGAACTGCTGCGCCGCGTCCGGGCCAAGGACGCCGAAGCCGCGGGAACCATCGGCGCCGGCGAAATCGATGAGCGCCTGCAGCGGGCCATGCTGATCACCGTGAACGGTGTGGCAGCCGGCCTGCGCAACACCGGATAACCCCCGGGTTATACCGACGCTCTCTCACTTAAAGTCGGGTTTTTCAGGATCCTCTCTCACCCCTGCCGTGTTATCGCCCGGCTGGTGAGAGAGGATTCCGAGATCTTACGCAGCAAGTGAGAGAGCGCGTGGTCTCGGCCCACGCTAAGCTCCAGGGCCGCTCGTCCCGCTAAGGGCAGGTGACATTCCAGTTGAACGTCGCCAGGACGCCGTCCGGATTACCTTGCCAGAGGTAGGCGTGGAGATCGTAATGGACAGGCATTCCGGGCTCGTGCCCCGGCATGGGGCCATCGAATGCCTTCCCAAACATGGTGGGCCGGTCGTCGTCCGTTGCCAGGGACTGGTCCGCGTCTACCTTGAACCACTCTGCGGCTACCAGCTGGAGTCCACCTGCTCCGTCAGACGCATATGTGAAGGCATCCGGAACCAGCGGATCCATGTGCCCAAACTGGCTGAAGTTTACGTAGTGGTAGCCCATGCCTGGAACACAGTCACCTACGGGTACGTATCCAGCAGCAATGGCTGCGTCGACGTCGTGATACTGGGCCGTAGCCTGGCGTACCTGTGCAAGGTCCCTCTGACCTGCTGCTGACGCGCCGCTGATAGTCAGCATTGACACAAGCAGCCCTGCAGAGATTGCAGCCAGCAAGCGAAATGGGGTCCGTCTCATGATCGTTCTTCTTTCTTGATGCCGATAAAAACGATGAGACCGCCGCCAAATTCTAGTCCTGGCCGGTGCGAATATCTACCCTTCTTCCTCTATCGCTTTTGGTCCCCAAACGGCGGGCGGAATGGGGACCAAAAGTGATAGAGCGGCGGAGAGGCCGTATCACTCAACGGAAGGCAGGGATCCCTGTCAGATGCTGGCCGAGCACGAGGGTGTGCACTTCGTCAGTGCCCTCGTAAGTGCGCACGGACTCAAGGTTGTTGGCGTGCCGCAGCGGCGAGTACTCCAACGTGATGCCGTTACCGCCGAGCATGGTGCGGGCTTCCCGGCAGACCTCGATGGCAATGCGGCAGTTATTGAGTTTGCCTGCTGAAATCATATGGTTCTCCAAGCGTCCTGCGTCCTTGAGCCGTCCTATGCGCAGCGCCAGCAACTGGCCTTTTTGGATCTCCAGTGCCATGTTGACGAGCTTTTCCTGGGAGAGTTGGTACGCCGCAAGCGGTTTGTCGAACTGGATCCGTTTCTGGGAGTACGCCAGGGCCGTATCGAAACTGTCCCGGGCCGCGCCCAGGGCTCCCCAGATGATGCCATAGCGGGCTTCATTCAGGCATGAGAACGGTCCCCGTAGGCCGGGGTTGTGTGGAAGGATAGCGTCGGCCGGCAGGTGGACGTCCCGCAAAGTGATCTCGCATTGGATGGAAGCCCGCATCGAAAGCTTTGCCTCGATAGGGGTCGCTTTGAAGCCGGGGGTTCCTGTGGGTACCAGGAAGCCCCGGACCTGCTCGCGTCCGGCGTCATCGGTGGCTTTCGCCCAGATGACGGCGACGTGGGCGATGGAGGCCAGCCCGATCCATCGCTTGACGCCATTGAGTATCCACTCGCCGTCTTTAAGTACCGCCGTAGTCGTCATCGTGGACGGGTCCGAGCCCGCCGTGGGTTCGGTCAGCCCGAAGCAGCCGATAATTTCACCGGCTGCCATGCCGGGCAGCCAACGCTGTTTCTGTTCCTCTGAACCGTGCTTGGAGATGGCAGACATTGCGAGGGAACCCTGAACGGAAACGAATGTCCGCAGCCCCGAATCCCCGGCTTCCAGTTCCTGCATGGCGATTCCATACTGCACTGCGGTCTTGCCGGCACAGCCATAACCCTCCAGATGCATGCCCAGGAGGCCCAGTGCCGCCATTTCGGGAACGATCTCCTGTGGGAAGACAGCATCGTTGTACCAGGTGGCGATATTTGGCCGGATCCGTCGGTCTACGAACTCGCGGACAGCACCGCGGGTTTCCAGTTCTTCAGGGCTGAAATCGGCCTCAACGTTCAGCAGGTCTGTTGTCGCGATGGTCAGTGTGGTGTTCACAAGCGGTTCTCCTCTGATTTGGCGGCATGGGAACGTGCCTCCCCCTAGCGTCCACGAATCAGGCGCTCCGCAATACCCCCTCCGTGGCTATTGATGATTTGGTATCAATTACGCGGTAATTAGGTATTTGAAATCTACTAATTTCCGTGGAAATGTGACTTGGGATACAAACCCAGTCCGACAAAGGAGTCCACATGCTGCCAGCGTTCCCCCCCGGCTCCGCTGCGGCACGGGAAGCACTCGTCCGATGCGAACTCTCGGGGCGGGTTGCCTTGATTACCCTCAATGACCCGGCACGACGCAACGTCCTCGGGACGCACCTTAGGGATGAGCTCCGCGATGTTCTGGCAGAAGCAGGAGCCGACTCCAGAGTGGGTGCGATCGTACTTGCCGGGGAGGGGACCTGTTTCAGCGCGGGCGGCGATCTCGCTTCAATGCCGCCGCAAAGCAGGAACGCCGCTGCGGAGCGGATGGCCGGCGTCGCTGAACTGATGAGGGTGATCGTCCAGCTCGATAAGCCAGTCGTCGCCGCTGTTGGTGGCCCTGCTGCCGGAGTGGCCATAGGGGTCGTCTGTGCGTGCGACGTTGTTCTTGCCAGCGAAAACGCCCGTTTCCTGTTTCCGTTTACAAGGCTTGGCCTGCTGCCGGACGGAGGACTTGTCCATCTGCTCGCACAGCGGGTGGGTATGGCGCGCGCCCGGCGGCTATTGCTTGAGGCGGCCGCGATCGGCAGCAGCGATGCACTGGAGTTCGGACTCGTCGACGACGTGGTGACTGACCGTGATGTGGTCACGTCAGCAATAACGCGGGCCGGCGCACTCGCAGCCCGGGCGCCTCTGGCTGTAGCAGCACTCAAGGAGGGGTTCCGCAGCGCAAGCGGTGAGCTTGAAGACGCCCTCTCGTTGGAGCGGAGCCGGCAGCCGCTGCTGTTCGACACCGCTGACTTCCTGGAGGGCAGGAAGGCATTCTACGAGAAGCGCGAACCGCGGTTCTCCGGCCGCTGACGGCGGCCACTCCACCTAATCGAAAGGGCGCCATGAAAAAGGTGCACAGTATGATTCTCGCGCTCGCGGTGATTCCGGCCATGACGCTGACGGGCTGCACTGGCGCAGCTCCCGGCCCGTCGTCCGGGCCGAATGGTCTGCCGAAGCAGCTGGTTTGGTCCACATACAACGTTGGGACCGGAACCTATAACGACCTGGCCGCCATTGCCAACACCCTCACCGGCGAGGAAAGCGTTCAGGTGAGGCTGATGACAGCCGATACCGGCATTGGGCGGCTGGCTCCTCTTGTGAACGGAACGGTCGATTATGCCCGTACCGGTGATGAATATTACTACGCCTTCGAAGGGAGCTTTGAGTACGCCAGCCCCGAATGGGGACCACAGGACCTCCGCATGGTGTGGGCACCGCTGGGCAATTACGGGCTGTTGGTGCGCGAGGACAGCGGCATTGATTCCTATGAGGATCTAAAGGGCAAGCGTTTCCCGAAACTGACCGCAAACACTTCCATAAACAACAAGATGGAAGGTTTCCTCAACTACGGAGGCCTCACCTGGAAGGACGTGCAACAGGTTCCCATCTCCTATGGGGAGCAGATTGCTGGTCTCGAAGCGGGCAAGATTGATGCCCTTTATCAGAACGTCGTGGGGTCCAACATCGAGGAGTTGTCCAGTAAGACCGACGTCAAATGGTTGAGTTTCGATGATCCGGACCCAGCCCGCTATGAATCGTGGAAGGAACTTGCCCCCATGGTCCGTGTGGCCGAAGTCACGGACGGGGCCGGGATGGAGCAGGGTGAAGGCGCCAATGTCCTGGAGTACACGATCCCGCTCACCACTCTCGGCTCACGCGATGCTGACGAGGTCTACCGACTGGTCAAGGCCATGGTGGAGCACTTCGAAGATTACAACGGGACGACCCCCGACGCGACAAGGTTCAGCTTCGAGAAAGTCCTGAAGGAGCCGCTGGTGGTCCCGTTCCATGAAGGCACAGTGCGGTACTTCAAGGAGCGGGGCGCATGGAACGAGCAACTCGAGCGAAAGAACAACGAGCTCATCGAGCGCGGCGAAAAAATGCGCGAGGCGTGGCCGGAGATTGCCGAATCCTCGTCGAAGCGGGATCTTGCCGAGAACTGGAAAAACTGGAAGAAGACCGAACTGGACGGCGAGTCTGCCACCGAGACCAACAAGGGGACCACCAATGGGAACTGAAGCCCGGATCACGCCGTTCTGGCGGGGTGCCGTCGTTGCGCTGACGGTGCTGGGGGTGCTGCTCGCCATGAACCAGGTGTTCTTCTGGAACATGTTCGGGCTGTCACTGCTGTCGAACTCCTACCTCTATCTGGTGATGGCATGCTTCCTGCCGGTGGTCTTCATCGTCAATCCTGTTCGCAAGGCTCCGCTGGCCGAGAAAATCGAAGCCACCCACAGCGATGACGGTGATACCGCATCCGGGCACCGCGGGGCAGCGGTGCGGTGGTATGACATCGCGCTGATGTTCGTATCGGCCACGGTGTGCCTGTACTTCGCCTTCAACGGTGCAGAAATAAAGAATTTCGGCTGGGAATACATGGCCCCGGCGCCCGCCACCGTTGCAGCATTCGCCCTGTGGGCGGTCGTGCTTGAGGTGCTGCGTCGCACGGGCGGGCTCGTGGTGACGCTGATAGCGCTCGTCTTCTCCGTCTATCCGTTGTTCGCCGAATACCTGCCCATCGGTGTGCTGCAGGGGGTAACCTACGATTTGCCGACCTTGGCGCAGGTGCATGCGATGGGCGCGGAGAGCATCCTGGGCCTGCCCATCCAGACCGCCGCGACAATCCTGGTGGGTTTTCTGATCTTCGGGGTGGCCCTGCAGCACACCGGCGGTGCGGATTTCTTCCATAACCTCGCCATGTCGGTTTTCGGCCGGTACCGGGGCGGTGCGGCTAAGGTGGCAGTCGCCAGCAGTGCCGCGATGGGCATGATGAGCGGCAGCGCCGTCTCCAATGTGCTGACCACGGGTCCCATGACCATTCCCGCAATGAAGCGGTCAGGATTCAGCGCCACCTACGCCGGCGGAATCGAAGCCACCGCCTCCTCCGGCGGTTCCATCACCCCGCCCATCATGGGCACTGCGGCATTCCTGATGGTGTCCTTCGTGGGCGTGCCCTACACCGAAATCCTGGTCGCCGCGATCATCCCGGCTGTCCTGTACTTCCTGGGGATCTTCCTCCAGGTTGATGGATATGCGGCCCGCAAGGGTCTCCGGGGCGTGCCGGTCGCCCAGTTGCCCCGCGCCACGGCTGCCCTCGTCGCTGGCTGGCCCAGCGTTGTGGCCCTGGTGCTGCTGACCAGCCTGCTGTTTGTCATGAACTCTGAAACCCAGGTGCCCTACTACGTGATCGCTTTCCTCCTGGCCGTAGCAGTGGTCAGCCGCAAGCAACGGTTCGGGCTGAGTGAGTTCACGGACTTCCTGGTCGACTCCGGCAAGACCCTCAGCAACATCATCGGCATCATCGCCGGCGTGGGGCTGATCGTAGGGGGACTGACGGCGACTGGCGTCAGCCTGTCCCTTGCGCGGGAACTGGTTGCCCTGGTCGGCGACAACGTGGTCCTGATCCTGATCGCCGGGGCGCTTACCTGCTTCATCCTGGGCATGGGTATGACGATCTCGGCGGCCTACGTCTTCCTGGCCATCGTCATGGTCCCGGCAGTCGTGGATATGGGAGTCAACCCGCTCGCAGCGCATCTCTTTGTGATCTATTGGGCATCCGTTTCCTATATCACCCCGCCCGTGGGCCTGGCGGCTTTCGCGGCCGCCGGACTGGCCAAGGCGCCGGCGATGGCGACGAGTTTCGCGGCGATGCGGCTGGGCGCGGTGAAATACATCGTCCCGTTCGGCTTTGCGCTCAACCCGGCGCTCGTCGCCCAAGACGAACCCGGGAAGATCATCTTCGCCTTTGTGCTGAGCATCGTTGGGGTTTACGCCCTGGCCTCGGCCATTGAGGGATGGGTGGTTGGTTTTGACCGGCCGATGCGCGTTTTGTTCCGGATTACCGCGGGGGCCGGCGGCTTCCTCCTGTTCCTGCCCACGACTTTGTCCGTGGTGGCGGGGCTGCTGCTGGTGGCCGGGAGCGTTGGCCTCACCTTCCTCAGCAAGCCCGGCATCCCAGCACCGGAAACGCAGGCAGCCGACTCCGCTGAAGGCCCCGCGACGGACAGCACACAAAGCGTCAGCGCAGTCCACTGACAGCAAACCCGGAAAAAGGAGATTGATTCCCGTGACACATGCAACAGCGAGCGCGACGCTCGTCGCGACCGAGGTCATCGGCCGGATGGCGGTACTGACCATAGACCGTCCCGAGGTGCGTAACGCGCTGAACCGCCAGGTGCTCAGCGAGATCGAGGCTGCCCTCGAAGAATTTGAAGGGCGCGAGGACATCGGCGTGGTGGTCTTCACCGGTGCAGGCGAGAAATCGTTCATCGCAGGCGCAGACATTTCCCAGTTGGCCGGCTACACGCTCCAGGACGGTCTGCAGGCGCGAATGCAGCGGCTCTATGACCGTGTGCAGGATTACGGGAAGCCCACGATTGCCGCCGTCAACGGCTACGCACTGGGCGGCGGAAACGAACTTGCGATGTCCTGCGACATCCGCATCGCATCAGTCAATGCCCGCTTCGGGCTCCCGGAGACCAATCTGGGGATCCTTCCGGGAGCAGGCGGCACCCAGCGGCTGTCCAGGCTCGTAGGTGTTGGCCGGGCCCAGGAAATGATCCTCACAGGGCGGATCATCGACGCCGATGAGGCTCTTCGTATTGGTCTCGTCACGAACGTTGTCCCCGCAGAAGACCTGATGGACACCGTGGCCGTCACCGCGGACAGCATCCTCGCCAAGGGGCCGCTGGCCGTACGGCTGGCCAGGCTCGTAGTGCGCAACGGCATCGAGACTGATCAGCGAACCGGTCTCCTGCTTGAACGGCTGGCGCAGTCCTTGCTCTACGCCTCCGACGAGAAGGCCGAGGGGGCAGCTGCATTCCTTGAAAAACGCCCCGCACGGTTCGGTAAATCGATGACCGGCACTGAAACGGAACGGAAGGAACACGTATGAGCAGGCACGACACCGTTGATTCGATCCAGCATGTGCTGGTGGTGGGGTCGGGCGCCATGGGCACCCAGATCAGCGCCCTCTTTGCCCTCGGCGGCTATGACGTCACCATCAGTGACCTGGATATGAACGCGCTCGGCCGTTCCCGGGATGAGGTGCGCCGGCGGCTGGGGCGTATGGCGGAGAAAGGCAGCCGGAGCCGCAAGGAGATAGACGACGCGCTGGCACGGATGGCGTACACGACCGACTCCATGGAAGCAGCGCGGACCGCGGACTTTGTTCTGGAAGCCGCAGTCGAACGGCTGGACATCAAACGGCAGCTTTTCGCGGACCTGGACAAAGCGGCCCCGGAGCATGCCATCCTGGCCACGAACTCCTCCACGATCCCCTCATCCCTGTTGATTGACGCCACCGGCAGGCCGGACCGGGTGTGCAACATGCACTTTTTCAATCCTGCCCTCGTCATGCAGTGCGTTGAGGTCGTACGGAATCCATTGACGTCGGACAAGACCGTCGAAGCCACGGCCGAATTGGCCCGCAGGATCGGCAAGCAGCCCGTCAGGCTCAACAAAGAAGTCCCCGGATTTGTCGCCAACCGGCTCCTCGGAGCGCTGCGGGACGAGGCACTTCGCCTCGAGGAATCGGGCGTGGCCAGCTTCGGGGACATCGACGTCGCCGCGAGAACCGCTCTGGGCCACCCCATGGGGCCGTTCGAACTGATGGACCTGGTGGGAATCGATGTCAGCTACCTGATCCGGCTTGCAGAACATGAGCAGACGGGGGACCCAAAGGACCTGCCCCACCCATCAATCGAGAAGCTCTATGCCCAAGGCCGCTACGGGCGCAAGACCGGGCACGGCTGGTACGAGTATGCCGGCTGAAAGCGGCTGCCCGCGCCCGTTTTGGACTACGAGAGGAAAAAAGATGAGCCAGTCCCTGGCCGCAGAGGAACTGCGGAATATTTTCGGCCGATCCGGGACGGGCCCGCTGGCAGGGATAGTGGTGGCGGACCTGACCCGGGTGCTCGCGGGCCCCTACTGCACCATGCTGCTGGCCGACATGGGGGCGACTGTCATTAAGGTGGAGAGCTCCGCCGGCGACGACGCCCGTGCGTGGACCCCGCCGCACCGGGACGGGGAGAGCACGTTCTTCCTCTCGGTAAACCGGAACAAGCACTCTATTTCGCTGGATTTCACCGACCCCGAACAACTTGAGCTTGTCAGGCAGATCATCGCCCGTGCGGACATCCTGGTGGAAAACTTCAAGCCGGGCGGGCTCACGAGATACGGCCTTGATTACGAAAGTGTCAGTGCATGGAGGCCGGACCTGGTTTACGCCTCGATCACCGGTTTCGGTACGGCGGGTGGGGCGGAGTTGCCGGGCTACGATCTTCTGGCCCAGGCGCTGTCCGGCATGATGAGCCTCACCGGCAGCCAGCATGGCGGGCCGTACAGGGCGGGTGTGGCGCTGTTCGACGTCATCACGGGACTCCATGCAGCCGTGGGTGTCCTTGGCGCATTCCACGAGCAGCAGGAATCCGGGACGGGGCAGCACGTTGAACTGAACCTCTTGTCCTCGGCCCTGTCAGGACTGGTCAACCAGTCAGCAGCGTATGTGACAGGAGGTACCGTCCCCACCCGGATGGGCAACGAGCATCCCAGTCTCTACCCGTACGAACCGTTCCCGGCCCGGGACAAGGAGATCGTCATCGCCGTCGGCAACAACGGACAGTTCGGACGCCTGTGCGTATGCCTGGGTGTCCCGGAGCTCGCCCGGGACGAGCGCTTCAGCACGCCGGCGGCACGCAACGAACACCGGGCGGCGCTGCGCGGGCTCATGATCGAACGGCTGGCAACCGAGGATGCCGGGGTCTGGTTCGAGCGACTGAAGGCAGTGCAGGTGCCATGCGCGCCGATCCTGACGGTCGAGGAAGGAGTTGAGCTGGCCCAGAGCCTCGGGCTGGAGCCCGTGGCGATGGCCGGCAAGGGGGACCGCAGCATTCCTACGGTCCGCCACCCCGTGTCCTTCAGCCGGACCCCCGTCGACTACAGCCAGGCTCCACCCCTGCTTGACGGTGACAGGGACAAGATCCTGCTCTGGCTGGACGGCGCACGGCAGGCGGTCCGAAAAGCCTCATGAGCCTCGTGTTTACCGCGCCGCTGGCCGTCCGCTGGTCAGACATGGACATCAACCGCCACGTCAATAATGCGCGCATTGTCACCCTGCTCGAAGAGGCGCGGCTCGCAGCGATCGCACACTGGCTCGGTGAAACCGGCATTCCCGACCCAACGAACCCGCGGGTTGTCGCCTCCCTGAGCCTCGACTATCTACGGCCGATCGACCATGGACCGGAACTGACGGCCAAGGTGTGGGTTGCCGGTGTGGGTCGTACCTCTTACACCGTGGCCTACACGCTGCACCAGCATGGGAATGTAGCGGCCAGGGCCCGGACAGTGCTTGTCCAGATGGATCCGGCTACGGGACGCCCTGCACCGCTTCCAGCAACCGTGCGAGATTCTTTGAACGAGGTGCAGGTTCCCCAGCCGTGCACCGCAGACGAACGTGCATGAACACCACCGAGCAGGGCAGGACCGGCAACGGAGGCCGCAGGATCGCCTACTTTGCCCTGCTCGGCACCACCGCGCTGGGCACCCTGTCAGCGAACGTCATCAATGCACCGTTATACGTCATTCAGACCGATCTCGGGATGACCAGGCAGCAGGCGGTCCTGGCCGTCAGTGCCTTCACGATGGCGATGGCAATGTTCGTGCCACTTGCCGGGTGGGTCGGCGATCGGGTGGGAACAAAGACCTTGCTGGTCTGGGCCCTCAGTGTCCTTGTCCTTGCCGGGGCCGCGGCCTCGCAGGCTTCAGGGACCGAGGCCCTGGTCGCTGCCCGGGCCGTGCAGGGTGCGGCATGCAGCGCCATCCCGCCGTGCGTGCAGGCCGCCTTGATGAATCATTGGCCGGAGCGGACGGCGCAGGCCATGGGGGCCTGGGCTTCCGCGATCGGCCTTGGCCAGGCGGTCGGGCCGCTTTTCGGCGGTCTCGTCACCGAAGCCCTCGGCTGGCGGAACGTGTTCCTCAGCCACGGATTGCTGGTCCTGGTCATGATCCTTCTGCTCATTGCCTCCATGCCGGCCAGCGGCCCTCAACGGCCTCCAATGCACAGGTTCGCGATGTTCTGGCTCGTCGTGGGGGCCGGGTCCACGGCTGCGGGCACCGTACTGATAGGCCAGGCCACGTCCTGGTGGTGGATATTGTGCTCCCTGGGCAGCGCGGTCTTCAGCTTGTGGCTGTTCGGGCGGCTTTCCGTCCGGCGGGCCCGCTTCGCAGCCGAACACGCTGGCGCTCCGGGCCCCTTGCTGGATCCCAGTCTCCTGCGCGACCGCGGATATTTGCGGGCGGCCGCCGGGGCCGGACTGGCGATGGGATCGATGGCGGTTTTCATTGTGGCCGTACCGCTGTTCCTGGCGAGGGACTTGGACATGGGTCCTGCAGGCATCGGAGCCATTGTCTTCACGATGGCGCTCTCCATGATCGTGGCCGGCCCCCTCGCCGCCAGGCTTGGCCGCCGCCGCGGCGTGAATGTGCAACTTCGGCGCGGCATCCTGATCCTCATGGCATCCGGGCCGGTCGTGGCGCTGGCGGTTTGCTGTTCCCGGTTCGGCATGGTCCCGTGGGCGGTCCTGTCCATGGTGGTGGCCGGACTCGTGCTCGCGGGCACAGGCATAGCCTTTACCCAAAGCGCGGCAGCAACCGACATCGTCCTATCCGCCGCAGGAAGGTCCGGGACCGCAGTAGGCATCCACAACATGATCCGTTTCCTCGCGATGGGGGCCGGATACGCCGTCGTGGCCCTTGCCTACGCCGCTGACGCGACCCTCCTCCTTTTCCCCTTTGTCTCCCTGATGGGAGTCGCCATGCTTTACGCATTCGGGGACGCCCGCGGCCTGACACGCCGCACCGCCGGTGTTCCCCGGCCCATCCGGGTAATCCCCGAACCCGCCAACGAAAGGACCAAAAATGACCATTGAAACTGCAGCCCAACGGGCAACACCCGTAGCCACCGGGACCAGCACCGACGCTGACTATTTCCGCCTGGACGAGGACCTCAGCCCAGAGGAGATCGCCGTCCGGAACAAGGTGCGCAGTTTTGCCCAGGAACGCGTGTTGCCTGTGATCAATGAATACTGGGAGCGTGCCGAGTTCCCGTGGGAACTGGTGCCCGCCCTGGCAGAGTTAAACGTCGCCGGCACCACAATCCAGGGCCATGGATGCCCGGGCATGAGCCGGAAGGCGGCCGGCATGGTTGCCCGTGAAATCGCCCGGGCCGACGGCAGCATCAACACGTTCTTCGGCGTCCACTCCAACCTCTGCATGGGCGCGATCAACATGCTCGGCAGCGAAGAGCAGAAGGCCCGCTGGCTACCGGGCATGGCCCGGCTGGAAAAGACCGGCGCCTTCGCACTGACTGAGCCGGAGCATGGTTCCGATTCTGTCGCCCTGGAGACCAGTGCCCGCCTCGAAGGCTCCTCATGGGTGCTCAACGGACATAAGAGATGGATCGGAAACGGCCACGCGGCCGACGCCGTGGTTGTCTTCGCCCGGAATGTTACGGACGGGCAGGTTAACGCCTTCGTCGTTGAGAAGGAGGACGACGGCGCATACCCCGCCGGCTACCGGCCGGAAGTCATCAGGGGCAAAGTGGGAAAGCGCGCCATCAACCAGGCCGACATCCTGATCACGGACCTCCGCGTCCCGGCCGCGAACCGCCTCACAGGCTGCAACTCCTTCAAGGACGTCTCCCGAGTCCTTCAGGCCACCCGGGGCGGAGCTTCCTGGGAAGCCGTGGGACACGCCATGGCGGCCTTCGAAATCGCCGCCGACTACGCGTCGAAGCGTATGCAGTTTGGCAAGGCGATCGGCGGCTACCAGCTGGTCCAGGCGCGGCTGGCGAACATGCTCAGCGAACTCACCGCCATGCAGTTGCTGTGCAACCGGATGGCCGAGCTCGCGGACCGCGGCCAGCTGACCAACGCCCAGGCGTCGATGGTGAAAATGGCGACAGCCCAGAAGGGCAAATGGATCTGCAACGAGGCACGTGACCTGCTGGCCGGGAACGGACTGTTGCTCGAAAACCACGTTGCCCGGCATATGACCGACATGGAAGTGGTGTCCACCTACGAGGGCACCGATTCCATTCAAGCCCTGCTGGTGGGCAGGGACATCACCGGCATTTCTGCCTTCAACTAAACCACCGGCGCTGCACCAGCAGCAGCAACAGGTACGCACTAAGGAACGGACACAAGAATGATGGAAGCCTTTCTCGTCGGAGGGGGACGCACCCCTGTAGGCCGCTATGGCGGCGCCCTGTCGACCATGCGGCCGGATGACCTCGCGGCCCTGGTGGTCGGACACGTGGTGACGGACGCGGGGATCGACCCCCACGACGTCGATGAGGTGATTTTTGGCAACGCCAACGGAGCGGGGGAAGACAACCGGAATGTGGCCCGGATGGCCTGGCTGCTGGCGGGGTTTCCCGACACAGTTCCCGGCATTACGGTCAACCGCTTGTGCGCATCGGGGCTGTCGGCCATCACCATGGCCTCCCACATGGTCAAGGCCGGAGCAGCGGACCTGGTGGTCGCCGGCGGCGTGGAATCGATGTCCCGGGCCCCCTGGGTCATGGAGAAGCCCGCCAAGGCGTACGCGAAGCCCGGAGAAATTTTTGACACGTCCATCGGCTGGCGCTTCACGAACCCCAGATTCCACCACGTCGACAAGTTGACCTTTTCGATGCCCGAAACCGCAGAGGAAGTCGCCACCGTCGACGGCATTTCCCGCGAGGACGCCGATGCGTTCGCCGTGGCGTCCCACGCCAAGGCGGTCGCTGCGATCGGCGCCGGCCGCTTCGCTGCCGAGACCGTTCCGGTAACGGTGACAGGCCGGAAGGGAGCTGAAACCATTGTGGACACCGACGAAGGGCCCCGTCCCGGCACCACCATGGAAGTCCTGGCTGGTTTGCGGCCGGTCGTCCAGCACGGCACCGTCGTCACAGCCGGCAACTCATCTTCCCTCAACGACGGTGCCTCCGCGGTCCTGGTCGCGTCCGAACGGGCTGTCGAGAAGTACGGGCTCCGTGCCCGGGCCCGGATCGTCGACGGTGCCTCCGCCGGTGTGGAGCCGCACCTCATGGGCATCGGCCCCGTGCCGGCAACCCAAAAGGTGCTCGACCGCGCCGGGTGGGGGATCGGTGACCTTGGTGCGGTGGAGCTCAATGAGGCATTTGCCAGCCAGTCCCTGGCCTGCATCCGCCGTCTCCGCCTGGACCCGGAGATTGTGAACAGCGACGGCGGGGCGATCGCCCTTGGACACCCCCTCGGATCATCCGGATCCCGCCTGGTGGTCACCCTGCTCGGCCGGATGGAGCGCGAAGGCGCCGGACGTGGACTGGCCACAATGTGCGTCGGCGTGGGCCAGGGCACGGCCCTGCTGGTGGAGCGGGTCTGATGGCCGGAATCGTGCCCGGTGTCGTAGGCGTGCTGGGAGGAGGCCGCATGGGTGCGGGTATCGCCCATGCCTTCCTGCTTGCCGGGGCAAGGGTGGTTGTAGTGGAGCGGGACTCGAAGTCTGTGCAGGCCGCGAAGGACCGGATTCATCGGGACCTGGCGGCGTCGCTTGAGCGGGGCGCCGCGGGTGGCAGCGTGGACCAATGGACCGGAAGACTTTCCCTCTCAGTCGACTGCGCCGATTTCGCCCGGGCCGGTCTCGTCGTCGAAGCCGTCCCGGAGGTGTGGGACGTGAAGGTCGCCGCCCTGCAGGAGGTGGAACGTCATCTCCAGGCGGGTGGATGGCTGGCAACCAATACTTCTTCCCTGTCAGTGGAGGGGCTCGCCGGGCAACTGCGGAGGCCGGAGCGCTTCTGCGGGCTGCACTTTTTCAACCCCGTCCCGGCCTCCCATCTCGTGGAAGTGGTGCTCGCCCGGAATACAGGTCAGGAGCTCGCAGACCTGGCACCGAGGTGGGTGGGGGAACTGGGCAAAACCCCCGTCGTCGTCAATGACGCCCCAGGTTTCGCTTCCTCCCGCCTGGGTGTGGCTATTGCGCTGGAGGCAATGCGCATGGTGGAGGAGGGTGTAGCCTCCGCAGAAGACATCGATAACGCGATGAAGCTGGGCTACAAGCATCCAGTCGGCCCGCTGGCGTTGTCGGACATGGTGGGCCTTGATGTCCGACTGGGCATCGCGGAGTACCTGGAACGTACTCTCGGCCCGCGGTTCGCACCGCCGCGGCTGATGCGGGATATGGTGGCCCGCGGGGAGCTGGGCCGGAAGTCAGGCAAGGGGTTCTTCACCTACAGTCCGCAGGCGGACGCAGGCTGAGGGGCGCGTGTTCGAGGGTGGCAGGGTCCGGGACCGGGAGAACGCTTTCGGAGATTTCGATGACCGCCTGGACGGCGGGATTGAGGTCCCCCTTCCGCCAGATCAGCCGTACCTCGACTGGACGCTGTTCCTGTTTCAAGGGTCTGTAGACCACGCCGCGGGAGGGGATGTTGTCGCGCACGCTTGAAAGAATCAGCGAAATGCCAACCCCGGCGCCCACCAGCACAACCAACGTCCAGGAGTCGGGGGCTACCTGGACGATGCGGGGTACGAATCCGGCGTTCACAGCAAGGGTGTTCAGCCGGTTGGGCAGGGTGGCGCCTGCTCCGCCGGGCAGGACGATCCATGCTTCATCGGCGAGGTCTTCGGCGGAAACCGCGTCATTCGCCGCAAGGGAGTGATTTTCCGGCAGTGCGATCAGCAGCTCTTCCACGGCGGTGAGCCGGGAGCTGATACCCGGCGGCAGGAAGTCCCATCGGCCGATGACGAGATCGAGGGAACCGTCCAGGACCTTCTCGAGGCCTACATGCGAGAACTGGGAGCTGTGGAGCTCCAGGGAGATGCCCGGCCGCTTGCGGCGGATCTGGCGGGCGAGTTCTCCCACGGCCTGATTCACGGATGCGCCGGCGAAACCGATACGCGCACGGCCTACCTCGCCTGCCTTGGACTTACGGACTACGTCCTTGATCCGTTCCGCCAGCAGGACGAGTTCACGGGCGGGCTCGATGAGGGCTTCCCCTTGCGGAGTGAGGCTGACGTGGCGCGTGTTGCGTTCGAACAGCGTGCCGTCCAGTTCGGCCTCCAGTTGCCGGATGAGACGGCTGAGGGGCGGCTGGGCCATATGCAGCCGCTTGGCGGCGCGGCCGAAGTGCAGTTCCTCAGCAACGACGAGAAAGGCACGGGCCTGCTGGATTTCCATCCCTCAAGGTTATTGCAGCCAGAGACTTGATGCGCCGTGCATTGGTATCCAAACGGGGAATAGATCAAGGTTCTCCCGGTTCAATCCGGAAGGATGAATGCGGGACCGGATCGTCTAGGGTGGTGGGGTGCCTTCGTTTCAAGCGCGCCTGAAAATCACCGGCCTGCGGCCCGGCAATCCGCCCGAGGCGGTCATGGACGCCGCCGTCGAAGCGCTCGGAACCCGCCATCACGTCGAATCGCACCAGCTCCAAATCGCCGGAGGTGTGCCGCAGCTCAACCTGCGCTTCCTCGTGGAGGCGACCGAATACAGCGGCGAGAACCGCCACGCGGTGGAGTCGGCCGCGATGATGCGTGACGCCGTCGAACGCGTTGCCCTGACCGGAACGCTTACCGTACTTCGCCGCGCCCGCGGCCGCTGGCTGCCCGTGTGAGGTTGAGGTCAGGCGGGCGGTTCGTCCACGGGTGAGCGGTTGCCGCGCCGCCGGGTCGCGATTATTCCGACGGCGGCGCCCACCAGGAGCCCCAACGCCACCCCGATGAGTGAACTCGCCCAGAATGGCAGCCGGGTGGCCGAACCGGTGAAGTAGCCCAAACCCCCCAGCCAGCAGGCCCAGAGGATTGCTCCGAGCCCGGCGCAGAGGCTGAAGCCGCGCACTGACACGCTGGCGATACCGGCCGCCGCGGAGGTGGCCAGCCGGCCGCCCGGGATGAAACGCGCGCCGATGATGGTGCCGTAAGTGGTGGTGCGGCCGGCCTTCGCAATGGCCTCGTGGATGCCGCGGTGGACCCGGCGGCCCCAGCGCCAGCGGTCCAGGCTATGGCTGAGGCGGCGACGGAAGAGCTGGAAAACCACCATGTCGCCGATCCAGGAAGCCACGGCGGCCAGCAGGAGCACAAGGAAGATGTTGGCCCGACCGTCCGCTGAGAGCGCGCCGCCGGTAATGACCACCATCTCGGACGGCACCAGCGGAAAGATTGCATCGCCGAGGACCAAGGGGATGATCCAGAAATAGATCGCCGCGCCCCAGCTGTCTGCGCTGCCGAAGTCCATGGCGCCAAGCTATCAGGCGCGGGCGCGTGCTGCTTCGTTCAATTCCAGCCGGCTGCGGTACTCCACGGGTTTGCCCGAGATCGGGTCCACGAAACGGATGCCGCGGGCCAGGAGCTGGAGCGGTCTGGAGTAGTCGTCCGGGGCTTTGTCCAGGAGTTCCGGGTAGAACGCGTCGTTGACGATGCCCAGTCCCAGTGATGCCATGTGCACCCGCAGCTGGTGGGTCTTTCCGGTGTGCGGCTCCAGCCGGTACCTGCCGAGGCGGACCGCGGGATGCGCTGCGGAACCGGCGGCTGAAACGTCCGCCGGGGTGCCGGCGTCGAACGTTTCGAGCTGTTCGATCCTGGTTTCCGCGTTGGGCTCGCCGTCCACCACCTCGGCCAGGAGGTAGCTGCGGGACTTGGTCATACGGTTACGGACCACAACGGGAAACTCGACGGCGGGGTGCCCCGGCGCGGGCTCGGCGGCGGACACGCACTCGTACTCCTTCTGGACCTGGCGCTTCTCGAAGAGCACCTGGTATTTGCCCCGTGTCTGCGGGTTGGTGGAGAACAGGAGGACGCCGGCGGTCATGCGGTCCAGCCGGTGCATGGGGATCAGATCCGGCAGGTCGAGCTGGTTCCGCAGCCGGACCAGCGCCGATTCCTGGATGTAGGTGCCGCCGGGCGTGGTGGGCAGGAAATGCGGCTTGTCTGCGACCAGGAGGTGCTCGTCCTGGTGCAGTATCTTGATCTCCACCGGTATCCGGGTTTCCGGCGGGAGCGTGCGGTAGTACCAGATAAACGTGTGGTCCTGGAGCCTGGTGGTCCGATCCAGTGGAACGCCGCCTTCACCCACGATTTCGCCGGCGTCGAAACGGTCCTCGATGCCTTGTGGATCGATGTGGCCCCACCGGTGCATCATGTAGTCCATGGCCGTATCCCACGGACCGTCTTCCGGCAGGCGGAGGCGGGTGGCATTGACGCCGTCGCGCACGGGGAGGGGTGACTGCATCACCGGTCCAGTCTACCCGGGGGGGCCCGGGCGCGGATCGGCAGCGTGACGCTGGGACAGATGTGAACGTCCGCACCCCGGGGACTCCGAACAGAAAAAAGTTATTGACAAAAAAAGTTGTCGGTGGGCATTGTTAACCCATGTTGGACATCGCGGTGATCGAGGATCCGGCCGCCGCAGAGGCGTCGCTGGACCCTATTCGGACCAGGATCCTGCGCGAACTGGGGGAGCCGGGCTCGGCCACGCAGCTCGCCGCCAAAACCGGCCTGCCCCGGCAGAAGGTCAACTACCACCTCAAGGCCCTCGAACGGCACGGCCTGGTGGAGCTGGTGGAGGAGCGGCGCAAGGGAAACGTCACGGAGCGGGTGCTGCAGGCGACGGCTGCGTCGTACCTGATCTCGCCCCAGGCGCTGGCCCAGGTGTCGCCGGATCCGCACCGGTTTTCGGACCGTTTCTCCGCTTTCTGGCTGCTGGCGCTCGCCGGCCGGATGGTGCAGGAGACAGGCAAGCTGATCGCTGGCGCGGCTGCGGCAAAGCAGGAGCTGGCGACGTTTGCGATCGACGGCGAAATCACTTTCCGCACCGCCGCCGACCGGGCCGCTTTTGCCGAGGAACTCGGTGTGGCGGTTACGCAACTGGTGGACAAGTACCACAATCACGGCGGCTCGAGCGCATCCAAGGGGCGGCGCCACCGGCTGGTGGTCGCACTGCACCCGGTCCTGAAAGCGACGGGCCCTCAAGGCACCCGACCAGAACCCCAAGGCAACCGCCCACAAGACAGGCAAGGAACAGGACAATGACTGACAACCGCAGCTTCGAAATCGTTCATGACACCGAACTTCCCGCCACGCCGGAACGGGTGTGGGAGGCGGTAACCGGCGGAACCCCGGCCTGGATGTTCCCCACGGACCAGTGGCCGGATGTGAAGACCGTCCAGGAATACCCCACCCACCTGGTCTCGCGGATGGAGGGCCCGGACGGCTGGTTCAACCAGCTGGAGCACGTGCTCGAACCGCTGGAGGACAACCGCGCCCGCCTGCACTACGTCCACAGCGGCGTCTTTGCGGACAATTGGGATGAACAGTACGACGGCGCGTCCCGCCACACCGAGTTCTACCTCCACACGCTGGGGCAGTACCTGGCGCATTTTGATGGCCGTCCCGTGGTGTTCACCGACATCCAGGGACCTGCCGCATCGCAGTCGCCGGAGGGTTTCGAGCGGCTCCGCAGGGCGCTGGGCGTTGAGTCGGCGCGGCAGGGTTCACCGGTGGACGTGGAGCTCGACGGTGTGGGCCGACTTTCGGGTGAAGTGGACTTTTCCAACCAGCACTTTCTGGGCATCCGCACCAAGGATGCGATGTACAGGTTCTTCGGCCGCAATGCCTGGGGCGCTCCGGTGGGCATGACGGTGCATGATTTCAGCGGTTCCGGCGATTCGACCGCGACTGCAAGAGCATGGGGCGGTTTCCTCGGACAGGTCTACGCGTAACCTCTGCCCGGAGGCACGAGAAAGGGGCGGCTGCGGGGCGATTCCGTGGCAAGGTGGTGTGGTGACCCGCAGACTCGTCCAGCTTCTCATCGGCCTTGCCCTGTACGGGGTGTCCCTGGCGATGCTGATCCGCGCCGGGCTCGGCCTGGACCCGTGGGACGTCTTTCATCAGGGCGTGGCCAACCGAACCGTGCTCAGTATCGGCACCGTGGTGATCATCACGAGTTTCGTGGTGCTGCTGCTGTGGATCCCGCTGCGGCAGCGGCCGGGGATCGGTACCCTGTGCAACGCGGTCCTGGTGGGTCTCTTCGCGGACCTGGGCCTGGCGGTGATTCCGGATGTCACGCACGTTGCCGGCCAGTTCGCCATGATGGCCGGCGCCGTCCTGCTCAACGGCGTCGCGTCCGCCTGCTATATCGGCGCCCGCCTGGGCCCCGGACCCCGCGACGGACTCATGACCGGCCTCGCACACCGCACCGGCCGGTCGATTCGGCTCTGCCGGACGCTGATCGAGGTTGCCGTCTTGGCCATCGGATGGCTCCTGGGCGGTTCGGTGGGCGTGGGCACAGTGGTGTACGCGCTCGCCATCGGCCCCCTGGTCCAGTTGCTTCTGCCACGGTTCATGGTGCCGGACACGGCGGCGCCTTCGGCCCGTCCGGCCAGTGCGGA
This sequence comes from Pseudarthrobacter sp. NPDC092419, assembly GCF_044755045.1. Lineage (NCBI taxonomy): Bacteria > Bacillati > Actinomycetota > Actinomycetes > Micrococcales > Micrococcaceae > Pseudarthrobacter > Pseudarthrobacter sp. NPDC092419. The sequence continues at coordinate 417,126 of NZ_JBIVQF010000002.1, forward strand.
ACCTACGACGGCGGCACGCTAGTTCCGCCGGTAGGCCACCAGGTGTGCGGGTCCGGACGGTCAGCCTGGGACGGGCTGGCACCGCGGACAAAAGTAGATGTCGCGTTCCTCGTCTCCGTTGGGTTTCCCCAGCAGCCCGCGGCGGATGGGTGTCCCGCACTTCAGGCAGGCCCGGTGTTCGCGGCCGTATACCCAGTAGCCGGGCCGGCCGGCCATTCGGCCAACAGGCATCCCGCGGGCGTTGAGCACGGTGACGCGCCGGCCCGGCCCAAGATTCACTTCCAGAAGCTGCTTGGCGTCCGTCATGATGGTCCGCAGATCCGCAACGTCGGAGACCGGAACGGCCGGATGAACCCCTGACAGGAAGCACGCCTCGCACCGGTAGATGTTGCCGATGCCGGCCAGGTTCCGCTGGTCGAGCAGCGCTACGCCCACGGGAATGTCCGGGGCAGCGCGGATCCGGCGTTCAGCCTCATCGATATCCCAATTTGGTCCCAGCAGGTCCGGGCCCAGGAATCCGACCACTGCGTCCTCCTGGTCGGTAGCCACCACTTCCAGCAGGCCCAGGGAAAATCCGACGGCGTCCGCAGCCTCCGTCCGCAGCACGCACCGGGCCGTGTGGCCGGGTTTCCGCCACCGGCCGCCCGGCGGATAGACCTGCCAGGTCCCTTCCATCTTCAGGTGGGAGTGGATGGTGAGCCGCTTGCCGTCCGGGCCCGCGACGCGCATGAGCAGGTGCTTCCCGCGGGGCACCACCTCCGCCACGGTCCAGCCGGCCAGGTTCAACGTTGCGAACCGCGGCACCCGGAAGTCCGAGGCCAGGAGCGTCTGCCCGGCCAGGGCTTCGTGCAGCTGCCGGGCCGCACGCCAGACGGAATCGCCCTCAGGCACGGATCCTCAGCCCCTTCGGCGTGGAGTAGGCTCCGGCGGCGGTGAGCGCGGTAGCGACGGGGGTGTCCAGGATCCCGTGGCCGTTGACCTTCTCCATGATCAGCTTGTCCACTGCGCCCCGGGTCACGACTCCGGCAAGAGCCGACGCCGCGGCGGCCAGGACGGCGTCGTCATCGCTGAAGGCCAGGAGGGTCTTGCCGCCGCGTTCCACGTACAGCACCAGGGCACCGTCCACCAGGACCACCAGGGCCCCTGCCTTCCGTCCGGGCCGGTGCCCGCTGCCGGCGTCATCGTGCGACGCAGGCCAGGGAAGCGCGGCGCCGTAAGGGTTGGCGGGGTCCGTTGCGGCCAGCGCCAGCGCAACCGGTTCCGCCTTGGCCAGCTGGGTGTCTTCAGAATAGGAACGCAACCGGTCCACGGTGGCGGGCACGGCGAACTGTGCAGCCCCCAGATGTTCGATGAAGTAGCCGCGGCGGCACCGCCCGGCCTCCTCGAGCCGTGCTAGGACCTTGTACATCAGGCCGAAACCGCCCAGGATTTGCTCTGCCATAACGGAGCCCCGGGTGACCACGCCATAGCGGTCCAGCAGCAGTTCCGCCGTGCCGCGCGCATGGAGCGTGGCGTCCAGTTCCGGCTGCGGCAGCGCTGACCAGCGGCCGGCAGCCATCGGCGGCACGGCGCCCGCGCCGCCCAGCCGGGAGGAGCCCAGCCCTGAAGAACCCGCCCCGGAACCACCGCCCAGCCCCGGGGACCCGAACAGCCCTGAGCCGTGCGAACGGCCCAGCCTGCTGAGCCGCGGCGCCCTGGCCCGCGGCGCACGGGCCACCTGCCGGTGCGCCGTGTGCCCGCCGGCGATCAGTGCCCGGACCGGCGCAAACGTATCGCCGGTGATCCGGCCGGCCCACGCAAGATCCCACAGTGCGGAGACGACTTCCTGGTCGCCCAGCACCGCGTCCATCCCGCCAGCGACGTCGGTCAGCTGGCGGAAAAAGTACCCGCCGCCGTTGCCCCGCAGGTGGTCCAGGATCCGCTGCTGGGTGTCGCCGGGTTCGTACTCGGGTGACGGGTTCAGGGTCAGTTCGGCGGAATCCGCGAGGTGAAGGCTGATCCAGCCGTCGTTCCCGGGCAGCGGGCCGGCGCCCGCCCACAGCACCTCGCCGGCCGCCATGAGCTCATCGAGCATGGCGGGTTGGTAATTGGAGACGCGGCTTGCCAGTACCAGCGGCTCCCATGCGGACGCCGGGATGGGCACGCCGGAGAGCTGGTCGATGGCGGTGACGATCCCGTCCAGCCCCCGCAGCGACGGCTGCCCGCGCCCGCCTCCGGGCGTCCGGACGTGTTGCCAGGCGGGCAGGAACCGGCCGTACGCTGCGGCATCCACCGGCTCCACTTCGGCACGGAGCGCGGCAAGCGAACGACGCCGGAGCTTCCGCAGGACGTCCGCATCGCACCATTCGCTACCGACTGGGTGGGTTATTGGCTGCGGTGCTGCTTCCTGGGGGCCAGCTTCCCGTGATTCAGCGTCAGGGAGTGCGCTTTCGGGCGGCGTGACATGGGGGCGGAACTCGCCCTCCACCACGCGGCCGTCCGCCGCGAGGCGTTTGAGCGCAGTTTCGACGACGGCCACGCCCAGTCCCAGCCGGTCCGCTGCTTCCGTGGCCGTGAAGGGTCCGTGCGTCCGGGCGTAACGGGATACAAGGTCGCCCAGGGGATCGGCCACCGGCTCGATGAACGCCAGCGGAACACCCATGGGCAGCGGCACGCCGATGGCATCCCGCAGCCTGGCGGCATCCTCCACCGCGGCGAACCGCTCCACCCCGCCGATCGTCACCCGGATGGCCCGGTTGGCGCGCTGTAGCGCCACCAGGTGTGCGGTGGCCTCGGCCGCTGAGGCGCTCGGGGCGCTCGGAACGGCAGGTTCAACCGCCGCGCCGTCAGGAGCGGAGTCAACCGCTTCGACCTCGGCGACCTCCGCCACTTCCGGTCCGGCAGGTCCCTGCAGCCGCTCCGCCGTTTCTTCCGGCGTCAGCGGTCCCAGCAGCCGCAGCAGGTCCGCCACCCCTTCCATGCCCCGGGCCCGGCGGTCCGGAACCAGCCGCTGCAGCTCGCGTTCGGTCGCCTCGATGACCTTCTCGTCCAGCAGCTCCCGCAGCTCCACCCGGCCCAGCAGCTCATTAAGCAGCGTCGAGTCCAGGGCCAGGGCGGCGGCACGGCGCTCGGCGAGCGGGGAGTCGCCCTCATAAAGGAACTGCGCCACGTACCCGAACAGCAGGGACTTAGCGAACGGCGATGGCTGCTGCGTGGTGGTCTCCAGGATCCGTAGCTCCCGGCGCTCCACCGACGCCGCGATGTCCTTCAGAGCCGGGAGGTCGTACACGTCCTGCAGGCATTCGCGCACAGTCTCCAGCACGATCGGGAACGTGGGGTATTTACGCGCCACATCCAGCAGCTGCGCGGACCGCTGGCGCTGCTGCCACAGGGGCTGCCGCTTTCCCGGGGTCTGCCGGGGCAGCAGCAGTGCCCGGGCGGCGCATTCGCGGAACCGGGAGGCGAACAGCGCGCTGCCGCCCACCTCCGCCGTGACGATTTGCTCCAGCTCCTCGGGGTCGAACAGGAACAGCTCCGCGCCGGGCGGTTCGTCCTCCATCATGGGAACGCGCAGCACGATACCGTCGTCCGCGGCCATGGCCGAGCCGTCCAGCCCGTACCGCTGGTGCAGCCGCTGCCCCACCGCCAGGGCCCACGGTGCATGAACAGGCATGCCGAACGGGCTGTGCAGGATCACGCGCCAGTCGCCCAGCTCGTCATGGAACCGCTCCACCACCAGCGTGGTGTCGCTGGGCACCACCTCGGTGGCCTGTTTCTGCTCGGTGAGGTACTGAAGAAGGTTGTTCGCGGCGAAGTCGTCCAGCCCGCTGGCCTTGCAGCGTTCGGCGGCCGGGCCGGCGTCGGATGCTGAAAGTTCCCGGACGAACGCGCCCAGGGCACGCCCCAGGTCCACCGGACGGCCCAGCGAATCGCCCTTCCAGAACGGCAGCTTGCCGGGTTGGCCAAAGGCGGGGGAGACCAGGACGCGGTCGTGCGTGATGTCCTCGATCTTCCAACTGGTGGCGCCCAGGGCAAACACATCGCCCACGCGGGATTCGTAGACCATCTCCTCGTCCAGCTCGCCCACGCGCCGCCCGCCCTTGGCCGCGCGCGCGGGCTTACCGTCCTCCGCAGGGGTGCCAGAGCCCTCCACTTCGGTGCCGATGATGTACACCCCAAAGAGGCCGCGGTCCGGGATGGTCCCGCCGGAGGTGACGGCCAGCCGCTGCGCGCCGGGCCGGCCCTCGATGGTGCCTGCGTTGCGGTCCCAGATGATCCTGGGCCGGAGTTCGGCGAATTCGTCGGACGGGTACCGCCCCGCCAGCAGATCCAGCGTGGCCTCGAACGCGGACCGGGGGAGCGAGGCGAACGGGGCCGAGCGGCGCACCGTGCTGAACCATTCCTCCACGTCGATACTGCCCAGCGCGGTGGCAGCCACGGTCTGCTGGGCCAGGATGTCCAGGGGGTTGGCCGGGATGCTGAGCCGCTCGATCTTCCCGTCCAGCATCCGCTCCACGGTGATGGCAGTGTGCACCAGGTCCGCGCGGTGCTTGGGGAACAGCACGCCCTGCGACACTTCGCCCACCTGGTGGCCGGCACGCCCGACCCGCTGCAGTCCGCTGGCCACCGACGGCGGCGATTCCACCTGCACCACCAGGTCCACCGCGCCCATGTCGATGCCCAGCTCCAGGGACGAGGTGGCCACCACGCAACGCAGCCGCCCGGACTTGAGGTCATCCTCGATGAGCGCGCGCTGGTCCTTGGACACCGAACCGTGGTGGGCGCGGGCCAGCACCGGGTCCGCCCCGGCGGAGCTTCCGGCCTGGGCCATCATGTGCGCGGGCGTCGCGGTTGAGGCAGGAACGCCCGACGGCGGCGCCTCCGGCGGCGCGTCCCCCCAGGCCGCGGCCGTCCCCGGCGCAGCTGCATCAGCCCCGAGCGCAGGGGCGTCCCAGCCGCCGCCCGCGGCCACGAGCTGGCGTTCGGCGTAGATCTCGTTCAGCCGCGCGGTGAGCCGTTCGGACAGCCGGCGGGAGTTGGCGAAGACAATGGTGGACTGGTTGGCCAGGACCAGGTCCACGATCTTCTCCTCCACATGCGGCCAGATGGACGCCTGCGGCTGCAGTCCGGAGGCCGGACCGGAATCGAACGCACCCGCCGCGCCCTGCAGGTCCGTCATGTCCTCCACCGGCACGGACACCGTCAGGTCCCAGTTCTTCCGGGCCGGCGGCGCCACGATTTCCACCGGGGCGGACCCGGCCAGGAACTGCGCCACCAGGTCCCGGGGCTCCACGGTGGCCGAGAGTCCGATCCGTTGCGCCGGCTTGGGCAGCAGCGCGTCCAGCCGTTCGAGCGACACGGCAAGGTGCGCGCCGCGCTTGGTGCCGGCCACGGCGTGGACTTCGTCGATGATCACGGTGTCCACTTCGGTGAGGGTGTCCCGTGCCCGCGAGGTGAGCATGAGGAACAGCGACTCGGGCGTGGTGATCAGAATGTCCGGCGGGTTGCTCAACAGCGCCCGCCGGTCCGCCGTCGTGGTGTCCCCGGACCGCACCCCGACGCTGATGAGCGGTGCCGGCAGGTCCAACCGCTTGGCCGTCTGGGTGATGCCGATCAGCGGGGCGCGGAGGTTCCGTTCCACGTCCACGCCCAGGGCCTTCAGCGGGGAGATGTAAAGGACGCGGGTCTTCCGCTTGGGCGCACGGGTGCGTTTGCCTTTCGGCGCTTCCGCCGGGACGGGTGCGGGCGGAGCGGAGCTGATCAGCCGGTCCAGCGCCCACAGGAACGCGGCCAGCGTCTTGCCCGATCCCGTGGGGGCAACCACCAGGGCATGCGAGCCGGAGGAGATGGCGTTCCACGCCCCCGCCTGGGCGGGCGTAGGCTCATGGAACGCGCCCAGGAACCACTCCCTGGTGGGGCGGCTGAACTGACCCATGGGAGCTTCAGCGCCGGGAGCGGGCGGCTGTTCCGGGTTCATGCCTCCATCATGCCCCACCCCGCTGACAGGATCCGTGGGGCCCGCGACGCCGGCGTCCCGTAGCCGCAGCCGTCAACCCTTGTCGGCCCTTGGCAGGTTCCGGGTGGCGGGTCCTTCGAGGAGCGTGCCGTCGCTGCTGAAGCGGGAGCCATGCAGCGGGCAGTCCCAAGTTTTTTCGCTGTCGTTCCAGTGCACGATCCCGCCCAGGTGCGTGCACACGGCGGAGAGCTTGCAGGTGGTCCCGTCAACGGTGGAGACGGCCACGGGACGTCCGGTGCCGCCGTCGACCGTTCCCGTCCCCTCGGCAGGGACAGCCGGTGCTGCCGCTGCGGGCGTATCCTTGCGCAGCTTCCGGCCGGCGACCTTGCCCCAGTCGGTGGCCAGCCGGGCGGCCACGCCCGCGTTCAGGCCCACGGCGGATAGCGCCCCGGACGGCGAGGTGATCCGGTGGTGGATGGTGTCGGCCCAGGGGACCTGGCCGCCCAGGATGTCGGCCGAGATTCCCAGGGCCGCGGCCACGGCGTTGGTCATGCCCCACTTGTTGTAGCCCGTGCCGAAGTACACATGGCCCCGGCCGCGGGGGAGCTTGCCGAAGAAGGGCATGAGGTTGGTGGGCTGGTAGTCCTGCGCCGACCAGGTGTGCGTGGGTACCGCCCCGGGATAGTGCTGGCCGGCCCACGCGAGGAGGCCCTCCAGGTGCGCCTTTTCGGACGGTGTCCGGCCCACCGGATGCCCATGCCCGCCCACCAAAAGGAGGCGCCCGGCGTCGGACTCGTAGTCCCGGAGCGAATGGGTGGGCTGCTCCACGGAGATGTACATCCCGGGAGGCGGCTCCTGGCCCTCGGCCAGCTGCAGTGCAGCGGCGTAGGAGCGGTGCGGTTTCAGCTTGGCGAAGTACAGGCCGCGGTCCAGCACGGGGGTGCCGGTGGCGAGCACCACCTGGTCCGCGGTGACGCTGCCCTTGTCCGTCTCCACCGTGCAGGGCCTGTCGCCCGTGACATCCCGCAGCCGGACGCCCGTGGCGATCGACCCGCCGCGGCTGCGGAGGTCCGACAGTAGCGCATCCAGGACCTCCACGGGGTGGATCTGCGCCTGTGCTGCCAGGCGTGCGGCGCCGTGGACCGGGAAGGGGAGGCCGGCGTCACGCACGTACTCGACGTCCAGGCCTGCGGTGGTTGCTGCGCTGACTTCTTCGCGGAGCTTCTCCGTGGCAGCGGGCGTGGTGGCGTAGGTGTAGGCGTCGCGGCGCTGGAACGGAACGTTCTGCTCCTCCAGGTACCGCAGCAGCCACGCCTGGCCTTCGCGGTTGGCATCCACGTAGGCCTGGACTTGGTGCCGGGGGTACTGCCGCGCCAGCTGCGCCAGGACCGTGCCCTGCAGCAGGGTCACCTTGGCCGTGGTGTTTCCGGTGGTGACCGCGCCGGGATGCCTCGCTTCCACCACCAGCACGTCCTGCCCCGACCGCGCCAGCAGGAGCGCTGCGACCAGGCCGGTGAGGCCGGCTCCGGCCACCACGGTGTGGTAGCGGGACCCCGGCTTGAACGGATCGGAAACGAATCTATCGGGACGGTCCAACCAAAGAGATGTCATGTCAGCTGCCTGTCTCCGTGGTGAAGGCCCTGGCCGGGGCCGGTTTTGTAATGGGTCCGTTATGGATCCATCCTTATCCGCGCGGGACTTACTAAGTATACTTATGGTGTCCGGGTTTAAGTCTATGGCCAGGCCCAGCCCGGCGGGCATCTTGTGTACGTTTCGACAGACACTAGGAGAAGTCATGACCAGCATCAGCCCGGACGGCCGCACCGCAGGCCGGACCACCATCCAAAAAACAGCGCTCGCCGTGGGGGCGGTTTTCCTCCTGGTGGGCGTCCTGGGGTTCATCCCGGGAATTACCACGAACTACAGCGCACTCGGTTTCGCCGGGCACGGCTCTGAAGCCCTGCTGCTGGGCATTTTCCAGGTTTCCGTGCTGCATAACATCGTCCACTTGCTCTTCGGTGCTGCCGGTATAGCCATGGCCCGCACTGCCGCCCAGTCCCGGAACTACCTGGTGGTGGGCGGCGCCATCTACCTGGTCCTGTGGATCTACGGGCTGTTGATCGGGCAGGACACCGCCGCCAACTTTGTCCCCGTCAACACCGCCGACAACTGGCTGCACTTCGTCCTGGGGGTCACCATGGTCGGACTGGGCCTTGCCCTGTCCCGAGGCACGGCCCACACCCGCCGCACCACCACGGCACACTAAGCCACGGCACACTAAGGCAGGCGCAACAGCAAGGGCGGCCCGGCAATTGCCGGGCCGCCCTTGCTGTTGGGGTGTCCCTGTGCGGTAAGCGGGTGGTGCGGGCAAACGCTGGAGCTGCGTGTCAGCTCGGCTGGAATGCCCCTACGCTCAGGAGCGTGATGTCGGCGTTGGTGCAGGCCGTGGTGGGCTTTGCCAGGAACAGGGAAGCCTTGTCCTCCGGCGGGTAGATTCGATAGCCGGCGGCGTCCGCCACCTTGCATTCCATGTAGTTCTTGGCCTGCGTGTAGCGGAGCACCGCGGTGCCGCTCTTGCCCGGGGCCAGGACCACGTCCACGGCGGGCGCGGTGTTGTCCCGGGTGGCAGGCGCGCCGATGGGGGCGCCGGTGGCGTTGGCCACGAGGGACACTCCGGGGTAGCCGCGCAGCAGGCAGGGTTCGCTGCCCTTGTTGGTGAGCATCAGTTTCATGTACACGCTGCCGGCCGCGCCGCCGCCGGTGGCGTCCGTAGCGGCGGAGAGTCCGGCAGCCTTGCACAGGGCAGGCGAACCGGCAGCGGACGACGACGGAGCCGTCGTTGCGTCCGGAGTGGCGCTGCCGCTGGGGCTGGCTGGGTCCGTGGCGGTTGGGGCGGGACTGGCCGAGTCGGTGCCCGGGCTGGTGGTGGGCTGCTGCTGCGGCTGGCTGGGGCCGCACCCGGCCAGCACCAAAGCCGCCGCTGCAGCCGCGGTCGCCATGACTAAACGGGATGAATTTCGCTGAGACCTCATGCCACCACCTTTGCGTCAGCCCTTGCCCGCGTCAACGATGCCGCGTGGCGGAGGCCCATTTGATGGCCGGATCGTGATGAACCGGGCCCGCCCGGACCTCCGCCAGCGGTCAGCAATCCCGGTTACTTATCCGCAGGGCGGTTTCGGGTGCGCAGCAGCGCCGCACCGCCCAGCGCGAGCCCGCCCGCGCCTGCGGCGAGACCCGCCCAGCTGCGCGCGGACGCGCCGCTGTCCGCCGCCGTCGTCCGCTGCTCTTCCGGTGCCGCCCCGTGCCCAACGGAAGAGTCCCCGCCGTGCGCTCCGGAAGACTCTGCAGCCGTCAGCGTGAAGGCCGGCGCCGGAGCGTTGAGCGAGTGGGGATCCTCGCCGTCCCTGGCGATCTGCGCCCAGTCGGTCTGGCCTGTTTCGCAGGTCTGCAGCGTCGGGAAATACAGTGTGGCGCCGGCCTTCTCCGGGAGTTTGACGGACAGCACCAACGCGTCGCGGAGCTCGTGCGGCAGCGGCACCTTGGCCGTGTAGACGATCCGGCTGGTGCGCTGCGTAATGGAGGATCCGTCCGGGAGCCTGCGCGGTTCGGCCAGCTTTTCGGTCACCTTTTCGACGGTCCAGTTGGGGTTGACGGTGGGCTGGGCGTCGTTCAGCTCCTGCGGCAGCGTGATGGCCACCTTGGTGGTGCCGGCTTCCTCGCAGCCGTGCGGGATGCCGAACGTGAGCAGGGCATATTGGCCGGCGTCGGTGGTGTCCGGCGTGACGCCGACGTGCGCCGACGCGCCGCCGGCCATGGACAGGAGGAGTGCCGCGGCGCCTCCCGTGGCAGCGGTGGCGGTGACGAAACGGCGGATTGAAGGGGTGTGCATGGTTGCCTTTCGGGCGCGCGCCATTGCCAGGCGCGCAAGAAAATGGGTGGTCCCGGGCCGGCTGGAGCGGCGCGGGCTAAACGGAAAGCACGGCGGCGGAAGGCGGGCCGCGCCGGCTGTCCTGCCGAAGGTTCCGCCAGGGTCGCAGGGGCGCCGGGGCGGAGGGAGCGGCTCCGGGAGCCATGGGGACAGCGTGTACGACGGCGGCCCGGGGCAGTTCCGTGAGCGGCTTCAGCCAAGCGGCGAGGTGCCAGAGGGCGTTCTCGCCTTGGGCGAGCAGGAGGGCGCAGCCGAAGGTGGCAAGGGCATGGGCCGCCAGCATGAACGGTGCTGCGGCGGGATCGGCCGGGCTCACGTGGGTGGCCACGTGCCCGGCGGCGTGGGCCAGGACCTCGAGCGGAGCTGCATCGTGGGCGTGAGCGCCTGCGATGCGGCCCGCTGCAGGCGACACCGCGGGTGACACCGCGGGCGCGCTGCCGGCCGTGCTGAGGAGCGTCAGCGCTTCGTGGAGTGCCAGCTGCCCGCCGCCCAGGAGGGCCGTGATCGCAGGCAGGCCCAGGCGCAGCCGGGTGGCGGCCGTGCACACCAGGACGGTCAGGGCCAGCAGTGCCAGCACGGTGCCGGGAGCGGGGAGCGACCCGCCGGCCGCCAGGTGCGCCCCGGCTGCGAGCGTGAGTGTGCCGGTGGCCAGTGCCGCGGCGCGGAACGCATGGAAGGGAATCCGCGGCGGCTTGCGCACGGCTGCTCCTTCCACGGGGCGTTTGGGGTCTGCCCTGAATTCTACTGGGGACGGGCAGCGGTTACCGGTGCCCTGCCGGGCAGGCCCGCGGTGAGCTCGGCCAGGACGTCCGCCGCGTTCCGGTGCCGGAGCAGCGGTGCCGCCTGCCCGGCCCACAGGGACATCCGGTCCGTGCTGCCCTGCGCGGCGGCCTCGGCCCGGAACCGTCCGGTGAGCCAGTTCTGCACGGGGAAGGGCGCGATCTGATCTTCCGCGACGCTGCGGGTCACCGTGTTGGGAATGCCGCGCGCCAGGCGTCCGCTCATGGCGCGGGTCAGGACTGTCTGCGCGGCGGCCGGGCTGTGCAGCAGGTCGCGGTAGGCGGGAACGGCGGCTGACTCCGCGGTGGCCAGGAAAGCGGTACCCACCTGCACGCCGTCGGCCCCGAGCGCAAGGGCGGCGGCCACACCCCGGCGGTCCGCGACACCCCCGGCGGCGATCACCGGGATGCGGACGGCGTCCGCCACCTGCGGTACGAGCGCGAACGTGCCCACCAGCGACTCCTCCGCAGGCGCCAGGAACGAGACGCGGTGCCCGCCGGATTCCGCCCCGCTTGCCACCACGGCATCCACGCCGCCGGCCTCCAGCGCTACCGCCTCCGCCACTGTGGTGGCGGTGCCAAGCACCTTGGTGCCCTGCCGGTGTGCGGCCTCCACCACCTCGGGGGAGGGGGCGCCAAAAACAAAGCTGACGACGGCGGGACGGGCTTCCAGCGCGGCTTCCACCTGCCCGGCGTAGTCGGCCATGAAGCGGTCGGGCAGCTGCGGCAGCGGGAGGCCGAGTTCGTCGAAGAAAGGCTTGAGGGCGGTGGCGTAGCGGTCGAAGTCGGCCTGGGGCAGGGATGTGGTTTCGGTGCCGGTTGGTACCCAGAGGTTCAGGGCGAACGGCCGTCCGGTAGCTGCGTGCAGTTCGGCGGCCGTGCGCCGGATGGCCTCCCCGTCGTAGCCGTACAGGCCAAAGGAACCCAGCCCGCCGCCGTCGCTCACGGCAGCGGTCAACCGGACGGAGGAGACGCCGCCGAACGGCCCCAGCACCACCGGAACGTCGATTCCCAGGAGGGCGGCGAGCCGGCTGGGGCGTGCTGCGGGAAGGGGCGCGGCAGTCATTGGGTGCTCCTGTGTCGGGGTCGGCGTTAGACTGCCACGGTAACTGCCAGGCGATCGTGAGGAGAAGTTCATGAACTACACCGGAAGCCAGTCAGAACGGGCCGTGGCCGCAGGGGAGCTGGACCGCAGCCACATCGGCCAGACGGTCAGCTTCCAGGCCAACGAGTTCACCGTTGTCTTTGGCCGGATCGCAGGCATTGCGCGCACCGAAGCCATGGTGTACCTGTCCATGGACGGGGTGGCCGGCGGCACGCACCTGAAGGATGAATACGATCTGCCGGTCGGCCAGGACGTATACCTGCAGGTGGATGTGATTACCAATGCCGAATCAACCATCAAGGACCTGTTCGGCAAGGTCCAGGAAAACCTGCGCGGTGCAACCCACAAGCCCGGGGACCGTCCGGAGGGGTCTCCTTCTTAACATTTCCCTTCGTGGGTGAGGCGCCTCGAGGCCTTGCCATAAGGGGTCCGGAAGTGTGACTGGACAAAAAGGTTGTTGAACAATATCTTGCGCAGATTGTTCAACAACCTGTATCGTCTCTCAAGGACGATCATTGTGACACCAGTCACCCAAAGTAACGGACGGACCCATGGCAGACACCGGCACAAAACTGAACCTGAGCTCCTCAGCCCGGCGGACGGCTCTTCTGGGAGCCATGTTCCTCATGGCCACCAGCGCCATCGGGCCGGGCTTCATCACGCAGACCACTGTCTTCACGGCTCAGATCGGCGCCGCTTTTGCGTTCGCGATCCTGGCCTCGATCCTCATCGACATCGCGGTCCAGATGAACGTCTGGCGCGTCATCGGCGTCACCGGACTCCGGGCACAGGAGCTCGGCAATAAGGTGATTCCCGGCGTCGGCTGGTTCCTGGCCGGCCTGGTGTTCCTGGGCGGCGTGGTCTTCAACATCGGCAACATCGCCGGTACCGGCCTGGGTGCCAACGCCATGCTGGGTGTTGACCCCAAGGTTGGCGGCATTGCCTCCGCTGTGGTGGCCATCCTCATCTTCCTCAGCAAGAAGGCCGGTATGGCACTGGACCGCATCGTGGTGATGCTCGGTGCAGTCATGATTCTGCTGATGATCTACGTAGCCATCGTTGCTGCTCCTCCGGTAGGCGAGGCACTGAAGAACACCTTCCTCCCCGAGACCGTCGACTTCCTGATCATCACCACCCTGGTGGGCGGCACCGTGGGTGGCTATATCACCTACGCGGGCGCGCACCGCATGCTGGACTCCGGCGCAACGGGCATCGAGCACGTCAAGGAAATCACCCGCAGCTCCGTGCTGGGCATCATCGTCACCGGCATCATGCGCGTCCTGCTGTTCCTGGCGATCCTGGGCGTCGTTGCGGGCGGAACGGTTCTCTCCAGCAACAACATGGCGGCTGAAGCCTTCGGCGCGGCCGCCGGCGAAATCGGCATCCGCCTCTTCGGCATCGTCCTCTGGGCCGCAGCCGTCACCTCGGTCATCGGCGCCGCGTTCACGTCGGTCTCCTTCATCACGTCCTCCAGGACCCCGGAGCGCAAACGCAACCTCATCACCGTGGCGTTCATCGCCGGCTGCGCCATCGTCTACATGTTCCTGGGCCAGGCCCCGCAGCAGCTGCTGATCTTCGCCGGTGCGTTCAACGGACTGATCCTGCCGGTCGGGTTCGGTGTCCTCCTCTGGGTGGCCTGGCGCCGCCGCGACCTGATGCACGGCTACGCCTACCCGAAGTGGCTGCTCATCGTCGGCGTCGTTACCTGGCTGCTGACCCTGTTCCTGGGCTGGAACTCCGTGATGGGCCTCGCGAAGCTGTGGGCATGACGCACCGCGCAACAGCACAGCCCGCCGCGGCGCGCGAAGCGTTCCGCGGCGGACTGGTTGAGCCCACCGCAGGCTGGTCCCGGGGGTTTGCACAGGCGAACGTCCTGTCATTGCCGCGGGAGAATGCTTTCGATTTCCTGCTGTTCGCCCAGCGGAACCCCAAGCCCTGCCCCATCCTGGGCGTACTCGAGCCCGGGCAGGCTACCGGGCCGCTGCTGGCCGGAGGGGACATCCGCACGGACGTGCCCAAGTACACGGTGTACCGGGACGGCGAGAAGGTGGACGAGCCCACGGACATCCGGGACTACTGGCGCGATGACCTGGTCACTTTCCTGATTGGCTGCTCTTTCACCTTTGAGGCCGCCCTGCAGGACGGCGGGATCTCCATCGCCCACATCGACCAAGGCGTCAACGTCCCCATGTACCGCACCAACCGGGAATGCGCTCCCGCCGGCTCAATGTCCGGGCCCATGGTGGTCTCAATGCGGCCGATTCCCGCCGCCCAGGTGGCGGACGCAGTCCGGATCACCTCCCGGTATCCGGCCGTCCACGGCGCGCCGGTGCACGTGGGGAATCCGGAAGAGCTGGGTATCAGTGACCTGTCCCGCCCCGACTTTGGCGACGCCGTTCAGGTTCCCGCCGGACATATCCCCGTGTTCTGGGCGTGCGGTGTGACGCCCCAGGCCGCTGTCATGCAGTCGCGGCCGCCGCTGGCCATCGGTCACGCCCCGGGGCACATGCTCATCACGGACGCCCGGGACAGCGAGTACCTCATCCCCTGAGGGCGCGTGGACCGGCGTCCGTGCTGCATAATCGGGGCTGTGACTATCGCTTCCCTGATTGCCTTCGCGGGGCTGTGCCTCGTTCTGTCCCTGACGCCGGGTCCGGACACGTTCCTGGTGCTCCGCATCGCGTTGAACCGGCCCAGTGCGGGCGTGGCGGCGGCGGCGGGTTCCGCGGGCGCCGCCATAGTGTGGGCCGCCCTGGTGGGAGTGGGCTTGGCCGCGCTGCTGGAACAGTCCGCGGAACTCTTCCGCTGGCTCAAGATCGCGGGCGGGCTCTACCTCCTGTACCTCGGGATTTCCTCGTTCATGAGGTCCCGCCGGGCCGCCAAGAGCGGACTGGCCAGCGGGGGCGGGGACACCCCGCTTCCCTACAGCAGGCTGTCAGCGCTCGGCGCAGGCGCACTGTCTACGCTGCTGAACCCCAAGGTGGGCCTGTTCTACCTCGCCGTGGTGCCGCAATTCATCCCGCACGGCGGTGACACGATGGGCACGTCCCTGGTCCTCGGCGTCGTCGTGGCGCTGATTGCCTTCGCCTACCTGTCGGTGGTCGCCGTGGTGGCGTTCAAGGCGATGCGCTGGCTGAAGCGGCCCAAGGTCAACACTGTCATCGAGCGCACGAGCAGCGGAATCATCGCCGCGCTGGGCCTTGGCGTGGTGGCTTCAGGCGCGACCAGTTAATCTGTACCCCTGCGATCCTCTCTCATGTGCGAGAGGGTTTGGGATTTTCGTGCGTCAGGTGAGAGAGGGTTGGAGGTGCCCCAGCAGCTCGGCCTCGGCTGCGTCCAGGTACTCACGGAGCTCCTGCGCTGCCTTCTCGTTCTCGCCCGCCCGCAGTCTCTTGACCAGCTGGACGTTGCGGTCCACGTAATGGCTGTGGAAGTCCGGGGCGGAGGACATGGCATAGAAGACCAGGCGCATCTCGGCCAGCACCCGGTCCATCAGGGTCTGTAGCGTGTGGCTTCCGGTCAGCCCCACAACTTCCCGGTGGAAAGCCTGGTTGGCATCGGCCATATCCGTCACGGACCCCGCGTCGCGTGCGGCCTGCGCGCGCTGCACCACGGCCTCCATGGCGTCCAGAGTTTCCGGGGACGGCGAACTCCACAGCACCGCCGCAGGCTCGATCGCGCGGCGGACGCGGTAGATTTCGCGGACTTCCTCTATCCCGGGGGAGGAGACGAAGACGCCGCGGTTGGGGATGCGGCGCACGATCGACTCGCCGGCCAGCGTGGTGAAGGCCTGCCGGAGGGTGTTCCGGGACACGCCCAGGGCGGTGGAGAGCGCCTGTTCGGAGAGCTTGGACCCCGGTGTCAGTTCACCGGCCGCAATCCGGTTACGCAGCACGGATGCAACCCACGCCGTAGTGTGCGCGTGCTCGGCCATGCCGTCCAATTTGGCACCGTCCAACACTGTATCCATAGCCTTTCCCCCAACTTCCCCGGACCCTAAATCTTAACCGACCGTCCCCAGCACTTCGCCGCGCGCCACGGCAGCGCCGGGCTCCTGCGGTCCGCGGCTGAACGTGCCCGCCTCGCCGGCGGACACCACGGTTTCCATCTTCATCGCCTCGAGCACCGCAACCGGCTGCCCGGCGCCTACCTCGGCGCCGTCGTCGGCCAGCCACTTCACCAGGTTGCCGCCCATCGGAGCGGTCACCGCGCCGTCAGCAGCAGCCGTCCCCGTAACGGCGGAGTGCTCGACGGCGGCGCCCCCGCCGTGCATGAGAGCGTTGAAGACTTTCGCGGGGAGACCCAGCTGCACGGCCTTTCCGTCCAGCTCCACCGTGAGTGTCTCGCGCTTGGCCAGGGGGCCTTCCACGCCGCTTTCGAGGGCGGCGGCCAGGCGGGTGGCAAAGGCCGACTCGATCCACGTGGTGTACACGCCCAGCCGGCCCGCGGCGGTGAAATCGCCGTCCCGGACCACGGCGCGGTGAAACGGGACCACCGTGGGGACGCCTTCGATGCGGAGCTCGTCCAGTGCTGCCCGTGCCCGGCGCAGGGCCTGGGCGCGGTCCGCGCCGTGGACGATCAGCTTGGCCATCAGGGAGTCGTACTCGGACGGGATCACGGAGCCGGATCGGACGCCCGAATCAACGCGGATGCCGGCGCCGGTGGGGGCTTCGAACACGTCCACCGGGCCGGGGGAGGGCAGGAAGCCGCGACCGGCGTCCTCGGCGTTGAGGCGGAACTCGAAGGCGTGGCCCACGGGCGCCGGATCCTCCGTGACGGACACCGGCAAGCCGGCCGCGATGCGGAACTGTTCGCGGACCAGGTCGATCCCGGAGGTTTCCTCCGTGACCGGGTGCTCCACCTGCAGCCGGGTGTTGACCTCAAGGAACGAGATCACGCCGTCCGGCGCCACCAGGTACTCCACAGTCCCGGCGCCGGTGTAGCCGGCTTCCCGGCAGATGTCCCGGGCGGACTCGTGGATGCGGCTGCGCTGCTCGTCCGTCAGGAATGGTGCGGGTGCCTCTTCAACCAGCTTCTGGTTGCGGCGCTGCAGCGAGCAGTCACGCGTGCCCACCACCACCACGTTGCCGTGCGTATCAGCCAGCACCTGGGCCTCGACGTGCCGGGGCTTGTCCAGGAACCGCTCCACGAAGCACTCGCCGCGGCCGAACGCCACGGTGGCCTCACGGACGGCCGAATCGAACGCGTCCTCGATGTCCTCGAGCCGGTAGGCGATCTTCAAGCCACGGCCGCCGCCGCCGAACGCCGCCTTGATGGCCACCGGCACGCCGAACTCCTCGGCGAACGCGCGCACCTCGGAGGCATCCGCCACAGGGCCGTCGGAGCCGGGGACCAGCGGCGCGCCGGCGCGGACCGCGATTTCGCGGGCCGTGACCTTGTTGCCCAGGCTTCGGATGGCTTCCGGCGACGGGCCCACCCAGGTCAGTCCGGCGTCGAGCACTGCCTGCGCAAAGTCCGCGTTCTCCGAGAGGAAACCGTAGCCGGGGTGGACGGCGTCGGCGCCGGCGCGGGCGGCGACGGCCAGCAGCTTTTCGATGTTCAGGTACGTGTCGGAGCTGGCCGAGCCGTCCAGCGCGTAGGCCTCGTCGCTGAGGCGCACGTGCAGCGCGTCGGCGTCGGGGTCCGAGTAGACAGCCACGGAAGCCAGCTCTGCGTCGGCGCAGGCGCGGGCGATCCGGACAGCAATTTCACCGCGGTTGGCGATCAGCACTTTTTTCATGGGGGCTTCTTTCACAGGCTCGGAGCGGAGGTCAGGGGCTGCAGCGTTTCGGGGTCGACGGCAACAAACCGGAGCGGAGTGCCGGGCGGAAGCTGCGCCGCTGCGGGCAGGTCCTCCGGAATGACGGCACCGATCACCGGGTAGCCGCCGGTCACCGGATGGTCGGCAAGGAACAGGACGGGAAGGCCCGACGGCGGCACCTGCAGTGAGCCGGCCACCACGCCTTCGCTGGGCAGTTCCTCGGTCCGGGACCGTTCCAGCGCGGCCCCCGTTCCGGTGGTGCCGAGGCGGACGCCGATCCGGTTGGACTCCGGGGTCACGGACCAGGTCTGGGCGGTGAGGGCTTCGCGTGATTCCGGGGTGAACCAGTCGTCGCGGGGGCCGGTGGTGATCCGCAGGACCACGGGCTGGTCGGTGCCCGCGGCGAGGTCGGCTGGAAGCGTGGACGGCTCGGGGTCGCCCACGATCCGGCCGCGGTCCACCTCTCCCACAGGGAGCACGGTTCCATCGGCCAGGGGCTCCGGGCCGATGCCGGACATGAGGTCCGTGGACCGGCTGCCCAGGGCTGCGGGGACGTTGATCCCGCCGCGGACTGCCAGGTAGGTGCGCAGACCGGCGGTAGGCCGGTCCAGGCGCAGGAACTCGCCGTCGTGCAGGGCGAACGGTGCGTACATCGGGACGGGGCGGGTGCCGTGCTTGCCCTCGATCTCCGCCGGGGCCGGTGCGCCGCTCAGGGCTGCAGTCAGCTCGCCGCGCGCCCTGACGGTAAGCCCGCCGAAGACGTTTTCAATCACCGCGTCGCCGGGCGGGTTCCCGGCCAGTCGGTTGGCCTGCCGGGCGCTGGCGGTGTCTGCGGCGCCGGCGGCGGAGACGCCCAGGTCGCGGTAGCCGGCCCTGCCCAAGTCCTGGATGAGGGACTGGGGGCCGGGAATGACCACTTCGAGGGCCGGGCCGGCGTGCTCTTCCGGCTCATCCGGGGACTGCACGTCTTTGGCCGGTTCGGCGAGTTCCACGAGTTCGCGGACGGCCACGTACTGGACGGTCCGGCCAGGCCGGACCAGCGCAGGCTGGTCACGGTCCAGGTCCCACATCCGGGCGGCGGTGCGGCCGATCAGCTGCCAGCCGCCGGGGGAGCTGCGCGGGTAGACCGCGGAGAAGTTTCCGGCCAGGGCCACGGACCCTGCAGGCACGGACGTGCGCGGGCTGCTGCGGCGCGGGACGTTCAGGGAATCGTTCTCGCCCACCAGGTAGGCGAAGCCCGGGGCGAAGCCGCCAAACGCGGCGGTCCACAGCTGACCGGTGTGGGCTGCCACCACGCCGTCAGCGCCCAGGCCGGTGATGCGGCCCACCTCGGCGAGGTCCTCGCCGTCGTACACCACCTCGATCCGCACCGGATCGGCTGAGGAGGCCCCACCGGTGGAGGGGGTGCTGTCCAAAAGCGCGACGGCGGCGCGTGCCGCCTGCGCGTTGGCGCGGGAATCGAACACGGCCAGGACGGTCCGCGCGGCTGCGAGGACGTCCACCTGGCCGGCGGGCGGGTGTTCCAGCAGCTGCGCATGGAGGGCCAGCACGTGTTCCAGGGAGTCGAGCTCGATGAGCAGTGCGCGGGGTCCGGCCCAGCGGATGTCCGGGGAACTCACACGAAGCTCCGGATGGTGACACCGGCGGCCTCGAGTTCGCGCCGGACGGCGGCGGACATGGAGACCGCGCCGGCGGTGTCGCCGTGCAGGCAAATGCTTTCGGCGGAGGTGCGGATCACGGAGCCATCGCTGGCCACGATGGTGCCCTCCGTGGCCAGGCGGACCATGTTGGCGGCAACAGCGTCTTCGTCGTGGAGGACGGCGCCCGGTTCCCTGCGGGACACCAGGGTGCCGTCAGGGTTGTAGGCGCGGTCCGCGAAGGCCTCCGCCACGCCGCGCAGCCCGGCTGCCTCCGCGGTGGTGAGGGCGACGGAGCCCGGGAGGAGCAGGAGGGGCAGGTCCCCGCCGAAGGCCTTGACGGCGTCGACCACGGCCCGGGCGTGCACCTGGTGGGTGACGATGGCGTTGTAGAGCGCGCCGTGGGGCTTGACGTAGCGGATTTGTCCGCCGGCTGCCCGGGCCAGGGCGTCCAGGGCACCGAGCTGGTAGAGGACGTCGTCGGCGAGTTCGGTGGCGGAGCAGTCCAGGAAGCGGCGGCCGAAACCGGCCAGGTCCCGGTAGCCCACGTGGGCTCCGATGGTGATGCCTGCCGCTACGGCGTCGCGGCAGGTCTGGGCGATGGTGGAGGGATCCCCGGCGTGGAAGCCGCAGGCCACGTTGGCGCTCGAGACCGAACGGAACATGGCGGCGTCGTCGCCCATCGTCCAGTTGCCGAACGATTCCCCGACGTCGCTGTTGAGGTCAATGAAGGCCATGGTGATTCCCGTCTCCTTTTAAGTGGTCTCCCTAGGATGCACGAGAATCTCAGATTGTTCAACAATTTCTCCTGGCACCTCCCATCCCCACCCCTCCGCAAGATGGCACTTCGCAGCAGTGTTTATCCCCAATCCTGCTGTTAAATGCCATCTCGCGGGGCGCCAGGCGTTGCCGGTGAAGGGCCGCTCTGCCATTCTGTGGGTACGGGGAGAGTCCGGTATCCAGCGACAGGACAGGACCATGCCTCTTTATCTCTCAAAGTTCAGCTACACACCGGAGACGTGATCGCGGCTCATCGACCACCCGGAGGACAGACGGAAGGCAGCGCAGGCCTATATCGAGTCGGTAGGCGGGAAGCTCCACGGATTCTGGTACGGCTTTGGCGCCCATGACGGCTACAACCTGTGGGAGGCGCCCGACAACGTCTCCATGGCCGCCGTCGCTCTGGCGATCAGCGGGGGAGGTGCCTTAAGCTCTTTCGACACCACCGTGCTGCTGACCGTCGAGGAGACGATGGAGGCGCTTCGGATGGCCGGCGGCATCAAATACCGGCCGCCGGGTTCGGCGTAAGGGTGGATGGACTGCACCCGGTCCGGGACTAAAAGACGGACCAGCCTGTCTGTTCGCAGAGGTCGGCCAGGGCTGCCGTGCCCGCCAGCGAATTGCCCTTGGCATCGAGGCGGGGGCTCCAGACGCAAATGGTGCAGACGCCGGGTACCACCACCAGGATCCCGCCGCCCACGCCGCTCTTGCCTGGCAGGCCCACGCGGTAGGCAAATTCACCGGCGGCGTCGTACATTCCACACGTCAGCATGATGGAGCCGATCCTCTTGGCCTGGCTGCGGGACAATACCGCCCCTCGGCTGCCCTGGCCGTCCCGGGCCAGGAACAAGGCGGCCCTGGCAAGGTCGGAGCAGGTCATCATGATGGAGCACTGGCGTACGTAGTTTTCCACTACGGATTCGGCCGGCGCGGCGAGGTTGCCGAAGTCCTTGAGGAAATGGGCCAGGGCGAGGTTGCGGCTGCTGCGGGCGAGCTCACCCGCGGCAGCCGCCTCGTCGATGTACGGTGTTCCGCTTCCGCTCCCGGGCTCTGCAGCTCCCGCCTGTTCCGTGAGGAACCGCAGGACCTGCGCTGCGGCATCAGACGTTACCTGCATCAGGTGGTCAGTCACGACCAGAGCGCCCGCATTGATAAACGGGTTCCGGGGAATGCCCAGTTCCGCCTCCAGTTGCACCAGCGAGTTGAAGGACGTGCCGGACGGTTCTCGAAGGACCCGCTGCCACAGCGCCTCCGGGTTGCCGCCCTGGAGGGCCAAAGCCAAGGTGAAAACCTTGGAGATGCTTTGGATGGAGAAGGCCACGCCGGCGTCCCCGGAGCTGAACACATCGCCGGAAGTGGTGGCCACGGCGATTCCGAACCTGTCGTAGGGGATGGTGGACAGGAAGGGGATGTTCGCGGGGGTGTGGCCGCCTTCCTGGCGCGGCCTGTGCGTGCGGACGATGTCATCGAGCAAGGGGCCAAGGGGCGGGGCGTCGAGTGTGGTGGTCATGGGTTGCCTTCGTTCTTAGGGTGCTTTGCGGCCCATTCCTCCAAATGGAGCAGGGTAACCAGGGCGTCACGCGGGTTGCCGAAGTCCAGTCCGGTGGAACGGGCGGCCTTGCTGACGCGGTAGTACACGGTGTTTTTATGGAGGGCCAGCCGGCGTGCAGCTTCTGCCACGTCCAGGCACGCATCAAAGTAGGACTGCAAAGTCACTGCCAGTTCACGGTCGGTGGCCAGCAGCGCCGCAAGCTTGCGGTGGCGGAAAGGCGAGGACCTGAAGTTTGCCGCCGCCTCGCGGAAAAGGACTTCTCCTTCGAACCCGTCCAGCGTGGCCACCCTGGTGTGCTCGGCGGGCCCCGCGCAGGCCAGCAGGGCTTCGGCGGTCGACGTGACCGAGTGGAGGGCGGTCAGTTCGGAGACCAAGGGACTGATCGCGGCAAAGGGGTGAATGCCCAGGTGACGTCCCGCGTCCCTGATGATGGCTTCGGCCAGCGCGCGCAGCCCAGCCTCCGCGCCGGCGGTTTGCAGGCCCGGGACGATCACGGCTGTCCCGCCCTTGTACTGCCCGACGACGGCGGAGGCCTTGTACGCGGCGGCGTGGATGGATGCGAGGTTGGCAAGTTCGCCGTGCTTGAGCGCTGCGTCGTCGGCCTGCGATTCAGGTCCAGGCAGGCCGAGCAGGAGGAGGGCAGCGGGTCGGTCCGCCGGAATCTTTTCGCTGCGGGCGCTCGCAGCGGCCTCGGCCGGACCCGAGAGCAGCCGTGCGATGCGGTCCTCCTGCATATGCACCGACTGCTGGTTGCGGTAACGGATCAGCTCGGCGGAGGCCCTGGCGGCGGCGCCGCTGAGCACGTACCCGATATCCGGTCCGAACCCTTCGCCGGTTTCCTGCAGCCAGATGTAGCCCATGATGCGTTCACCCGCGAACAGTGCCACGGCCATACGTTCGCGGAGCCCGTCCTGTGGCCGTGCCGGAACCCGAACCGGCCCCCGGGCACGGTGAAGTTCCCGGTAGGCGCCGAGGTCCTTGAGCAGCAGTTCGTACTTGCGCGGACCCCGCCGGGCCAGGATGGAGGCTTTGCGGAGCTCGTCGATGTCGTTCGTGACGGTGGAATAGGCCAGGACTTTGTTGGCGGCGTCCTCGATGACCACGTGGCTGGAGGTGAGCCGGGCGGTAGTCTGCGCAATGGCGAACAGGTCCTCCTCAAGGAGGGTCAGGACTTCGCTCTGGTAGGTGCGGGGCTGGATCCTGTCCTTGGCGATCGACAGCAGCCGGTCCCAGTCCGCGCCGGGATCCACCAGGAGCAGACCGGTCCCGGCAGCCCGAAGCAGTTCCTCGGCATCCACGAAATCCTCGCGGGCTCCCTTGATCGCCACTACGGGCGGCGGATTATCCAAGAGCCGGCGCAGGGCGGGCAGGGCTGCGCGGCCGCGTACTCCGATGAGCAGGACGAAGGCCGAGTCCGCATCCGTGGGCCCGTCGTCGGAGTCAAGTATCAGGAACCGGTCGATAGCCGACTCCGGCAGTGTCGGCCGCAGGGTCAGGCTGGCGAAACCCACCGGGAGGTCCGACAGGATATCGTCCACGGTCAGCGCGCCCATGAGCTCCCTTTAGCGTCGATCAGCCGGACGCCTCTGTCCGGTCACCATATGGTATCGAGCTCACAGGGCCTTAAACATGGAATCCGGCCCAATCGGATCGGCCGTTCTTTGGCTGGCGTTCCGAAGGGCCGGGGATTCCATGTGGTTGCCTCACATCGAAGGCGCAATTGGTGGCATCCAAAGACTGGGGACATCCCATGTCCTGTACGCTAGCGAAAGGGCGTTCACCGCCGAACGCGGTTACGAGGAGATGATGTGGCAACAGCGCCGGCAGCGGTTTCGCCCGCCAGGTTTAGTGCACAAGTCCGGTCGCAGGCGCTCCAGACGCGGATCATGAACCTCATCCTGGAACGCGGCCTGGACGTCGGTGATGCTCTCCCCACGGAGAGTGAACTTTCCTCCGAGCTGGGCGTGGGCCGCAACACCGTCCGCGAGTCCCTGAAAGTCCTCCAGGCGCTCGGTGTGATTGAGATCCGCCACGGATTCGGCATGTTCGTCGCCCCCAACAACTTCAACGCCCTCGTCTCCGGCCTGACGTTCCGCGGCCGACTCTCCCTGCGCCACAAGGGCGAGGAAGCCATGGAACTCATCGACGTCCGGCAGGCCCTCGAATCGGGCCTCATCGGTTTGGCGATCGACCTCCTCACCGAAGAACACCTGTCGGACCTAAAGGAGACCATGGAGGCAATGCAGGCGGCCGCCACGCAGGGCGGGCTCCTGGCCGAGCACGACGCCGAATTCCACCGCCGCCTCTACGCTCCCCTTAACAACGAGGTGCTGATCAACCTTCTGGACGTCTTTTGGAAGGTTTACCGCCAGATCGACGAGGCACTGGGCTCCGGCCCCGTGAACCTCGAGGAACAGGTGCAGACCCACCGGGACATCTACGAGGCGGTGTCCAACCGGGACAAGGAGCTCGCCTCAGAACGGCTGCAGCGCCACTTCGCCGGCATCCGCAGCAAACTCAAGGATGCTGCGGCACACTGATGGGGCTGTCTTAGCCGTGGAGCTTTCGGTAGGCCGCAGCCGCTGCGGGATGGAAAGGAAGCCCGGCTGTATTAATCAGGGTTTCCCTGCTGAGGAATTGGACGCCTTGGCTGGAGCCGGGAATGAGTTCCTGAGCATGGTTGACCAGCAGAGGAGAACGCTCACGGGTCGCGTACGACGCCAAATAGATCATTTTCGGGGTTAGTTGAAGAATTCGGCTCTGATCTTTTCAACTATGGAGTAACTGAAAAGATCGATGATGTCATATGGCTGAAGCGCCACAGCAGTCATCTGGCGGTAGCTTCGATCCCTGCACCGTGACGTTCCTAAGAATGCAGAAAACCCCCGGTTTCCCGGGGGTTTTCTTTGGCGGTGACGGTGGGATTTGAACCCACGTTGGCTTTTACACCAAACAACATTTCGAGTGTTGCACCTTCGGCCGCTCGGACACGTCACCAACCTGAATAGGGTACCGGAGCAGGGCGCTCATCCCCAAAACGAAGCCTGTTGAAGCGGCCCTATGAGATCAGCACTCATGCCGTCGAACTCCCGGAATAAATTGTCAGACCCTCGTTGGATGATGTGGGTATGGGTTTTGGTGGGGGTATCAGGGCGGCGGTGGAGGCTGTTGGGGGCTCCGCCGCGCGCCTGGATGCGCTGGCCCGGCAGGCCGCCGAACACGCGGAACCCGGTCCCGCTGGCCCTGATGACGCGGCTCCTTCTACCGGCGAAGCGAATACTGCCGGTGGGGTGCGGGATTGGTGGGCTGATCCGATGCGGGTTGAGGCCGACGCGCTCCTGGAGGTGATGGCCGAGGCGGCGCGGCTTGAGGCGAAGGCGGTGGCGTTGAAGGCCCGTGCTGCTGCCCGGTTCGCGGAGCTCGAAACGGCTCTCGCCCCGCCGGCGGTGAAGGCTGCCGGGATGCTCGAGGTGTCCATCCGGGCCGAGATCGGGTGTCTGCTGCGGATCAGTGACGGCGCCGCGGCCCTGTTTCTGGCCCAGGCCCGGGCGCTGTGCACGGATCTCCCGTTGGCGTTGGGTGCGCTGCAGGCGGGGGCGATCTCCTGGCGCCACGCGGTCATCGCGTGCGATGAAACCACCGGCCTCACCCCGGCCGGGACCACAGCCCTCGAAACCCACTTCCTCACCCCACAACCGTCGCTTCCCGACGAGGCCGCTGGCCCCGCTGAGGCCGCCGACGCCGATGATTCTGCTGATCCTGCCGGCCTTGATGTTGGTCATGGTGGGGTGTGGGGGTGTGTTGCGGGGGATTTGACGCCGGGGAGGTTCCGGTCCCGGGTGCGGGCCTGGCGTGAGCGCCATCATCCGGAGACGCTGGAGCAGCGGCATGTGAAGGGTGTCGCGGACCGCCGGGTCGAGTGTTCGCCGGACCGGGACGGGATGTCCTGGTTCAGCGCCTACCTGCCCGCGCACCAGGCCGAAGCGATCTGGAACCGGACCACCGCGATCGCCCGCGCCCTCCAAGGCCCCACCGAATCCCGGACCCTCACCCAGCTCCGCGCCGACATCTTCGCCACCGCCCTCCTCACCAACACCACCGAGGTCAAAACGGGGGCCGCCGCCTCAGCCAGGGGCCATGACGCCAAGACCGAGAATGATGCCGATGCCCGTGGTGCCGCTGGTACCGGTGCTGACCTAGCCGGGCCGGCCGGTGAGGGGTTGGCTGATGGCGGTGCGTTGGCGCGGGTGCCGGTGCCGCGGGCGCAGGTCCTGGTGACCGTGCCGGTGTTCGCGCTGCTCGGGCTCACGGACGAACCGGCAGAGCTGGACGGGTACGGGCCCGTCCCCGCCTCCATCGCACGCCAGATCCTGGCGGACGGTGCGGACTCGTTCTACCGGGTCCTCGTTGACCCCCGCGACGGGGCGCCGTTGGAGATCGGCCGCAGCAGCTACCGCATCCCGCAGGCCATTCGGAACTGGCTCCGGCTCCGCGACACCAAGTGCCCGTTCCCGGGCTGCACCAACCACTCCCTCGACAACGACGCCGACCACCTCACTGCCTGGCAGCACGGCGGCACCACGGGCATCGCCAACCTGGCCCAGCCCTGCCCGAAACACCACCGGCTGAAACACGCCAGCACCTGGACCCCCACCCCGGCGACCAGAACCACACCACCGGGCTGGACCTCACCGACCGGACGCCACTACAACAACGAACCCCACCCCTGGCACCGACCACACCTACCCACCAACCTGCCCACCACCGCGGTGCCCATCAACGCCGCACCAATCAACGTCGCACCCACCAGCACCGCGCCTGGCCCCACCATGCCCAGACACATCACTGAATACGCGCCGGAAGAAGCACCGCATGCCCCAACCGGCCTGCACTTCATTGACACCCGAGACCTCCATCCGGCACACCCCGCCTGGGACACCTACCCCTACCCCTACACACTCCCCGAAGACCCCATGCCCGACGTCTGGGAATCATTCCTTGAAACCATCAACACCACCGGACTGCTGCCCACCTAAAACGTGCCACCAAGCCAAGGCATGCTGCCAACCCGGGGCAGTCCCAGGTGTCGGGCTTTGCCGGATGCCGCGTGGCGGATAGATTCGTCAGCAAGATGACTAATTCGAATCCCGCCATCGACGCAACCGCCTACTGGACCACAGCCAAGGAGCACGGCGAACTGCGCTCCGAGAAAATCGCGCGGCCCGGCCAGGGCGAGGCCCTGATCCGTGCCCTGTACTCGGGCATCAGCAAGGGCACCGAAATGGTGGTTCACCACGGAGCCGTTCCACCGCGGGTCGCCACCAGAATGCGCGCACCGCACCAGGAAGGAGAGTTCCCGGGACCGGTGAAGTTCGGCTACCTCTCGGTCGGCATCGTTGAGGACGGCCCCGAGGAGTGGAAGGGCCAGCGCGTCTTCTGCCTCAACCCGCACCAGGACCTGTACGTCGTGCCGGTGGAATCGCTCACGAAGATCCCGGACAACGTTCCCGCACGACGCGCAGTCCTTACCGGCACTGTTGAAACAGCCATCAACGCCCTCTGGGAGGCGGGTCCCCGGCTCGGGGACAGGGTGGCTGTGGTCGGCGCGGGCCTGGTGGGCGGCATGGTTTCCACGCTCCTCCGTTCGTTCCCGCTGGAACGCCTGCAGCTTGTGGACCTCGACCCCTCGAAGCAGCAGCTCGCCAGCGCCCTGGACGTGGATTTCGTCGGCCCTGATGAAGCAGTTGCCGACTGCGACATCGTGTTCCACTGCTCGGCTTCCCAGAAGGGCCTCGAGCGCAGCCTGCAGCTGGCCGGTGACGAGGGCGATGTCATCGAAATGTCCTGGTACGCCAACCGCGAAGTCACGGTACCGCTGGGGGAGGACTTCCACGCCCGGCGCCTGTCCATCCGGGCCAGCCAGGTGGGCGTGGTCGCCCGCGCACGCCGCCACCGCCGCACCAACGCGGACCGACTGAACCTGGCCGTTTCGCTCCTTGCCGACCCAGTTTTTGACGCGTTCCTGACCGGGTCCTCACCCTTCGAGGACCTCCCCGCCGTCGTCAAGGAACTCGCGTGCGGCAGCCGCGACGCCCTCTGCCACGTGATCGAATACCCGGCCGCGACGCAACTTTCCACCGACTCCAGCAACAGAACCTGAGGTAACGAATGTTCAGCCTGACCGTCCGACGCCACTTCATGATCGCCCACAGCCTGCCCCGCGAGGTTTTTGGCCCTGCCCAGGGGCTGCATGGGGCGACCTTCGTAGCGGAGGTGACCTTCCGCCGTCGTGCGTTGAATTCGGATGCGATCGTCCTGGACATCGGCGCCGCCGGAACCATAATCGAGGAGGTCCTCGCGGACCTGAACTACCGCAACCTGGATGAACACCCGGACTTCGCGGGCAAGCTCAGCACCACCGAGGCCCTCGCCGAGTATGTCGCCCAGCGCGTCGCGCGGGAGGTCGGAAAGTCCGACGACGGCGCCCAGCTCGCCGGGATCGACGTCACCCTCCGCGAAAATCCGGATGCCTGGGCCACCTTTTCGCTGGACCTCGCCAGCTGACCCGTCGACAACTATGAACGCGCCGCCTATCCGGCTGCTGGTCCCGGGCAACATCCGGCACCATTCCGGCGGGAACGTCTATAACGCCCGGCTGACGGAGGGGTTCCGCACGCTCGGCAGCGAGGTCGAGATAGTTCCCGTCGAAGGGTCGTGGCCGGCCGCGTCCGCCCTCGAACGACGCCGGTTCGGCAGTCTCTTGGCCGCCCGGAGCCCCGAGTACGGTCCCGGCGAAGCCGTGGTCATCGTGGACGGGCTGGTTGCGGTGGGCGCACCGGACGAAGTGGAGTCCGCTGCCAAGACGGGCCAGCCGCCTTGGATATTGGTCCACATGCCGGTTCCCGACGCCGGTCCCGTGGGGCCGGAGACGCCCGGCAGCCCATCCCTGGACAGCGAAGCGCGGGCATTGAAAGCGGCAGCCGGGGTGATCTGCACCAGCACTACAGCGGCCCGGACCCTTCAGGAAAGGCACGGTATCCACAGCATCCACGTAGCCCTGCCCGGAACGGAGCCGGCGCCGCTGGCCCCTGGGTCGGATCCTCCCCACCTCGTCATGGTTGCGGCACTCCTGCCGAACAAGGACCAGTTGCTGATGGTGCAGGCGCTGGCCAAGCTGCAGGACCTGGACTGGACGGCAGCGTTAGTAGGCTCGGATCAGGCGGATGCTGGCTATGCCGGGCAGGTCAGGGACGCAGCGGAACGACTGGGACTGACTGACCGAATAAGGCTTACGGGAGAACTGACCGGCGCACCATTGGCGGAGGAGTGGTCACGCGCCAGCCTGAGCCTTCTGGTGTCACGGGAAGAAGCCTTTGGCATGTCGGTCACGGAGTCTTTGGCCCGAGGCATTCCGGTGGTGGTGCGGGCCGGAACCGGTGCCGTGGAAGCACTTGGCCACAGAATTCCACGGCCCGGCGGCTCCGAACATCCGGTCCTTCCGGGCGCCGCGGTTCCCCTCACCCCGGGCGGGCCGGAAAGTCCGGGCGAGCTGGCCGCCGTCGTACGCCGCTGGCTGGAAGACCCGAAGCGGCGGGCTGAGTGGCGCGGGGCAGCGCTCGACGCCCGCACGCGCTTGCCGGACTGGCAGCACACGGCGCGCACGGTCCTCGAAGCGGTGAGGGGCTGAAACCCAAGTTCCGGGGGCGGAAAACCAGCCCGGTCCGGGACCCTACACCCGGTGGGCCGCAAAGAACTCCCGCAGAATCGCGGCGCATTCGGCCTCGCGGACGCCCGGGTAGACCTCCACCCAATGATTGAGACGGCGCTCGCGGAGAACGTCGAACACCGAACCTGCCGCCCCGGCCTTCTCGTCCCACGCGCCGAACACCACCCGGGGGATCCGCGACAACACGATGGCGCCCGCACACATGGCACAAGGCTCCAGGGTGACCACGAGCGTGCAATCAGCCAGCCGCCAGCCGTCGTCGGCACCGCCGCTCAGCCTTGCCCGTTCCCGGAGGCGGGCCGCGGCCTCGCGGATCGCCACCACCTCTGCATGTGCGGTGGGGTCGCCCAGTTCTTCCCGCTGGTTGCGGCCGGAACCGAGCACGCCGCCGTCGGGACCTATGACCACGGCGCCGATCGGCACGTCGGCCGTGGCAAGGGCGCGGCGGGCCTCCGCCAGGGCGAGGCCCATCCATTCGTGGTGTGATTTTCCTGCGGAGACCATGGCTCAATGATAGTTTCGAAGGATACCCAGAGCCCGTGACGACCATCCGCCGGGAGGCACAGTGAGCACTGTCAAAGACCGCATGGACAAATGGATAAAACCTTATGCCGCCCTC
The DNA here is from genome assembly GCF_044755045.1 of Pseudarthrobacter sp. NPDC092419. NCBI lineage: Bacteria > Bacillati > Actinomycetota > Actinomycetes > Micrococcales > Micrococcaceae > Pseudarthrobacter > Pseudarthrobacter sp. NPDC092419. Next base: position 446,948 of record NZ_JBIVQF010000002.1, read on the forward strand.
TGGCTGACAATGCTCATCGGCGGCAGCCTGGTGGTGGCACTCGCGCTCCTGGGAGCAGAGGTCTATTCGAACGTGGTGGACGACGAAGGTCTCACCAACCTCGACATTCCGGCGCTGGAGTACTCACAGACCCTCCGGAACCCGGAGCTGGACGCCGTCGTCACCGGCTTCACCAATATCGGCGGTGGCGTCGGGATGCCCATCCTGGCCAGCATTCTCACCGCCTGGCTGACCTTCCTCAGCAGGACGTGGCGGCCAATCATCCTGGTGGGCGGTGCTGCCGCCGTCTCCATCTACGCCACCACCGTCGGCAAGCGGCTGGTTGGGCGGACCCGGCCGGACCACTCGGAAGCCGTCCCGCCGTTTGAGCACTCGCCGTCATTCCCAAGCGGCCACACGCTTAACACCACGGTGGTCATTGGCGTGCTGCTCTACGTCCTGTGCCTGCAGTTCCATCAACTCTGGGTGCGCGTCACGGCCATCACCGCGGGCGTGATTTTCATCATCGCCATGGGTCTGAGCAGGGTGTTCCTGGGCCATCACTGGCTCACTGACGTCACCGCCGGGTGGCTGCTCGGTGGTGCGTGGGTGGGCCTGGTGATCCTGGCCCACAGGCTGTTTCACCTGACCCGGCGCAAGGAACACGTCGGTCCCGCTCCCACGTTCGACCACCCCGTGGTGCGGGACGTCGTGGCAGAGAAAATCCACGACCACGGCCGGGACCGCCACGGGGACCACAGCGAGCCTGCTGCCGGCCGCAGCCCGGGAGACCATCACGCCGGGTGATAGTTTTGACCCATGCGCACTCTCGTTGTTGACCACCCTTTGGTCGCCCACAAGCTCACCGTCCTGAGGGACAAGAACACCCCCTCGCCGGTCTTCCGGCAGTTGACGGAAGAGCTGGTCACGCTGCTGGCATACGAGGCCACCCGCGAGGTCCGCACCGAAGAGGTCACCATCGAGACCCCCGTCAGCACCACCGTGGGCACCGCATTCACCAAGCCCACGCCCCTGGTGGTTCCGATCCTTCGCGCCGGCCTCGGCATGCTCGAGGGTATGACCAAACTGGTCCCCACGGCAGAGGTGGGCTTCCTGGGCATGGCCCGTGACGAGGAAACCCTGGACATCATTACCTACGCGGAACGCCTGCCGGAGGACCTGACGGACCGCCAGATCTTCGTGCTGGACCCGATGCTGGCCACCGGCGGAACCCTCCGCGAGGCGATCAAGTTCCTGTTCAAGCGAGGCGCCTCGGACGTCACCTGCATCTGCCTGCTGGCCGCCCCGGAGGGCCTGGCGAAGCTGGAGGAGGAGCTTTCCGGCGCCAACGTGACTATCGTGCTGGCCTCCATCGACGAGAAGCTCAACGAGAAGTCTTACATCGTTCCCGGCTTGGGCGACGCCGGCGACCGCCTGTACGGCATCGCAGGTTAGCTTGGTTCAGTAGCTGGCCGGGTTTAGTACCAGTTGTTGGCGTAGTGGAAGTTCAGCGCCCCGCACGGTGACTGGTAGCGCTCCTGGATGTAGTCCAGGCCCCAGTTGATCTGAGTGCGGTAGTTGGTGACGTAGTCGGCTCCGGCGCTTGCCATCTTCTCGGCAGGCAGCGACTGGACGATTCCGTACGCGCCGCTGCTGGGGTTGGTCGCCGTGGTCTTCCAATCGGATTCCTTGGTCCACAGCGTCTTCAGGCACTGCATCTGGTCCGGCGCCCAGCCGTAGCTCGCCAGCTGGCTTGCGGCGTAAGCCTGCGCGCCTGCGGGGTCATTCACCGCAGCCGGCTTCGCAGCCTTGGCCTTTGCCGCAGCGGCCTTCTCGGCCGCGGCTTTCTCAGCGGCAGCCTTCGCAGCAGCGGCCTTGGCGGCGGCGGCTTTCTCTGCAGCAGTCTTCGCGGCGGCGGCTTTCTCTGCTGCAGTCTTGGCAGCGGCAGCCTGTTCAGCAGCCGTTTCCGCCGCGGCGGCCTGCAGTTCGCTCTTCTCGAGCCCCAGCTGCGCTTGCTGCTCATTGGGGGAGAGCTGCGTGGCGGTGGCCTCGGTGGACGAAGTGCGCGTCATCGATTCGGTGGCCTGGCCTGCTGCACCAACGCCCACCAGCAGTGCGCAGGACGCGGCCAGCACGGCAGCCCTCTTACCCAGTGCAGGGAAGGTGCCGCGCCGGGAGCGCTTGGCGGCGCGCGCGTCCGCGCGGCTGGATGCGCCGGATTTTGGGCGCGGTTCTACCTGGAATTCAGACATGATGGATCGCCTCTCACACCTGCGGAGTTAGCTGTCGGGTTCGGATGAGGGCATCCGGCCGCACGGAACATTCACGTGCTGGCTTAACCCCAAGGGCCTGAAATCGCCCGGGACGGTGGGTCCCCCGCCTCTGCCATCGGTCTATCGGAGTCCGGGAAGCGGCAGAGCTCGGCGTCATCCGGACATGCGCCACGAACGGAAGCGCACTCACTCGACGGTACAGGAGATCTACGGCAAAGTCACATTTCGGTAACAGAGATCACGACGGCGGCGCGTCGCCATTGTCTAACCACCTCACCGGGGCGTAGTGGGCAGCTTTACCGCGAACCTCGTCCAGCCGGCCCGTGACTCAACGCTGACGGTCCCGCCATGAGCTTCCACAATGGACTGCACTATCGACAGGCCAAGACCGCTGGTCCCCTCGGTTCCGGCCGCACCGGGCTGGTCGCTGGCGCCCTTGCGCGCCGCGTCTGCGCGGGCGAACCTGGCGAAGGCCTGGTCCACGAACTCCGGTGGAATGCCGCCGCCGTCGTCCGTTACCGTGATCTCCGCCGTATCCGCGGATGCCAGCCGGGCGCCCGCCACCACTGTGGTGCCGGCCGGTGTGTGCTTGCGTGCATTGGAGAGCAGGTTCATCAGGACCTGTCGGAGCTGCGCGGCGTCGCCGTTTACCACCACCGGCTCCCCGGGCAGTTCCAGCCGCCAGTTGTGCCCCGGCGCCATCACCTTTTCGTCGCTGACGCCCTCGACCACCAGCTGGGTCAGGTCCACGTCCGCCAGCTTCAGCGGCTGCCCCTCATCCAGCCGGGCAAGCAGCAGCAGGTCCTCCACGAGGGCGGTCATGCGCTCGGACTGGCTTTGCACGCGGGCCAGCGACCGTTCTCCGTCCGGGGTGAAATGCTCGGTCAGGCGGAGCAGCTCGGTGTACCCGCGGACCGCGGTGAGGGGAGTGCGCAGTTCGTGCGAGGCGTCCGCCACGAACTGCCGTACTTTCGTTTCGCTCCGCTGCCGCGCCTGTAGCGCGTTGGCCACGTTGTCCAGCATGAGGTTCAGCGCGTGGCCTACGCTGCCCACTTCAGTTCCGGGATCGGCGTTCGACGGCGGCACCCGCACCGCCAGGGCGACCTCGCCGGCGTCCAGCGGAAGGCGCGAAACCTTGGTGGCCACCGCGGAGAGCTGCTCCAGCGGCTTCATGGTGCGGCGAATCAGAACGGTGCCGGCGAAGCCGACCAGCACCAGCCCCCCGAGCGATACCAGGAGGAAGGTCCACACCAGGGAGGCCAGTGTGCTTTCCTTGGCATTGAGCGGCAGGCCGGTCACCAGAACGTCGCCGAAGGAGGTCTGGGCCGCGACCAGACGATAGTTGCCGCTGGACAGCTTCCGGTCCACCGGTGCGGAGCCCGCCGTCAGCGCCAGGAGTGCCTCCTTGTCCGCCGCCGAGAGGGGTGATCGTGTGGTGTCCGGTGCCAGGAAGCCAGCGCTGTGGACCTGGCCGTCCACGATGCGCGCGTTCAACGTGCCCACGCTCTGTCCCCGGGCATCCAGCGGGTCCCGCCCGATGGCGCCGTCCATGTGCGGCCGGCCCGGATCGTTGGCCCGATCCGCCGCCTGGGTCAGCTGGCCGTCAAGCTGGTGGGTCAGGAAGGTATCCATCGAGGCGTAGCTGACCACGCCCACTGCCCCGCAAATCGCGATGAGCAGGCCCATGGCCAAGGCGGTCAGCCGCGTGCGGAGGTGCCAGTTGGCGGGCTTCCGCCAACTCCGTGGGTCGGGGGTGCGCGGCGAGGATGCCATCTAGTCCGCCGGCCTGATGACGTACCCGGCACCCCGGACGGTGTGGATCATGGGCGGGTGGGCGGCATCGATCCTCTTGCGCAGGTAGGAGATGTACAGTTCCACGATGTTGGCTTGGCCGCCGAAGTCGTAGTTCCACACCCGGTCCAGGATCTGGGCCTTGCTGATCACGCGTTTAGGGTTCTCCATGAGGTAACGGAGCAGCTCAAATTGGGTTGCGGTGAGCTGGACCTCGTCGCCGGCGCGGGTTACTTGGCGGGTGTCGATATTCAGGACGAGGTCTCCGACCACGAGCTCGGCGGTGTCCATGGCGGCCACGCCGGAGCGCTGCACCAGGCGGTGCAGGCGCAGCAGTACCTCTTCCATGCTGAACGGCTTGGTGACGTAGTCATCACCGCCGGCCGCAAGCCCCACGATGCGGTCCTGGACTGCGTCCTTGGCAGTAAGGAACAGCGCCGGCACTTCAGGAGCGAAGGCCCGGACCCTGCCCAGGAGCTCAACACCGTCGAACCCCGGGAGCATCACATCCAGCACCAGGACGTCGGGACGGAAGTCCTTGGCGAGCTTCACGGCCTGGGGGCCGTCGGCGGCAACGGCCACCGACCAGCCAGCCATGCGCAGGCCCATGCTCATCAGCTCGGCGAGGCTGGGTTCGTCATCAACCACCAGGGCTCGGATGGGGGAGCCGTCCGGATGGGAGAGCTGCGGCAGGTTGTTGGTCATGGAGTGCAGGGTGGCCATGCAACAACTCTCCGACCGCTCGTTATTGCCGGGCTTGACGCTTCCTGTGAGCCGGCTGTGAATCTCAGCGTAATGGTGCATTCGGAACGCCGGGGGCCGTCCGCATGGTGTCCGATGGGAGTCCAAATTCGGGTCCGGCTGGACAGCGAACCCTCATAGACGGGGCAATTTCATGCCCGCGCTGGATGATGAATTAAAGCGGCCCGGATGGTCAATTTTTCAAATAAAGCACTGCGTGGGTGTCGGTTACCGTCGGGTCATGGCATTTTGAGCGCGGCTACTGCCGAGTACCGGAATCGTGATCTGCGGCACACTAGCCCATTTCGTCTCATAATGCGGACGGTTTCGTCCATTGTTACTTGCAAGTTGGCATTGTTACGCGTCACACTTCCAATGTGAACAAGAACTCAACAGCACCTGCAGTCGCAGATATTTGGCCCAGCACACCTGCTGCCGCTGAGATGCGCTGTTGCCGAATGCACGCCTGACCTTCCCACCCTCCGAAGTTCTTAGGCATTCGCCCAACTAGCCCAGCGTCGGGCGCCCCTCCCCAGCATTGCGGGGACCCAGCATTCGAGCCGCGATGACGGCCATTCACATTGAGGTAAGCATTCATGTCAGTTGCATCCGGATACGTCCACATCTCCGTCCGTAACGCCGCCAAGGCTGCCCAATCCACCGGATTCCGTCCCGGTTTCGGGCAGCGTCCGGCGGCCGCTCCCGTCGGCTCCGGAAGCAGCTTCCCGGCCCCGGGCTACGTTCCCCAGGGTTACAACCCCAACTCGTACGGCCAGCTCCGCGCGGTCCCGCCGGCAGAATCCGCGCCCATGACGGCCCCCACTCCCGTGGTGGCCGGGCCCAACGCGGTCCGCCCCGTTGCCAACGACAACGTGGCCCGCGGCTTCGTTCTCTACATGGGCATCGATGAAGAAACCGCTGCAGCAGCCGGCACCTCCATCGCCAAGCTCGCCCAGGAAATCCGCGCCTACGCCCAGTCACTCGTGACCGGTGCCGAAAGCTACGCAGCAGTTGCCGTAGCCCCCGCCGGCACCCCCGGTTCCGCCCTCGACGTCGTACGCTCAACGTTCGGTGACCCCACCGTCAACGCCCGGCAGCGCACCGAAACCCCGCGTCCTGCGCAGCAGGAGCCCCGTCCCTCCGGCGTCCTGATCGACCTGGCCCGCCGCGAAGTGCACCTGGACGGCGAATCCCTGAACCTCACCTTCAAGGAATTCGAACTCCTGAACTACCTCGTGGAGAACGGCACCCGTACCGTCGGCCGCGACGAGCTCCTCGAGGGCCTGTGGCGCAACGCCGAGGAGGTGCCCAACGAGCGCACCATCGACGTCCACATCCGCCGCCTTCGCTCCAAGCTGGGCCGCCTCGCCAATACCGTCCGCACCGTGCGGGGCCAGGGCTACCGGTTCTACGAGCACCCCGAGGTTGTTGTCTGGGCCGCTCCGGAATACTCGATCTAGCTGGGGACCTCCCGGCATTGGCCGCCGCGGTTTGGTTTAAGCTGGGGCCATGAGTGAGCACCATCTGCGGCGTCTTGTGTTGATGCGGCATGCCAAGGCCGACTGGCCCGGCGGTGTCGCGGACCATGAACGCCCCCTTGAGGAGCGGGGCCACCGTGAAGCGCCGCTGGCTGGCCGATGGCTGCTCAAGCACAACATCGTGCCGGACTTCATCTTATGTTCCAGCGCGCTGCGCACCCGGCAGACCTGCACGTGGGTCTGCTCGGAACTCGGGGACAAGGCTCCCACGCCCAAGTTGGAGGACGGGCTGTACGAGGCGTCGGCCCTCGGGATGCTCGCCGTGGTCAACCATGTGCCGGACACCGTGACGACCCTGATGCTGATCACGCACCTCCCCGGCGTCCAGGATCTCGCCATGCACCTGGCCTCCCGCGACTCGGACCACGACGCCTACATGGATGCTGCCACCCGGTACCCGACCAATGCGCTGACTGTCCTGGAGACGGAGAAGCCGTGGGCCGAACTGGATGGCCAGGACGCCCGCATAACCCGGTTCAAGGTTCCGCGCGCGCACTGAGCCCGGACTGACCGGCCATGATGCTTCGCCGCGTGCAGCTGCCCGCGGTTGCCGCGGCTGGATGCCTCAGCGGCGCGGCGCCGGTTTCCGGGCCGGCTGCTTGGGCGGGGTTTGCTTCGCAGTGCCCCTTGCCGCTGCGCCTGGCTTAGCTGTCGCCTTGGCGGAGGACCCTTGCCGTTGGGCGGACCCTTGCCGTTGCGCGGACGACGGCGTCTGCCGCACTGGAGCGCGGCCGCCCGCCGTAGTGCGTGGTTGCGCAGGCCGTGGCTGGGTGGCGCGTGCCTGGGTGTTGCGCTGCCCCGCCGGCCGCTTTGTGCCCTGCCTTGCCGGTGCCCGGCGAGCCTGTGGCTTCCGCTGGGTCTTCCCCGCGGGTGCACGCCCGGGCCAAATGGCGCCCGTGAACAGGACGGCGATGGCAGCGACAAGCGAGCCTGCGGCCAGGACGAAGTACGTGTCGGGATCGTCCGTGGGCAGCGGTGTTCCGATGAGGGAGGACTGGCCTTCGAATGACAGCTCCCAGGTGCCCAGGAATGCCAGGGATCCGGCTATGGCGAGACTGGTGAACAGCCCGCCGAGCACCAGCATCACGTGGCGTCGGCGAAGGATAAGTTCCAGGATGCAGGCCAGGTAGGCGAGTCCAAGGACGCCGGCGAAGGCCACGAACACCGGCATCGCCAGTGTCATCCCCGTGAGCACCAGGAGTCCGGCCGCGACAATACCGGTGATGACCGCAAACTTTCCGCTGTTCCCCATGTGGCGCATGTGATCAATCATCCCCCGAAAACATTGGGGAGCGGGCTCCTTGCCGACGTGCCCGCCGTTGGGTTCTCCTATAGCCCGTATTTTTCGAGGAGTCGCAGCCACACCTCGCTGATGGTGGGGTAGGACGGGACTGCATGCCAGAGCCGATCCAATGGCACTTCGCCCACGACGGCGATGGTGGCCGCATGCAGGAGCTCGGCCACATCCGGACCGGTGAATGTTGCGCCCAAGAGAACCTTTCTGTCCTCATCGATCACCAGCTGCGCCCAGCCGTGGTAGTTTTCGGCGTGCAGGGACGAGCCGGCCACCTCGATGGGGAGCTCCACCGTAGAGGCTTTGAATCCATCGTCCTGCGCCTGCTTCAGGTTTCGGCCCACGGCCGCGATCTCCGGGTCGGTGAAAACCACGTTGGGGACGGCGTGGTCGTTGGCCGTTTGGGCGTAGCGGCTCCACGCCGCGGGGGTGCCGTCCAGTTCGCCCTTGGCCCGGGCGGCAATGGCGTCGCCGGTGGCGCGTGCTTCGTACTTTCCCTGGTGGGTGAAGAGGTGTTTGCCCGCGGCGTCGCCCACTGCATAGAGCCAGGAACCTTCGCCCGGTGCTCCCTCGACCAGGCCCGTCGTGTCGGTGGAGAGCGTCAGGTTCCCCTGGTGGTCAGGGGGGAAACCCAGTTTTTCCAGTCCCAGGCCCTGGAGTGCCGGGTGCCGGCCGGTGGAAACCAGCACTTTGTCCGCCACCACTGTGGTGCGGCCTCCGGAACCGTCGTCCACCTCCAGGCTCAGCGCGCCGTCGTCGTCCATGGTGATGCTGTGCGTCGCCGTGCCGGTGCGGATGTCCACCCCGTCGGCGCGGAGCCCGGCGGCCACCAGCTCAGCCGCTTCCTCCGGGAAGCTTCCCAGGAGCCGGCCGCGCGCAACGAGCGTAACCGCTGAGCCCATGCGGGCGAAAGCCTGGGCGAGTTCTGTCCCCGCCACGCCGCCGCCCAGGACTGCCAGCCGCTCGGGGATCTCCTTGGCGGACGTCGCCTCGCGGGTGCCCCAGACTTCAACGTCATCCAGTCCCTTGATGGGGGGAGTGTTGGGCATGGAGCCCGTAGCCAGGACCACCGCGTGCCGGGCCGTCAGCAGGTGCGAGGTGCCGTCGGTCCCGGCCACCTCGACTGACTTGGGCGCCGTCAGCCAGGCATGGCCGCGGATCAGGTCAATCCCCGCGTCCTCGACCCACTGCACCTGGCTGCCATCCTCCCAATTGGAGGTGAACCGGTCCCGGTTGTCGAAGACCGCGGCCGCGTGGAGCGTCCCTGTGACTGCTTCCTTGGCCCCCGGCATGGTCTGGGCGCTGTGCAGTGCGGTGCCGGGCCGCAGCAGCGCCTTTGACGGCATGCACGCCCAGTACGAGCACTCCCCGCCGACCAGTTCCGCCTCCACCAACACCGCGGTGAGGCCACCCCGGACCACCCGGTCTGCAACGTTTTCCCCTGCGGCTCCCGCGCCGATCACTACTACGTCATATTCGCGGTGCAGGGGCTCAGGCGTCATGGGGACAGCCTACGCCCGGCCGGCGGGGTACGGCCCGGTGGTCGGGGCTGGTCAGGATGAGCGGGACCGGACAACAAAAAACACCCCGGTCCGATGACCGGGGTGTTTCATTCTGTGCGCCCAAAGGGATTCGAACCCCTGACCTTCTGTTCCGTAGACAGACGCTCTATCCAGCTGAGCTATGGGCGCATCTTGTGTTCTTGGAGAAGAACCGCTCTCCCCGAACCTCGAATTACTTTACGCGAGGGTGAGCCTCACTGCCAAATCGAAGCCCGTGTAATCTCTGTAACTAGACCGGTATAGGTGACCTTAGTCACATAATCGTCCGATTTGGACCGAAAGTTTGTTGAATCGGCGCGGTTTTTGGATTTTTGATCCTTGAAGGCGCCGTTCCGGCCCCAAAAATGGCGGTGGTACGGACCATAGCATTTAGGACACACCGATGAACCCGAGGAAGGGAACCGAAATGGGCGATCTGGCGCAGAAGCCGTTGCTTGAGAAAGCACCCACCACACATGCCGGCCTGCTGGCATGGGTTGAAGAGGTTGCTGAACTGACGCAGCCGGACCGCATCTATTGGGTGGACGGTTCCGAGGCGGAGAACACGCGCCTGACGGACGAACTTGTTGACGCCGGAACCCTGACCCGCCTCAACCAGGACCTGTTCCCCAACTCCTTCGCCGCTTTCTCGGATCCCGCTGACGTTGCACGCGTCGAAGAGCAGACCTTCATCTGCTCGGAGAACAAGCGCGATGCCGGCTTCACCAATAACTGGATGGCCCCGGCCGAGATGAAGGAAAAGCTGCGCGGCCTGTTTGCGGGCTCCATGCGCGGCCGGACCATGTACGTCATTCCGTTCGTCATGGGCCACCTGGACGCCGAGGATCCGAAGTTCGGTGTCGAGATCACTGACAGCGCCTACGTGGTTGCCTCGATGCGCATCATGGCCCGCATAGGCACAGATGTCCTGAACCGCATCACCGAGACCGACGCGTTCTTCGTGCCCGCCCTGCACTCCGTGGGTGCCCCGCTGGAGCCCGGCCAGGACGACGTGGCCTGGCCCTGCAACCCGGACAAGTGGATTGTCCACTTCCCGGAAGAGCGCTCCATCTGGTCCTTCGGCTCCGGCTACGGCGGCAACGCGCTGCTGGGCAAGAAGTGCTACGCCCTGCGCATCGCCTCCGTCATGGCCCGCGATGAAGGCTGGCTGGCGGAGCACATGCTCATCCTGAAGCTCACCTCGCCCGAGCAGAAGACCTACTACGTCTCCGCCGCTTTCCCCTCTGCCTGCGGCAAGACCAACCTCGCCCTCCTCGACCCCACCATCGAGGGCTGGAAGGTGGAAACGCTGGGCGACGACATCACCTGGATGCGCTTCGGCAAGGAAGGCGAGCTGCGGGCGGTGAACCCCGAGGCGGGCCTCTTCGGCGTCGCGCCCGGCACCGGCTGGGGGACCAACCCCAACGCCATGCGCGCCATCGCCAAGGGCAACAGCATCTTCACCAACGTTGCGCTGACGGATGACGGCGGCGTCTGGTGGGAGGGCATGACGGACGACGTGCCGGCGCACCTCACCGACTGGCAGGGTAACTCCTGGACGCCGGAATCCGGCAAGCCGGCCGCGCACCCCAACTCCCGCTTCTGCACCCCGATCGACCAGATCGACATGCTGGCGAAGGAGTACTACAGCCCCGAGGGCGTGGAACTCTCCGCCATCCTGTTCGGCGGCCGCCGCAAGACCACCATCCCCTTGGTGACCGAGGCGCGCAGCTGGTCCAACGGCATCTTCATGGGCGCCACACTGTCCTCGGAAACCACGGCTGCGGCCGCCGGCGCGGTCGGCGTGGTCCGCCGCGACCCCATGGCAATGCTGCCGTTCATGGGCTACGACGCAGGCGACTACCTGAACCACTGGGTAAACCTGTCCGCCAAAGCCAACCCGGAGCGGCTGCCGAAGATCTTCCTGGTCAACTGGTTCCGCCGGAACTCCACGGGGGGCTTCGCGTGGCCCGGCTTCGGAGACAACGCCCGCGTGCTCAAGTGGGCCATTGAGCGCCTCGAAGGCAAGGCCGATGCCGTCGAGACCCCTATCGGTTTCGTCCCGACCGGCGACGCCATCGACCTGGACGGCCTCGACATGACCCCGGCACAGGTCGAGGAAGCGGTGAAGGTCGACTCCACCGAATGGGCTGCCGAACTCGCGTCCATCGAGGAGTGGTTCGCCAACTTCGGCGAGTCTCTCCCGCAGGCGCTGCGTTCCGAGCTCGAAGGGCTCAAGTCCCGGCTCGGCTGACCTTCCGCTAAAGTACGACGACGACGGCCCCGCACCTTTGGCGAAAAGGTGCGGGGCCGTCGTCGTGCACCCACCCAGCGATTGCTCCGCTTTGGTCGTTTGAGGCGTGAAAACGGCCGGTGCGGAGCAATCGATGTGGAAGGGAGTCAGCTGGCCAGCCAGATGTCCGGGCCGAAGACCTCGTAGTGGATGCGCGTGGCGGGGATGCCGGCGTTGATGGCCTCATTGCGGATGTTCTTCATGAACGGAAGCGGGCCGCAGAGGTACAGCGACGCGTCGGCGGGAAGATCCACTTCGCGCAGGGACATGAACCCCTCCTTGGCGCCTTCCACCGGCTTCTCGAGCCAGAGCTGCAGTTCGGCACCGTCCAGGCGTTCGACGTCGTCTGTCATCTGGCCGCGCAGCGCCCAGCTTTCGAGGGTGCTTTCCGCGTGCAGGACCAGGACCTGGCGGTCCGAGCCCGCCTCGGCGAGGGAGCGGAGGATCGACGCGGTGGGCGTGCAGCCGATGCCGGCGGAGGCCAGGACCACAGGGCCTTCGCCGTCCTTAAGCGTGATCTCGCCATAGGGATTGGAGATCTCGAGAATGTCGCCCACCTGAACATCACGGTGCAACACGGGGGAGACCTCGCCGCCGTCGTCCAGCTTGGTGGTGAAGGTGCGGCTGGTGCCGGCGTCGTCGGACAGGGAGTATTGGCGGACCTGGCGGATGCCGTCCGGCAGCGTGACCTTGACGCTGACGTACTGGCCGGGAAGCGCCTCGGTGATGGGGGTGTCGTCCGCCGGTTCCAGGGTGAAGGTCATGGCGCCGGTGCCCGCGGGGGTCTTGGCGGCGACGCGCCACGGAGCCCACATCTTGCCGTTGGCCTGGCGGGCGTAGAGGCCCTTTTCGATCTTGATGAGCGCATCCGCCATGAGCCAGTAGACCTCTGTCCAGGCTTCGGCGATCTCCGGGGTGATCACCTCTGCGAGGTCATCGGCAATGGCTGCAAACAGGTGCTCGTAGACCACATGGTACTGCGGTTCGGTGATGCCCAGTGATGCGTGCTTGTGGGCGATCCGGGAGAGTACCGTTTCGGGGAGGGTGCCAGGGTTGTTGACCAGGTGGCTCGCGAAAGCGGCGATGCTTCCGGCGAGGGCCTGCTGCTGGTTGCCCGAACGCTGGTTGGAGCGGCTGAACAGGCCGTCCAGCAGTTCCGGATGGGCGGCAAAAAGGCGGGAGTAGAACTTAGGGGTGATTTCCCCGATGCGGGAGCCCACCAGGGGCAGGGTTGCTTCGATGACGGGGCGGGATTTGTCCGAGAGCATGGGAACTCCTGAGGTAGTGACCGGGGCCTTCGTCCGGCCTTCGCAAATACCGGCATTCCAAATGCGAGTATTTATAGCTCAATTTCTACAGGTTGTAGAATGAGGATGCAAACCGTGCCGGACCAGCCGTAACGTTAGCGTTCCAGGCCGGGGCGCAGGCCGATCATTTCGAAGACGGGGGCCATCTGCCGCGACACGGGAAGGTCGGCGATCCGGACGGAATCGAGCTCGCTGTAGAAGGCTTCCCGGGCGCGCGAGAGGGCGGCGCGGAGGCGGCATTCGTTGATGAGCGGGCAGTTGCCGTTGGGTGCCATGCACTCAGCGGGGTCGCTGCGGGTGTCGAGTTCCCGCAGGATTGCGCCGACGGTGGCGGTCCGGCCCGCAAGGCTGAGCATGGCCCCGCCGGCCCTGCCGCGCACCACTTCGATCAAGCCCATGCTGCGCAGCTTGGCCATCGCCTTGCTCACATGGTTGTAGGGCGTAGCCACCGAATCCGCCACATTTTGCGTGGTCAGCAGCGTGCCTTCGGGGGCGGCGGCCAACACCATGAGGGCCCGAAGGCTCACATCTGCGAAGGCGTTGATTTTCATGGCAGCTGCCGGTCTAGTCCACCCAGATGGCGGGCTGGTTGGAGTCCGCGCCGAGTTCGCCAAACTCCAGGGTCCGCGTCGCGGTGTTGGCAACGTACGGCAGTATTGCAGCGAACACCGAACCGTCACTGTGCTCAGTCGCAACGTGGATGGCATCCGAATCGTCCTCAACAAGCTGGACATCGCAGACCACCGCCGCCGCACGGAAATCGCCCCGGTTCTGTCGAAGCACGGCTTGCAGGTCGCTGATCATCGCATCGGCGTCGAAGTCGGCGTCCGTGCCCTCCGCGGCGTCTGCCGGGGACACGGCAACCAGCCGCACCTCGCCGTCGTTCTGGACCGTCAGGGCAAAGGGCAGGAAGCCGCCGTTGCGCTGGAGCTGCTCCTGGGCGGCACTGATACCCGTTCCGAGCAGGTTTTCCAGGTCAGTGGCCGAGTCTTCCGGGACTGAGTCGCGCCACGAAGATTCGGACCCGGTGGGATTGTGTCCGGCGGTATCAGGCATGATCAGGCCCGGACCAGTGCCAGCACCCGGTCACGGATCCGCTCCATGGTGGCGCGGTCCGTGGCCTCGGCGTTGAGCCGAAGGAAGGGCTCGGTGTTGGACGGGCGCAGGTTGAACCAGTAGCTTCCGTCGTTCGCGGTGAACGTGCTGCCGTCCATGGAATCGATGGTCACGTCCTCGCCTGCGAAGTCCACCCGGACACGCTCCACCGCTGCGGGCTTGTCTTCGACCTCGGAGTTGATTTCGCCGGAGCTGATGTATGGCTCGTATTCCCGACCCAGCTCGGACAGCGGGCCGTCCTGTTCGCCGAGCGCCGCGAGCACGTGCATGGCCGCCAGCATTCCGGTGTCCGCGTTCCAGAAATCACGGAAGTAGAAGTGCGCGGAATGCTCCCCGCCGAACACGGCGCCTTCCTCAGCCATGACTGCCTTGATGAAGGAGTGGCCCACGCGTGTACGGACGGCGCGGCCGCCGTCGTGCGCTACCAGCTCGGGGACGGCGCGCGAGGTGAGGAGGTTGTGGATGATCGTGGGGACCGCTTCGCCCTGTGCCTTGGCGCGGGCAATTTCGCGGCGCGCCACCATGCCGGTGATGGCCGACGGCGACACCGGATCGCCCTTTTCATCGACCACGAAGCAGCGGTCGGCATCGCCGTCGAACGCCAGGCCGATATCCGCGCCATGCTCGATGACAGCGGCCTGCAGGTCGCGGAGGTTTTCCGGCTCGAGCGGATTGGCCGGGTGGTTCGGGAAGGACCCGTCCAGTTCAAAGTAGAGGGGAACGATGTCGAACGGGAGCTTTGGCAGCAGGGCATCACCGAGCACCGCAGGGGTGGTCAGGCCAGCCATGCCGTTACCCGCGTCCACCACGACCTTTAGGGGTCGCGAACCGGAAAGGTCCACGAGCTTGCGGAGGTATTCGGCATAGTCCTTCAGGATGTCCCGGACACTGATCCGGCCCCGGGTTCCAGCGGCAGGAATGGTGCCCTCGTTGAGGTACTGCTCGGCCAGCGTCTGGATGTCCCTGAGGCCCGTTTCGGAGGAGATGGGCACGGCGCCCGCTTTAGCCATCTTTATGCCGTTGTAGGCGGCAGGGTTGTGACTGGCGGTGAAGGTGGCACCGGCCCTGTTGAGGAAGCCGCAGGCGAAATACAGTTCGTCCGTCGAGATCAGGTCGAGAAGTTCCACGCTGGCGCCGCGGGTTGCTGCACCGTTGGCGAAGGCCTTGCTGAAGTCGGGGGAGGACGGCCGCATGTCGCCGCCCACCAGGATGGTCTGACCTTCGAGCTGCAGGACGTCCACGAACGCTGCCCCCACGGCTTCGACGATTTCGGCGGTGATGGTCTCGCCCACGATGCCCCGGACGTCGTAGGCCTTGAAGGATGCCGAGAGGTCAAAAGTCGTTGTCTGTTCGCTAGTCACCCGCCTTATCTTACGTGGACGCGCCGGAAACCGGGCCTCTGTGGAGGAACAGTGAAGCGGCAGGCCCGCCGTTTTTCCACAGAGCTGCCATCGGTGTGCCCCCTGTCGGGGGTGGCTGGGATACTGAATCAATGGTCGATAACCAGCACGCCACGGTACTTTCGGATTCCACCCCACCCTCCTCTCCGGCAATCTGCTCCTCGTCGCCCACGCACGCGCAGGCGCTTGAGATCCTGCGGGGACTCGTAGGGCATCCGCATGCTGATTTCCACGACGGCCAGTTTGAGGCCATCGAGGCGCTGGTCGACGGCGGTCGGCGGGCTTTGGTGGTCCAGCGTACTGGCTGGGGCAAGTCGGCGGTTTATTTCGTTGCCTCCCTGCTGCTGCGACGCAGGGGTGCCGGGCCGACACTGATCGTCTCGCCCCTGCTGGCCCTGATGCGGGACCAGGTGGCCGCTGCCGCCCGGGCAGGTGTGCGGGCCGTCGCGATCAACTCGGCCAACCAGCTCGAGTGGGACACCGTCCGGGAACAGCTGGCCGCTGATGAGGTGGACGTCCTGCTGGTCTCACCGGAGCGGCTGACCAACCCGGCCTTCCGCGAGAACCAGCTGCCCGAACTTATCCGTCGCACGGGACTGCTGGTGATTGACGAGGCCCACTGCATCTCGGACTGGGGGCACGACTTTCGCCCGGATTACCGGCGTATCGCGGACCTCATCAAGCAACTCCCGGACACGATTCCAGTGCTGGCCACCACCGCCACCGCCAACTCCCGCGTCGTACATGACATCGAGGAGCAGCTGGGCGCCGGTGTACTCACCATCCGCGGCTCGCTCGGCAGGGAATCCCTGCGACTGGGAGTCCTTGCGTTGCCGGATTCGCGGCAGCGCCTGGGTTGGCTCCTGACGCATCTGGCGGACCTGCCCGGGAGCGGAATCATTTACACACTGACGGTCTCTGCTGCTGAGGACACTGCACGGCTCCTGGCCGAGGCCGGCCACAAGGTGCTGCCCTATACGGGAAGGACAGATCCGGCCGACCGGGAAAACGCCGAGCAACTGCTGAAAGGCAATCAGGTCAAGGCACTTGTGGCTACGTCCGCGCTGGGCATGGGCTTCGACAAGCCGGACCTGGGGTTCGTGGTCCACCTGGGCGCGCCGTCTTCGCCGGTGGCCTACTACCAGCAGGTAGGCAGGGCAGGCCGTGGAGCAGCCAATGCGGACGTCCTGCTGCTGCCCGGCTCGGAGGACCCGGACATCTGGCAGTACTTTGCCACGGCTTCCATGCCATCGGAGGAAAAGGCAGCGGCCGTCCTTGAAGTCCTCGGTGAGGCCGGAACTGCCCTGTCCACTGTGGCGCTCGAGGCCCGGGTGGACCTTCGCCGCACCCCGCTTGAGCTCCTGCTGAAGGTACTCTCCGTGGACGGCGCCGTGGAACGGGTGGGCGGCGGCTGGAGATCCACCGGGCAGCCTTGGGTTTACGACGCGGACCGGTACCGGCGAATAGCCCGGGCCCGAATCGACGAACAGGACTCCATGGTCATTTACCAGGACACTGCTGGCTGCCGGATGGAGTACATTACCTCGGTCCTGGATGATGAAGCGGCCCGGGCATGCGGACGGTGCGATAACTGTGCAGGCCGCTGGTTCCCCAGCGAGATTGCCACCGATGCAACCGAAGCGGCCGGCCAGACCCTCAGCAGGGCAGGCGGTGTGCTGGAACCGCGCCTGCAGTGGCCGAGCGGAATGGACCGGCTGGGAGTCCCCGTCAAAGGAAAACTGAAAGCGGGGGAGGGTTTGTCCGAGGGGCGAATCCTTGCCCGGCTCACAGACCTTGGCTGGGGTGGGGCACTCCGGGCACTGTTTGCGGCTGGTGCCGAGGACCGTCCAGTGGATCCGGCCATGCTGCAGGCCTGCGTGCAGGTGCTGCGGGAATGGGGCGCCGGAGACAGCCGCACGCCTGGCTGGAGCGGCGCAGGCAGGCCGGCCGCGATCGTGAGCGTGCCGTCGCGGAGCAAACCTGAACTAGTGGGGTCGCTGGCCCGGGGAATTTCGGAGATCGGCCGGATCCCCTATCTGGGTGAGCTGCAGCTTGCCCACGGCGGGCCGACCGGAGGGCGGGGCGGAAACAGCGCCTACCGGCTGGCGGGAGTTTGGGACCGGATCGTGGTGGGTCCCGAGCTGGAGCAGGCGCTCGCGTCCCTTCGGGGCCAGCCGGTAATGCTCATCGACGACCTCGTTGACAGCCGGTGGACGGTTACGGTTGCCGGCCGTGCCCTGCAGCAGGCAGGTGCGGGGCCGGTCCTGCCGCTGGTTCTGGCCCAGGCTGGCTAACGCCGGGGCTAAGGCCGGGAACGACCGCGGCGACACCCGCGGGGGTGTTGCCCGGCTGGTCCGGGGGCGTGTCCCGGGGCTGGTCAGCCCCGGAAGTCCCGCGCCGCCTGCCGTTCGGTGTACCGCCCCGGCTGACTTCCGCGCCAGCATCGTTGGGTAAGAGAAGGCTGTCCACGGTGCTGGCGAGCATCAGGACCGCCATGGCCACGAACGCAAGGCGGAAGGGGGCAGCCGAGTCGTCCAGCAGCGCGGCGAAGGGTAGTCCCGCGAGGGGGTGGCCGGTGTCTGGCGGGCCGACCGCGCGGATCGGGGTAACGCCGTCGAACGCCCGGATCATCAGGGCAGCCAGGGCGATGCCCGCTCCGGCGGCCAGCTGCACCAGTGTCGCCGACACAACATTGGCGGAGGTCAGGTGATCCGGGATGACATCGGCGTACTGGACGGACGCGTAGGCGGAAAAACCGATGGACCGGAAGGCGCCGCTGCACACCAGCAAGGCGAAAACCAGAGCCTGTGGCGTCTCCGGTGTCAGCAGCGCGCAGAGTAAGAACGTTGCTGCTGAGGCGAGTGATGCTCCCACCAATACCGGTTTGAAACCGAACCTGCGGATCAGCGGCGTGGTGGCGGGCTTGATGCCGATATTGCCGATGAAGACCGCGGCCACCATAATTCCCGCGTGCAGGGGGCTCCAGCCGAAACCGGTCTGGAACATCAGTGGCAGAAGGAACGGGATAGAGCTGATGGTGAGCCGGTAGACGAAGCCCCCGGTGGCCGTGGCGCGGAACGTCCGGGTACGGAAAACGTCGAGATTGAACAAAGGGTGCCGGGCCCGCCGCATCCAGAGCACGGCGGCGGCAAGTGCGGCCACGCCGGATGCGGCACTGATTCCGGCCCAGGGCAGGTCCGGGTGGGAACTCGCCAGCTCGAGCCCTGCCACCAGTGCACCCACTCCGATAGTGGTGAAGCAAAGGCCCGGCCAGTCGAGGCGGCGGCCCTTGTCTCCGGCGATGCCAGGCACCAGCCGAAGTGCCGCGATGAACGCGGCCAGGCCCAGGGGCAGGTTGATGAGGAAGATCCAGTGCCACGAAAGGTAGGTCGTCAGCGCTCCGCCGACCAGGGGTGCGATCACCGGAGCCAGCAGTCCAGGCCAGACCAGGAATGCAGTGGCGCGGAGCAGTTCGGACTTTGGTGTGCCGCGCAGCACTACCAGCGTTCCGACCGGGACCATCATGGCGCCGCCGGCGCCTTGGGCGATCCGTGCCAGCGTCAGGCCGGCCAGGTCCTGGCTCACCGCGCACGCCAGTGAGGCCAGCGTGAACACGGCGATCGCCAGGCAGAAAATGCGCCGGGCGCCGAAGCGTTCCGCCAGCCAGCCGCTCAGCGGAATGCCGACGGCCACCGTCAGCAGGTAGGCCGTCATGGTGATGTTGACGTCGGCGGCCGTGACGGAGAAGTCCGACGCAATGTTGGGGATGGCAGTGGTGAGGATGGTGCCGTCCAGGAACTCCATGAAGAACGTGGCAGCTACCAGCAATGCCAGCGGGGGACTCCATGTCGGGGTGGTGCCCGCTGCAGCGCTACCTGATGCCATTCGACCATGGTGCCACGCGGCACGCTCCTGTCAGAAGCTCGTTCGCCTATCCGGATGCAGAGGGCTCTGATCTGCGAACAAGGTTAGGAATCAGGGGAATGGCACACCCCGGGAACGCAAAAGACCCCGGTCCAGTGGACCGGGGTCAAACGCGGAGACGGGGGGATTTGAACCCCCGGTCGAGTTTAACCCCGACCCTTCATTAGCAGTGAAGTCCATTCGGCCGCTCTGGCACGTCTCCAGTTGCTATTCCTAGCCCACCAAGGATACGCAGATCCGGCCATGCAGTGCAAAACGGCCAACGCGGGTTCAGGATCCCCCGCCGGCCAGTGCCTTCCACAGGAAATGCTGGCTGCGGGCCTGCAGCGCTGCGGCCTGCCGGTTGTCCGATGCCCCGGCATGGCCGCCTTCGAGGGCCTCGTGGAACCAGACGTTGGGGATGCCCATGGCCTGCATACGGGCCGCCATCTTGCGTGCCTGCACGGGCCCGACGCGGTCGTCGGAGGTTGCCGTCCAGATGAACGTCTCCGGGTATTCCACGCCGTCACGCAGCAGGTGGTACGGCGAGAAGGTGCGAATGAACTCCCACTGCTCGGGGACGTCCGGGTCCCCGTATTCCGCGATCCATGAGTGGCCGGCGGAGAGCCGCGTGTAGCGTCGCATGTCCAGTAGCGGCACGCCGCAGGAGACTGCCCCGAACAGTTCCGGATACCGGGTGAGCATGTTGCCCACCAGCAGCCCGCCGTTGGAGCCGCCCACGCAGCCCAGCCGCTCCCGCGATGTCACCCCGCGGGAGATCAGGTCGCGGGCCACGGCCGCGAAGTCCTGGTACGCCTTGTGCCGGTTCTCCTGCAGCGCGGCGCGGTGCCATGCGGGTCCGTACTCGCCCCCGCCGCGGATGTTCGCCACCACGTAGACGCCGCCGCGGGAGTGCGGCGTCCCGCCGTCGGCGCCGGGCAGGCCGGTAGTGCGCCGTTCCAGCCACGCCCGGCCCACGGTCCCGCTGTATGCCGGGGTGCGCGAGATTTCGAACCCGCCGTAGCCGGAAAGCTGGGTCGGGTTCTGTCCGTCCAGTGCCAGCCCGCGCGCGGCGATCTGGAAGTACGGCACCCGCGTGCCGTCGTCGGACACGGCGAAGTGCTGCTCCACCTCGTAGTCACCGTCGGCAAAGTACGACGGCGACGCCTTCACCACCGCGTGCCGGCTCACCACGCCGGGGACCCCGCCGTCGCCGTGCTTGCGTTCCAGCGTGCCGCGCATGAGGGTGCTGGGGGTGGTGAAACCGGTGGCGACCAGCCAGAAGTCGTCGCCCGCACCGCCGTCGGCCGCTGCCTTGTCCTCGTCGTCCACGGCGTAGGCGTTGACATCGTGCAGCGGCGGGCAGGCGTCCAGGGGAGAAACGGCCCACGCGGAACCGGAAGAACCGGCCTGTGACGGATCCAGCACCCGGATCTCCGAGGAGACGTCCTTCAGGAGGTTCAGCAGCAGGAAGCTTCTGGTCCAGCTCCAGGACTGCAGTGAGGTGTGCGCGTCCGGGGCGAACAGGACAACGAGGTTCCGGCTCCCGGCCAGGTAGTCCTCGAAAGGCGCCGCCAGCAGCGACCCGGCCGGGTAGGTGGTCCCGTTGAGCGGCCAGTCCTGCTGCGGGCGGAACAGCAGCCACTCCCGGTGCGCACTGATGTTGACGTCGGTGGGAACGTCGATGGCCACCCACCCGGCGTCCCGCCACACCAGGTTGGTTCGGTTGAAGAAGTCGATGCAGTCAACGGCGAAGGTCCGCTCGAAGCCCGGCGTGGAATCGTGCGCCACCACGGCCATCATGTGGTCCTGGGGCACCTCGAACAGCCGTGGCGCGGACTCAAGGCTGGTGCCGCGGTCAAGGGTTACGGCGGTCCGGGCGTAAGAGGATGCCGTGGCCGGAAGCCCGGCAGCGGTGGAGGCGACAAGCAGCGTGTCCGCATCGAGCCATGAGACGTTGCCCTTCGCCGTCGGAAGGTCGAAGCCGCCGGACGCCGGGTCAACGAACGCCCGCGCCTCGACATCGAACTCGCGGTACCGGTTCGCGTCCCCTCCGTCGGGGGAGAGTGCCAGGAGCGCCAGTCGATAGGGTTCACCGGCGGGAGGCCGCAGGAACGTGGCGCCGTGGAAAACCCACTCCTGGCCTTCCGCGGCCGACAGGGCGTCCACATCGAGCAGGACCTCCCACTCGGGCGAGTCCGAGCAGTAGCTTTCCCACGTGGTGCGCCGCCACAGGCCCTTGGGGTTCTCCCGGTCCTTCCAGAAGTTGTAGTACCAGTCGCCGCGCTTGCCCACCATGGGGATGCGGTCGGTGGAATCGAGGACCTCGAGGATGCTGCTTTCCAGCCCGGCGTATTCCGCGTCCTCCAGCAGGTCCTCCGTGCGGGAGTTCTGCTCACGGACCCAGGCCAGCTGTTCCTCGCCGTAGATCTCCTCCAGCCAGACGTTCTCGTCGGTGGGTTCGGGCGAGGTGGCGGGGCCGGACACGGGCGCAGGATCAGCAGCAGTGGTGGTCATGCGCCCCATCCAAACAACATCCCCCGGGGCTGGCAAGTCAAGCGATGGGCCCACACCGTGCTTTCAGCCCGTACTCTGGATGCCGTGGAAATAACGCAGAGCACCCGGGTCGTCATCATTGGCGCCGGCCCGCGGGGCACCAGCGTTCTGGAGCGCCTGCTCGCGCACGCCGCGGCTGCCGGGCCACGGGTGCGCCTCCACATCGACGTCGTGGATCCGTTCCCGGCCGGCCCCGGCCATGTGTGGCAGCCGGAGCAATCGCGCCTGTATCTCATGAACACGCAGTCCTTCTACCCCACAGTGATTCCACAGGATCCCGCGCTGCCCGCCCCGCTTGCCGGCACCACGTTCGACCAGTGGCGGATCCACCGGCAGCGCAACCCGGTGCCCGGGCTCACAGCCGATGAACGAGCAGAACTGGCCGTCCTGGGCGCCAGCGACTTCCCCAGCCGCGCCCTCTACGGCCGCTACCTGCGCAGCACCCTCGAGGAACTGGTGGCCAGCGCGCCCGCCGGTGTCACTGTCGCCTTCCACGAGACAGAAGCGGTGTCGGTGCGTCCGTCGGGCCAGGGAGGCCCGGCAAACGGGGGAACGTACGACGTCGGCCTGGCCGCCGGGGGACCGCTGCGCACCAACGCGGTGGTGCTTGCGCTGGGGCACGTGCCGTCCCGGCTGAACCACGAACAGCGCGGGCTGCAGGCCGCCGCGGAGCAGCTGGGCCTGCACTATCTGCCCCCGGCGGTGCCTGCGGACGTGGACTGGGACCGGATCCCGGCGGGCGAAACCGTCCTGGTGCGCGGCATGGGGCTGAACTTCTTCGACACGATGGGCCAGCTCACCGAGGGCCGTGGTGGCAAGTTCGTGGGCAACGGTGGCCGCCTCCGGTACGAGCCCTCCGGCCAGGAACCCGTCATCATTGCCGCTTCCCGTCGAGGTACCCCGTACCGGGCCAAGGCCGCGCTGGAAGGCTACTATCCGGCGTCGGTATCGTTGCGCTACCTCACTGAGGCGGCGCTGGAACGCTTCCGGACGGCCGGCATCACCCCCGGCTTCGATCACGACCTCTGGCCGCTGCTCCACCGCGACGCCCTCTGGACCTACTACTCCACGCTGGTGCGCTCGCAGCCCTCCGCCGTCTCCGACTCCGCTGCCTTCCTCTCCGCGCTTGAGGAGGCACTGCACCCGCACGCGCACAGCGCAGGCAACTGGGAGGATGCGGTGGACAGCGTGCTGGCGGTCCACGTCGGGCCCCGCCACCGGCTGGACCTGCCCGGCCTGGCCGCCCCGCTGGCGGGCCGTTCTTTCCCTTCCCGCGCTGCGCAGGACGCCGCCGTGGTGGAATACCTGCTGGACGATGCCCGCCGCTCCGCCCTCGGCGAGGACGATCCCGTCAAGATGGCCATCGGCGCACTCCACCATGGGCGTGCCGTGCTTAAGACGGCAGTGGCCGACGGCGGCATCACCGACGCTTCCTGGGTCGCCGGGCTGCGTGGCTGGTTCGAGTCATTCGTGGAGGGGCTGGCCAGCGGCCCGCCGGCCCTGCGCTCCGAGCAGCTGGCGGCGCTTGCGGGGGCCGGGGTGGTGAGCTTTGTGGGCCCGGATCCCAAGTTCGATGTGGACCGCAAGGAGCGGATGTTCACTGCAACGTCCCCCTGGGTGGAGGGCGGCCCGGTGCGGGCCCGGACCATGGTGGAAGCCCTGGCGCCGGGCAACCGGGTCTCGGCGAACAGCTCACCGGTCCTGGAACAGCTGCTGGCCGACGGGCTGGTCCGGCCCCGGCTGATGATGACCGCCGAGGGGGCCCCGGTGCAGTCCACCGGCCTCGATGTGGTCCCGCACCCGTACCGCCCGCTGGCGGCCAACGGGTCGGTGACGGAGGGGCTGTACGTGCTCGGGCTGCAGCTGTCGTCCTCACAGTGGGGCACAGCTATTGCCGCGGAGGCCCTGCAGGAGGGCGGCCCGGTTTACCAAAGTGGCCAGCGCACCCTGCGCGACGCAGACGAAATCGCTGCCGCGATACTGCACCGCGGCGCTCCAACGTTGGCAAATTTTACCTAGACAGTGGAATAACCCGGGTTTAGGCTAAGCGGCATTGGGGGAATCCACAGGTAACTAACAGCCGGAGTCAAGCATGCCACAAAGCAGTAGATTGGTTGTTTTTGCAGCACTAAGTACCCTCGCCCTGTCAGCATTGGGGTTGACAGCCGCCGTCGCACACCCGGACGGACAACACGGTATGGACGAGGGCCATCTGAAAGGAACGGGGGCCACCGGGAACATCGAACTGGTGGACAAGGTCAAGCTCACAGATACGCCGGACCTGATCGCCGATGTCACTGTCTCACCCGATGGAAACACTGCATTCCTGGCCAACTGGGGGGAGCCGGACTGTGCCGGTCCGGAGACCGGCGGGCAGACCAGCCCGGATGCCGGTGTCTATATCGTGGATATCTCCACGGTGGACCAGGCCAATCCCGCGCCGGGCAGCGAGCCCAAGCGCATCGGGTTCATCCCCGCGCACCAGGACAGCCGGCCGGGCGAAGGCCTGCAGGTTCTGAACATCACTACCCCCAGCTTCACCGGGGATGTGCTGGTGGTCAACAATGAACAGTGCGGAAAGAACGGCAAGGGCGGCGTATCGCTCTATGACGTGACGAACCCGAGCAACCCCAAGAAGCTGTCCGAGAACTTTGGCGACCGGGAACCCGGCAGCCGGGACAGCAACCAGATCCACAGCGTGTTCGCCTGGGATGCAGGAGACAAGGCTTACGTCGTGGTCTCGGACAACGAAGAGAACACCGACGTGGACATCTTCGACATCAGCAAGCCGCAGCGCCCGACTGTCGTCGCTGAGTACGACCTCAACGACTTCAAAGTGGACCAGCCGAAGATCGGACTGACCGACTCTTTCATCCATGACATGGTGGTCAAGGAGATCGACGGAGACTTCATCATGCTGGCGTCCTACTGGGACGGCGGCTACGTCCTGATGAATGTGAACAACCCGGCTGATGCCAAGTTCCTCGGGGACACCGACTTCGCCGACATCGATCCGGAACTCCTCGAATCCCTCGGCACGTCACTGACTCCCGAGGGGAATGCCCACCAGGCGGAGTTCACCAAGGACAACCGGTTCTTCATCGCCACGGACGAGGACTTCGCCCCGTACCGCACCGATGAATTCAAGATCACCAGCGGCGACCACGCGGGCACGTACCCGTCCGTGATGGTGGGCGGCGGGCAGGCTCCGGCCATCCTCGATGACCTGACGCTCAACGGCCCTGTGGTTTACGGCGGCTACGGCTGCCCGGATTCCGCGGTGCTTCCCACGCCGGAGAGCGTTCCCGGATACTTGGAGTCACTGGAGCCGGGCGAGGAATCAATCATCGTGCTCCAACGGGGCCCGGTCGGGGACTCGAGCGCTCCTGAAGGCGCCTGCTTCCCGGGCGAGAAGGCCCACCAGGCTGTGCTTGCCGGCTGGGATTCCGTCCTGTTCGTGAACCACCACAACGGTGACGCTGCCGGCGGGGAACCGTTCTGCGGGTCGGGCGCGTTCGTCGATGAGGTCGTGGCAGTCTGCACCACCCATGCAGCCTTCCACCGCCTCTTCAACATCGACCCGCTCGAGGCACCGTGGAGCTACCCGGAGAACATCGCCCTCGGCACTATCGGCGCCGAGATCGAGGTCGGCTCTGTATTCGATGGCTGGGGCTACGTGCATCTGTTCGACGCCGCAACCCTGCAGGATCTGGACACGTTCGCCATCCCGGAGGCCCACGATCCTGCCTACGCGTTGAAGTACGGTGACCTGAGCGTCCACGAAGTAGCGGTGGACCCGCAGGATCCGTCCATGGCGTATCTGTCCTACTACTCCGGCGGCCTCCGCGCCGTGCAGATCCAGTGTGGCGACCCCGCCGACAACACCACATGCGAGCTCGTGGAGGTTGGCAGCTACCTGGACAAGGCCGGAAACGACTTCTGGGGAGTGGAGACCTTCATTGGCGAGGATGGCAAGACCTATATCCTCGGCAGTGACCGGGACAACGGGCTCTGGATCTTCACCAACCCGTAGGAATCATTAACGACAGCAGGGGCAGGGTCGGCCACGCCGACCCTGCCCCTGCTGTGTTGATTCAGCGTCCGGGTTTCGTCCCGCTCCTGGCCAGCTGTGCGGCGACCGGCAGGTCGAGACCCACCAGCACAGGGTCGTGATCGCTGGACCTGAAGGGGCCCGCCGTATAGAAGTCCACAATGTTGTAGTTGTGCCTGCTGTACTCGAGGGCGACGGACTCCACGGAATTGATGTTCCAGATCTCCGCGCCGGTGACGGCGGCATCAGCGGCAGGGGAAGCAAGCACATAGTCCAGGGAGCCCACCCGGCCGCCAAAGAGATACGAGTGCTTGGCCGTACCGTCTGCGTTGCGTGCCTTCGTGTTCTGGTTGATGTAGCCTGCGGCGGCCAGGACGTTCATGGGGTCTTCCTTGGCGTACGAGTTGAAATCTCCGACCAGGAAGACTTTGTCCGTTTTCTTCTCCTTTTGGACTGACGATGCGAATGTGAGCAGCGATTTCGCTTGTGCCGTCCTGGCCAGGTTGGAAGCGCCTTGGCCCTGGTCCGTGTCATCCGGTGTCGCGGCTGATCCCTTGGACTTGAAGTGGTTGGCGATCGCGATGAACTTCGTGCTGCCCGCGCCACCTACGGGTTTGAATGCCTGCGCCAGCGGCTTCCGGGCGTTGGAGAAGGCCTCGGTGTCGTTGTGGATGATGGAATCGCCGAGGGGCTCTACCGCTGCCTTGCGGTAGATAAAGGCAGTCCGGATCACGTCTTCGTCGCTCAGTTCAGGCCTTTCCGCCGGTGACCGGACGTAATCCCACACTCCGGGCTGGACGGCATCCAACGCCGCAACGAGCCGGGCGAGTGCGTCATCGCGGTCTTTGCCAAATTTGGCGGAGTTCTCGATCTCCATGAGTGCGGCGACGTCCACGCCGGCAGAGCTGATGGCGCTGACAATCTTGTCCTGCTGGCGTTTCAGGTTCTCCGCATTGGCGGCTCCACGCGCATCGCATCCGCCGCGGACGGTCACCGGGTTTCCTTCGCGGTCGTGGTAGTAGGAACATCCGCTGAGCGTGTCGCCGGTGGTGGTGAAGTAATTCAGTACGTTGAAGGTTGCCAATGTGATGTTGCCGCCCACGGCCTCCGGTGTCTGGGTGCGGGTGGTCCCAAACCTTGCCGGTTGAACCGAATCTTGGTTGGCCGTTGTCAGATGGGCCAGCGGCTGGAACTTCCAGGAGTTGTTGGCGTATCCAAGCACCACGTTGGTGGCGAAGGTTACCGGTGAGCCCACCCTGACGGGGTCAGCGGTGGTCAGGTACGGCAAGGCTTCAGCCTTGGTGGTGGCGTCCTTGAGGAAGTTGGTGCTGGACCCGTCGTCCAGCTTGATGCCGCGGGCGGCGTTGTCCGCCACCACGGCGTTATATTCGGCCGAGCCGTACGGTGCCACCGCGGTGGGCTGCACCATCGGCGTGGTCCCTCCGGCCAGGCCGATCTCGCCGTACTGGTTCAGCGAGTAGTTGTCGCTGACCGTCATGGGGCCTTGGGGCGCCAGCAGCATGCCCTCCAGCGATTCACGGAAGGCTTCCGCGGCGGGGAGGCTGAAGGTGGTGGCCTTGACCTCCGGTGCGGGGTCGGTGAGCTTGGTGAGGCCGGCGGCGTCCGCCACGCTGACCTGGGTCATGCCGTAGTACTCGGATACGGTGCCGGCTACTTCGACGAAGTCGCCGATCTGCACCGAACCCACGGTGGCGGGGGAGTAGACGAAGATGCCGTCCGACGCCGCGTGGTTGGCCGGGGTGAGGTCTCCGCCTGTGCCCGGGGTCTGGATGTAGTAGCCGGCGAAGCCGCCGGTGGGGAAGGCGGCGGTGACCCTGCCGCGCGTCGTAACGCCGGCGCCAGCGAGCGGGCTCGTGGTGCCGGTACCCTGGATCTCCGCGATGGTGGTGGCAGCACCCGGGTCCGCGGGAGGGTCCGTCGGTGTGGTGGCGGGACCGGACTGCGGGGTGATCTCGGCCTTCAGCGCGAAGTCAGCTGAGTTGTCGTTGGTGTCGGCAAAGTTGCTGCGATTCAGGCTCTTCACGTCGGTGTTGCTGGCCGGAGCGGTGGCGGCCCTCGTTTCGAAGGTGTTGGACGTGCCGTAGCCCAGCAGGTCCGCCACTCCGGCCGGTTCGATCACGGAGCCGGTGGCCAGGCCGCCCAGCGCGGTGGACTGCTTGGCGAGGATGAGGGTGCCGGTGGTGCCGGAGGGGTTGAAGCCCGTGGCGGTGACGTCGGCCGCGGGGAGCTCAGGAGCGGTGGATGTGGAGCTGTTGGAACTGGCCTTGATGAGGAAGTAGCCCCGGGCGGGGATGGTCCCGGCAAGGGCTGCCACTCCGGTAGGCGTGGACGTGCCGGTGGCTGAGCGGTACTGGATGGACCAGCCGTCCAGCGAAACGGGTGCGTCAGAGGAGTTGTACAGTTCAACGAACTTGTTTTTATAGGCCGCTCCCGCGCTGCCGCCGCTGAGATAAGCCTCGTTGATCACGACCGGGGAGGTGCCGGCCGCCGTGGCTCCCGGGACGGCTGCCAGCGGAGCTGCAGTGAGCCCCGCTGACAGAACCGCGCCCAGTGCCAGGGTCCAGAATTTGGTCTTCATCCGCTCTTACTTTCCTAGGCCAAGTGGTGTCCGGCACAGCAAAGCAGTCGTGGGTGAACACAGGGTGGATGGCGGACGACGCCCTTAGCCGATGATCTTGAACGTTGCCCCCGTAGGGTCAGCCAGGGACGCCACGCGCCCGAACGGAGAGTCTTCGGGCCCGTCAAGGACGGTGGCGCCAAGGGCCACGGCCCTTTCGATCGAGTCATCGGTGTTCTCCACGTTGAAGTACACCTGCCAGTGCGACGGAACATCGTCGGAAAGGTAGCCGGAGGCATCCATGATGCCTGCCTTGGCTTCGTTCCCGGCTCCAAGGGTGGTGTAGCGGAACTCTTCGGTGTCGCTCATAACGGTGGTGTCCCAGTTGAAAACGTCCTGGTAGAACTTCACCGCAGCGTCGTAGTCCTTGGTGTGCAGTTCGTGCCATGCGGCGGTGCCCGGTTCTGCCACGAGCTCGTAGCCGCCCATTTCCCGGGGCTGCCACACACCGATTGCCGCGCCCCCGGCGTCGCCGAAGAAGGCCATGTGGCCCTGCTCCGGCACGTCCATCGGTGCAACATACACCTGGCCGCCGTGGGCGGTCACGGCTTCCGCGGTGGCCTCGGCGTCGTCAGTACGGAGATAGGTGGACCACGCATCCGGCATGCCGGCCTGCTCCGCGTCCTTCTGCATGAGGCCGGCAACGGCCTTTCCCTGCTTGTAGGCGGTGGTGTATCCGCCGTATTTCTCCTGGTCGCCGGTCTGGTATTCCCAGCCAAGGGTGGCAACAGCAACGACCCTATGCCCCGGCCATGGCAGTTTCAATGGTCTGTTCCGGCCAGGAAGACGGCTCCGGAAACGACGGAACCCCGGCGGCCAACTGCTGGCGCACCGGGGTTCCTTTCGCGGAAGGTAAGAGATTCGAACTCTTGGTACGGGGTTACCGCACACTAGTTTTCAAGACTAGCTCCTTCGGCCGCTCGGACAACCTTCCTCACCCAGTAGTGTTTCATAGGGCATTGCCTGCCACAAAACACGGCCGCGAACATCTCCGGGACGTGCCGGCAGGCGGGCGTCGAGTAAGCCAAGGAACGGGAGTGGTGCATGAAAGCGGTCTACATTTCGGAACCGGGCGGACCCGAGGTGCTGCAACTGCGCGATGTGCCGGCTCCGGTGCCGGGTCCCGGGGAGGTGCTGATCGACGTCGTTGCCGCCGGCCTGAACCGTGCGGATGTCCAGCAGCGCCGGGGCTTCTACCCCCCTCCGCCCGGCGCTTCGGAGGTCCCGGGCCTGGAGGTTTCCGGGCGTATCGCGGGTTTCGGCCCGGACGTCGCAAAGCCCTTCTCCGTCGGGGACAGGGTGGTGGCCCTCCTTGCAGGCGGCGGGTACGCCCAGCAGGTGGCCGTCCCGGCGGAGCAGGTCCTGCGGGTGCCGGACGGCGTGGACCTGGTCACCGCCGCTTCCCTCCCGGAAACCGCCGCCACCGTCTATTCGAACCTGGTGATGACAGCCCAGCTGCAGCCCGGCGAGACGGTCCTCATCCACGGTGCCACCGGCGGCATCGGCACCATGGCCATCCAGCTCGCCAAGGCATTGGGCGCCCGGGTAGCCGCAACCGCCGGCACGGCCGAGAAGGTCAGCACAGCCACCGCGTTCCTCGGCGCCCACATCGGCATCAACTACTCCGAAGAGGACTTTCCGGAGAGCCTGCGCCGGCAGAACGGCGGCAAGGGCGCCGACGTGATCCTGGACGTCGTAGGTGCCAAGTACCTGCCGCAGAATGTCGACGCGCTCGCGGACTACGGCCGGCTCGTGGTCATTGGCCTGCAGGGCGGCACCAAGGGGGAACTGGACCTGGGTATGCTGCTGCGCAAGCGGGCCGCCGTCGTCGCGACCGCGCTGCGCCCCCGCCCGGTGGCCGAAAAGGGTGCCATTATGGACGCTGTACGGGAAGCCGTCTGGCCGCTGGTCGCTGACGGCAGCATCCGCCCACTGGTGGCAAGGACATTCCCGCTGGACCAGGTGCAGGAAGCACACCGCTACTTCGATTCCGGTGAGCACGTGGGCAAGGTCCTGCTGGCGATGTAGCCCGGCCGAATACCCGAGGAGCCGCATGTCCGTCCGCTACAGCCTTCTTGCCCTGTTGCACCAGCCGCGCTACGGGTACCAGTTGCGCGCCGAGTTCCAGAACCGCACGGGCGGCACCTGGCCGCTCAATATCGGACAGGTGTACACCACCCTGGAGCGGCTGGAGCGCGACGGTCTGGTGACCAAGGCAGCGGACGACGACGGCGCGCACTTGGTTTACAGCCTCACTGAAGCGGGGGAGGCAGAGGTCCGGACCTGGTTCGCTGCCCCGGTGGACCGGAGCGCTCCGCCGCGGAACGAACTCGCGATCAAGCTGGCGCTCGCCGTCACCCTCCCGGGGGTGGACGTGCCCGCGGTGATCCAGGCGCAGCGGGCCGCGTCCATGACCGCGCTGCAGGATTACACGAAAGCACGCCGCGACCTGGTCCCGGTCCAGCGCGCTGGGGATACCGCCGGTCTGCTGGTCCTGGATTCGCTGATCTTCCAGACTGAAGCCGAAATCCGCTGGCTGGACCTGTGCGAGGCGCGGCTGGTGCAGCAGACGCAGCTGAACGGCCAGGCCTAGGCCGGGGGACGCCGCCGTCGTTCGCCGCCGCGTCCGCACCGCTTGCCGCACCACGCCGCCGGGCAGCCAAAAAACCTGCCCAACCTGCTTGCGCCGTTGGTAGGGTTCGTCCAGAACACGTGTATTGACTCTCAAGGAGGAGACATGGCCGAAACCCCAGATCCACGGAAGAACCCGCCGCCGGCGGGCGGCTCCGTGGCCACGGAACTGCCGCCTGCGGGCGTGGACCCGGCGGTCCGCGAAGCGGAGGACCGCAGATGGACGCCGGGCAAGATCGCACTCTGGGCAGGCATCGCCCTCCTGGGTGGTGTCGCCTGGTTCATGCTGGCGATCATCCGCGGCGAAACCGTCAACGCGATCTGGTTCGTGTTCGCATCCGTCTGCACCTACCTGATCGCCTACCGGTTCTACTCCAAGGTGATTGAACGCTTCATCACCAGGCCGGACGACCTCCGCGCCACCCCCGCCGAATACAAGGCTGACGGCAAGGACTACGTCCGGACGGACCGCAACGTCCTGTTCGGCCACCATTTCGCAGCCATCGCCGGCGCCGGCCCGCTGGTGGGCCCGGTCATCGCTGCGCAGATGGGCTACCTGCCCGGCACCATCTGGATCATCGTCGGCGTGGTGCTGGCTGGTGCGGTGCAGGACTACCTGGTGATGTTCTTCTCCATGCGCCGCGGCGGCCGCTCCCTGGGCCAGATGGCCCGCGAAGAACTGGGCGTCATCGGTGGTACTGCCGCGCTCATCGCCACCCTGCTCATCATGGTGATTATCGTCGCGATCCTGGCGCTCGTCGTCGTCAACGCCCTGGGTGAAAGCCCGTGGGGCGTCTTCTCGGTGGGCCTGACAATCCCCATCGCCCTGTTCATGGGCGTCTACCTGCGCTACCTGCGGCCGGGCAAGATCATGGAGGTTTCCGTGATCGGGTTCGTGCTGCTGATGGCCGCCATCATCGGCGGCGGCATCGTGGCCGAGACTCCGTGGGGCGCCGAGATCTTCAGCCTGGACAAGGTGACCATCGCTTGGGGCCTGATCATCTACGGCTTCATCGCCGCGGTCCTGCCCGTCTGGCTGCTGCTGGCTCCCCGTGACTACCTCTCCACGTTCATGAAGATCGGCGTGATCGTGATGCTGGCTCTGGCCATCATCGTGGTCCGCCCGGAAATCAACGTGCCGGCGTTCAGCGAATTCGCCAGCCGCGACAACGGGCCCGTGTTCCCGGGTGCGCTCTTCCCGTTCCTGTTCGTCACCATCGCCTGCGGCGCCCTGTCCGGGTTCCACGCGCTGATCTCCTCCGGGACCACGCCCAAGCTCGTGGAGAAGGAACGCCAGACCCGGTACATCGGGTACGGCGGAATGCTGATGGAGTCCTTCGTGGCCATCATGGCCCTGGTGGCCGCCATCTCCATCGACCGTGGCCTGTACTTCGCCATGAACTCGCCGGTGGCTTTGACCGGCGGCACCGTGGAAACCGCGGCAACGTGGGTGAACAGCCTGGGCCTCTCAGGGGTCAACCTCACGCCGGACATGCTCGCTGAAACGGCCCGGAACGTGGGCGAGGAAAGCATCGTTTCCCGCACGGGCGGTGCCCCGACGCTCGCCGTTGGCCTGGCGCACATCATGCAGCAGTTCATCGGCGGCACCGCCATGATGGCGTTCTGGTACCACTTCGCCATCATGTTTGAGGCACTGTTCATCCTCACCGCAGTGGACGCCGGCACCCGCGTGGCCCGCTTCATGCTGCAGGACTCGATCGGTAACTTCGTGCCGAAGTTCAAGGAACACTCATGGCGGCCCGGGGCCTGGCTCTGCACCGCCATCATGGTGGGGGCTTGGGGCGCCGTGCTCCTGATGGGCGTCACCGACCCGCTGGGCGGCATCAACACGCTGTTCCCGCTGTTCGGCATCGCCAACCAGCTGCTCGCAGCCATCGCACTGTCTGTGTGCCTGGCCATCGTGGCCAAGCAGGGGACATTCAAGTACCTGTGGATCGTGGCACTTCCGCTGGCATTCGCCGCGGTGGTCACCATCACCGCGAGCTACCAGAAGATCTTCTCCTCCACCCCGGCCGTGGGCTACTTCGCCAACAATGCAGCGTTCAGCAAGGCGCTGGCGGACGGCAAGACCGAGTTCGGTACCGCCAAGACCGTGGCCGCCATGGAAGCCGTGGTGCGCAACACAGCCATCCAGGGCTGGCTGTCGGTGATCTTCGTGGTGCTGAGCATCATCGTGATTACGACGGCGGTGCTCGCCACCATCAAGGCGTTCCGGTCCCATTCGACGGGCCAGCCCGTGCCCACCAATGAGGATCCCGCGCTTCCGTCGCGGGTCTTCGCCCCGGCCGGCCTGGTGCCGACGCCCGCTGAACGGCAGTTGCTGGCCGAATGGGAGAAGGTCCCGGCCGAGCTGCGCTTCGAAAGGGCAGGACACCACTAATGATCGACGGACTGGTCCGCGGGCTCCGGGGGATCGCCGGGTACCTGCGCGGGGTGCTGGGAGCAGACGCCTACGCCAAGTACCTGGAGCACCACCGTGCCTGCGGCCACCCCTCGGCACCGCTCAGCGAACGGGAATTCTGGCGGGACAAAACGGACCGGCAGGACACCAACCCGCAGGGCCGGTGCTGCTGATTGTGCCCGCAGCGGCTATGGCTAGGGACAAGCCCGGACCAAGGCCCGGGGCCGCTTCATGGAGTGGGCCCCGGGCCGATCGCTCGTGAGAGTATGAACGCATGAGCGATCCGAACGACACTCAGGCAACGGGCGGGCTTCCCGTTGACGGCGATTCCGAGGACACCCCCATGGAGGGGACGCCCGTGGACAACGGAGGGCCCGCCGTCGACGGTTTACTTGGTGGCGCGCGTGCGCCCGGCAACCAGCCTGGGCAGGGCGGCAAGCCCCGCGGCAGCAACCTGCATGACCTTGTGGACGAACCGGCCAAGGTGATGCGGATTGGCACCATGATCCGGCAGCTCCTTGAAGAGGTGAAGTCCGCCCCGCTGGATGACGCTGCCCGCGGGCGGCTCGCCGAAATCCATGAGCGTTCCATCAAGGAGCTCGAGGACGGCCTGGCGCCGGAGCTGGTGGCGGAGCTGGAGCGCATCAGCCTGCCCTTCACCGAGGACGGAGCGCCCTCCGATGCCGAGCTCCGGATCGCCCAGGCGCAGTTGGTGGGCTGGCTAGAGGGCCTCTTCCACGGCATCCAGACGGCCCTCGCCGCCCAGCACGCAGCCCGCGAACATGCGGCCGCCCAACTGCAGATGCGCCAGCTTCCCCCGGGTACGGTCATCGCCCCCGGCGTCATCATCGGCGAGAACGGAGAACCACAGCGTGCCCCTGCCGGGCAGCACCAGCAGCCCCAGGGCAAACCCGGCCAGCGCGAAGACCCGGACCATGGTCCGGGCCAGTACCTCTAAGGCCGCGGTTGGGCTTTTTCAGCGCCGCCCGGCAGGGGCGGAAGGATGACGCGGAACTCGGCCGGGGCCTGTGGCGCCGCGCCCACGACCGCTTCCAGCGCGGCCTGGACCGGTTCCACCAGGTCCTGGAGGGGGTTGAGGACGACCAGCTCTACGACGAACTGGTGGAAATAGCCAACAGCTTGGCGGCCCTGCTGGTCCGGGTCCGGGCCATCTGCATGGAGGCTCAGCGGCGTTCACCCAGTGACGGGCTGGACATTCCGGACTCGCTTTCCGCCGTCCACCGTGCCCTGTCCAAAGCCGGAAATTCGTTGGCCACCACGGCGGAAGCCGCCGCGATGCTCCGCCTCGCCGTCGGTCCGGTTCCGGTCGGAGCTGCTTCCGTACGGAGGCGCGCCGAGGCGGTCTTCCAGCAGATTGGCGAAGCC
This sequence comes from Pseudarthrobacter sp. NPDC092419, assembly GCF_044755045.1. NCBI lineage: Bacteria > Bacillati > Actinomycetota > Actinomycetes > Micrococcales > Micrococcaceae > Pseudarthrobacter > Pseudarthrobacter sp. NPDC092419. Next base: position 481,808 of record NZ_JBIVQF010000002.1, read on the forward strand.
GAGGCGGCCCTCGGTGCGTCCGGCACCCCGCCGGGGGAGGCCTCGGAAATTCCGGGTTAAGCGCCTGGCTTAGTTGCCCTTGTTCGACTGCTTCCTGCGGACCAGGTTTGGCAGGATGAGTCCATGACACTTTCACCGACTCTGACTTTCAACGACGGAAACACCATCCCCCAGCTCGGCTATGGCGTGTGGCAGGTTGAGGACGACGTAGCGGAGAAGGTGGTCCGCCTGGCGTTCGAAGCCGGCTACCGCCACATCGACACCGCAAAAATCTACGGCAACGAGGCAGGCGTGGGCCGTGCGATCGCTTCCTCCGGGCTGTCCCCGGAGGAACTGTTCATCACCACCAAGCTGTGGAACTCGGATCAGGGCTATGAATCCACGCTGGCTGCCTTCGAGGATTCGATGGACCGGCTGGGCCTGGAAACCCTGGACCTGTACCTCATCCACTGGATGCAGCCGAAGCAGGACAAATACGTGGACACGTGGAAGGCCCTGATCGAGCTGCAGAAGCGCGGCCGGGTCCGCTCCATCGGCGTCTCCAACTTCACGGCAGAGGGCTTGCAGCGGCTGATCGACGAGACCGGCGTTGTCCCGGCCATCCACCAGATCGAGCTGCACCCGTATTTCGGCCAGCGTGAGTTGCGCGAGTTCGGTGCGGCCAAGGGTATCCTGACCCAGGCCTGGTCGCCGCTGGGACAGGGTGGGGAACTGCTGGAGGACCCCACCGTGGCGGACATCGCCGCCAAGCACCAGGCCACTCCAGCGCAGGTAGTCATCGCGTGGCACCTGGCCATCGGCAACGTGGTGATCCCCAAGTCCGTGACGGAATCACGGATCCGGGAAAACTTCGCCGCCCTGGACGTCACCCTGGACGCCGGCGACATTGAAGCGATCAACAAGCTCGACCGCACGCCTGCGGGTGAGGGCAGGATCGGGCCCGACCCGGCAGTCTCCGACTTCGCCTAGGTGCTGTGACCCATTAGGTGCTGTGATCCAGGCGGCGGCGACCTAAGCGGCGACGCGGGCCTGTTCCGCCGGAACGGCGTCGATCACGGCCCAGCCGTCCTGGTCGCGGCAGTTCCGGCTGGCGAAGCACTCGGCCTCGGCCAGGGTGTCAAAAACCTCGGAGCGGGCACGGCCGCAGTCAGCGTCGAAGTACGTGACGTGAAATTCCTGTACGGGTTGGTTCTCCATAAATCCAGTGTGCAACCGGGGTCTGACATTCTGAGGAATCAGCTCCGCGTGTTGCCGAACCGGAGCACCCGCTCCTGCGCCAGCATGGCGGTACGCGCGGCTTTATCAGCCGCGCGTACCGCCTGTTTTGCTTCTGCGGAGGTATTGCCCAGAGCACGGCGCAACCGCTCCAACTCCTCGTCGGCAGCCTTGAGCCGGTTCCGGAGGGCCGAGGTCTCTTCCTGAAGCGCCGCCACGCGGTTCCGGGTTTCCTCGGCGTTGGCTTGAAGTTCGGCCGCACGGGCAGCGGCCTCCTCCTCCGCAGCCTGGGCTTCTGCCAGCGCGATCCGGGCTTTCTCGAGGGCGCTGGGGGACGGTGGCCGCGGGGCCTGCCGGACCGCCTCCAGCCGCGGCTTAGTGGGCAAGGGCGGCTTTGCGGGATCGCCGCGGGTTGCGGCCCCGCGCCCTGCGGCCCCATGCTTTCTGGCTGGCCCCCCGGAGGCGGGTGCCGGCGTCGGGCGTTCCTTCATCCGTGTCCTGGCAGGCACACCTTTGGCAGGCACTCCTTTGGCAGGAACACCTTTGACAGGCACAGGGGGCAGGTCCGGCTCCGGCAGGACCGACGGAACCGCGACGGACCCAGCGATGTCTACGGCATTGACGCCGTCGGCGGTCAGTGTCTTGAGCAGCCTGCCGCTCCGGACCGCGACGGCAGCGCCCGGGTCGGCGGTCAACGCGCGGAGGGTCTCTTCGACGTCGCCGGCCATGGTCCCGCTAATGCTCCGGCCGTGTTCTTCGGCCACTTTTCGTGCCGTATCCGCGGCGGCGGAAAGCATCGTCCTGCGCTCACGGGCCAATTCACGGAGGCTGGCCGCATCCAGGGCCGACTGGGCTGCTTGCATCCGGTGTCCCACGTCCGCCAGTTCCTCCACCACGCCCGGCTCGTGACGCGCCAGCATGTTCACTGCCCAGGCGGCCACCGACGGCTTGGGCAGCGCGCGGACGGCCGCGGCAAGGTCTTTATCCCATCCGGCTGCCTCCTTTGCGGCAGCGGCGCGGGCGGCAATGAAATCGTCCAGCGGGAGGGCATAGAGCCCCTCCGCGATCTCCGCCAGCGCCTGGTCATCCATGGACGCCATCATAGGCACAGGGGTCTGGCGGACTCCGTGGCCGCCATGCGCGACGGGAAGCTGACGCCTGCGGTCCCGGCCAGGGTTTAGCGGTTCGGTTTCGACGCGGATCCCTGTTTTCGACGCGCATGTGCGCCTGCGCGGCTTTAATATGAGGTGCGCCGGCGCACATCCGCAGCGGGAACAACTTTGCGCGTCGAAAACGCCAGTGCCGGCCCCAGCCAAACGGCCCTTAACCAGCGAAAGACCCCCTGGAACCAAAGTTCGAGGGGGTCTTGCCCGAGCTTCCTATCAGAATCGAACTGATGACCTTTTCATTACGAGTGAAACGCTCTACCGACTGAGCTAAGGAAGCACCGCGTGAATTTCCCGGTGGAACCGGGCCGTTCATGCAAGAGTCAACTGTAATAGAGTCCCCGCACCGGGGTCAAAACGGACCCGGTCCTGCCAGGCAAGGCTCAGCAGACCGTGTTGTCAGCCGGCGCCTTCCCGCTCACCAGGTAGGCGTCCACCGGGTCCTCGATGCAGGTGTTGGACCGGCCATAGGCGGTGTGGCCCTCACCTTCCCAGGTCATGAGCACCGCGTTCCCCAGCTGCTTGCGCAGGGAGGCCGCCCACTCCACCGGGGTGGCGGGGTCGCCGGTGGTGCCAATCACGACGATTGGGGTGTCGCCCGTGTACTCCACCGGCGCCGGCGTCCGGACGTTCTCATACGGCCAGTCGGCGCAGTTGGTGCCCCCGTAGGCGAAGAAGTAGCCCAGTGTGGGGGATTCCTGCATGAGGCGCCGCTGCTCGGCGCGCATTGCCCCGGTGTCGGCTTCCATTCGGTGGTCGAGACAATTGATGGCGTTGAAGGCGAAGGTGGAGTTGGAGGTGTAGGAGCCGTTGGAGGACCGGTCGGCACCGATGTCGGCCAGACGGAGCATCAGGCTGACGTCGCCGTTCAACGCCGCCTCAATGGCCTGGGTCAGTGCAGGCCAGCTCTCGTCGTTGTAGAGCGGCGTTATCAATCCGCTGACGAACATCGTGGCGTTGACCAGCCGGCCGTCCTTGGCCTTTTGCGGGTTCTGCTGGATGCCGTTGATCAAGTCGCGGATCAGCTGGACGCCCGCATTCACGTCCCCATCCAGCGGGCAACCATCCTGCTGCTGGCAGTCGGCCACATAGGATCTGATGGCCTTTTCGAATGCCTTGGCCTGGCTGAGGGTGATTTCTTCGTAGCTGATGGAGGGGTCCAGGGCGCCGTCCAGCACCATACGGCCCACCTGGTCCGGGAAGAGCGAGGCATACGTGGAGCCCAGGAACGTCCCATAGGAGTAGCCCAGGTAGTTGAGTTTGGCGTCGTTCACCACGGCACGCAGGATGTCCAGGTCCCGGGCCGAGCTCTCGGTGTCGATGTGCGCCAGCGACGGGCCCGTCTGCTCCTTGCACTGCGACGCGATGGCCTTGTTGTCCGCCAGTGCAGCGGCGAGTCCTGCGTCCGTGTCGAGGTCGTAGATCTTCGCCCGGGCGGCGTCACGTTCGGCGTCCGTCATGCACGTAACCGGCGCTGACCGCTTGACGCCGCGAGGGTCGAAGCCCACCAGGTCGTACGCGTCCCGGACCGGCTGGGAAAAGTGCGTGAGCGCGGCGTCCTTGACGAAGTCGTATCCCGAGGCGCCCGGCCCGCCCGGGTTGATCAGGAGGCTCCCCTTTTTCTTGCCCGTGCTGGGAGCCCGGAGGGCGGCAATCTCGATGGTCTCGCCGTCGGGGTTGCCGTAATCCATGGGAACGGTCACTGTGGTGCACTGGAAGTCTTCCTCACAGGGCTCCCACACCACCTCCTGGGAGTAGAACTCCTCCAGGCCTTCGGGGGCGCCCGCCACGATCGACGGGTCGGCCTTGGCAGTGGCCGGTTCCCCCCGCTCCTCTCCGCCGCCCAGCAAGCTGCACGATGCCAGAACCATGGTCAGGGCCAAGGCCCCAGCAGCGCGCAGGCCGCGACCCATGGAGGCATGGCCGGTGGCGCCGCCGGCCGGGAATCGGTGCCGGGCGGCGGATGGACGGGCAGTCATCGGGTCTCCTTGGAAGGTCAGATCAGGCTGGCTGCCATGGACTCTATGGTCAACAGCGGTGCAACGTTGGTGGTGGTGATGCGTTCGCGGGCTTTGTTGATGGCGTCCATCCGGGCGAGCGTGGTTTCCGGTGTGGAGCGGCCGGCGAACTCTTCCAGTTCACTCCTGAGTTCAACGTTCACCAGTTCCACGGCGTTCCCCAGCTGGATGATCAGCACGTCGCGGTAAAAGGACAACAAATCAGTCAGGGTCCGGTCCAGGGAGTCTGTGATGGACCGCTTGGCCCGCCGCTTCTGGTCCTCTTCCAGCTGTTTCACCTGGCTGCGCATGGCAGGGGGCAGGGTGCCCGTTTCCGGTGCTCCCAGGGTGGCCAGGAGCGCTGCCTTCTCCGCTGCGTCCCGTTCTTCGTTGGAGCTGGTAGCCTCCGCAGTGGCGATCTTGACCAGTTTCTCGGCCATCATCACCGCGGCGGTGACCCCGCGCAGTCCCAGCGGAAACCGGACGGTCTCCAGGCGCCGCGCCCGGGCATCGGGATCGCGCGCCAGGCGCCGGGCAATTCCCACATGGCTCTGTGCCGCACGCGCCGCGCGTTCAGCCAGGGCCGGTTCCACGCCGTCGCGCTTTACCAGCAGGGCGGCAACGTCCGACGCCGGCGGCAGGCGGAGTGCCACACTGCGGCACCGCGAGCGGATGGTTACCAGAACGTCTGCGGGCGACGGCGCACACAGCATCCATACGGTCCGCGGCGTAGGTTCCTCGATCGCCTTGAGCAGCACGTTGGTGGTCCGCTCCGCCATCCGGTCGGCGTCCTCCACCACGATGATCCGCCAGCGGCCGGAGGAGGGCCGGTTGCCGGCGGTGGCCACGAGTTCACGGGCCTCGTCGATGGTGATGGTGACCTTTTCGGTGCGGACGAAGGTCACGTCAGAGTGCGTCTCGCCAAGGATCGTCAGGCAGGCGGCGCAGGTGCCGCAACCGCGCCGGGTGACGTCCTCCCGGTCGCAGTTCAGCGCCGCTGCAAACGCCTTCGCGGCGTTCGAGCGCCCTGAACCGGGCGGCCCGGTAAACAGCCAGGCGTGCGTCAGCCCGTCACCGCTGGAGGCCTGTCGCAGTTGCTCGACGACGGCCGGCTGGCCCTGAAGGTCATCCCAGACGGTCATGTGCCACCTCTGGAGTCCGGGCCGAGGAGGGAGTCCACCCTCGCCAGGATGCGCCCGGCGAGCTCGTCGACGGGAAGGTGGGCAGGAAGCACCAGATAGGCCTCCGGGCGCTCCTTGGCAAGCTTCAGGAACGCCGCGCGGATCTCTGCGTGGAAGCCGTCGGCCTCGGACTCCATCCGGTCCTCGGCCGCGTCTCCGGCGGTCCGGCGGCTGCGGCCTACGCCGGGTTCCACGTCCAGCAGTACTGTCAGCTGCGGTGCCAGGCCGGAGGTTGCCCACTCGTTCAGGGTACGGACGGCCTCGGACCCGAGCCCGCGGCCGGCCCCTTGGTAGGCAACGGAGGAGTCGATGTAACGGTCCGTGAGCACGATCCTGCCGCGCTCCAGGGCGGGCCGGATAACCTGTTCGGCGTGCGCTGCCCGTGAGGCCGCGAAGATCAGGGCCTCGGTCCGGGCGTCGATGTGGCCGTGTCCGTGGTCCAGCACCAGGGAGCGGAGCTTCTCGCCGATGGGGGTGCCGCCCGGCTCACGGGTCCGGAGCACGGAAAGGCCACGGGATTCCAGGGTTTCAGCCAGCCGGGCCGCCTGCGTGGACTTGCCTGCGCCGTCGCCGCCTTCAAATGCGATGAAGAGTCCGGCCCTTGATGTGCTCACTTCTTAAGCCTACCGATCCGCACCGACTTTCCGGGACGGGCTGTGGGTAAGGCGGGAGCTGTCATCGCTTTCCGGCCTGTCGGGCATGGACAGTACCCTGTCAGCATGAGTCTTTCCGAACAGCATGCCGCCGGCCTCTCCGCCGAGACGGTGGTGGTTGCCGCGGGCCGCCCCGCCCGGGAACGGGACCAGCCGGTAAACCCGCCGATCGTCCTGTCCTCCACATACTTCGGCACAGGGCCCCTGGGCGACGGCGACCGCGGCTACGGGCGCTACTCGAACCCCACCTGGGACCCGTTCGAGGAGGCGCTCGGACAGCTCGAGGGTTCCGAACTGCCCGCGCTCCTTTACGCGTCCGGGCTGGCGGCTGTCAGTTCTGCCCTCTCCCTGGTCCCGGCCGGGGGAGTGCTGGTCATGCCCACGCACAGCTACGCCGGGTCCCTGGTCATGGCCACGGAGCTGGCGCAGAAGGGTGCCCTGGAACTGCGTACCGTGGACATCACGGACACCACGGCTGTTAGGGAGGCGCTGGCGCCTGCGGGTCCGGACGCGCAGGCAGCGTCCATGCTCTGGCTCGAAAGCCCCACCAACCCGATGTTGGGGATCGCCGACATCCCGGCACTCACCGAAGCTGCCCACGCCGCCGGCGCCATCGTGGTCACGGACAACACCTTTTCCACCCCTTTGGTGCAGCAGCCGCTCAAGCTGGGATCCGACGTCGTCCTCCACTCGGTGACGAAATACCTTGCCGGCCATTCCGACGTCGTCCTTGGCGCCCTGGTGACGTCCAACCCGGACATCCGCTCGGCATTGCTGCACCACCGCACCATCCACGGCGCCATCGCTGGCCCCTTCGAAGCGTGGCTGGCACTCCGCGGCCTGCGGACCTTGGCCCTGCGGGTGGAGCGTTCCCAGGCGTCCGCCATGATCCTCGCTGAGCGGCTGAGCGGCGAGGCGCGGGTCGGGTCCGTGCGTTTCCCGGGGCTTCCCGGAGACCCGGGCCACGAACGCGCCAAGGCACAGATGACCGGCTTCGGGTCCATCGTGTGCATCGAACTCGCTTCGAGCTCCGGGCAAAACGGCGCCGAAGCCGCGGACCAGCTGGTCCGGGCGACTGAACTCTGGCTGCCGGCCACATCGCTGGGCGGAGTGGAATCGCTCATCGAACGCCGGCGCCGGCACACCGCGGAGCCGGAGAGCGTCCCGGAGAACCTGGTCCGGCTGAGTGTCGGCGTCGAGAACGTCGAGGACCTGTGGGCGGACTTGAAGCAGGCGCTGGACCGGCTGGACGGCTAGGCTTGTTCCGTGGACGTTGATCTGATGATTGGGTTTGTTGAACGGACGATTTTCCTGATCCTGGCCGTAGTCGCGGTCGGGCTGGAGCTGTGGGCGCTGGTGGACTGTGCCCGGCACCGGGCCAACGCATTCGAGGCCACCGGCAAGCGCACCAAGGGTTTCTGGCTGGCACTGACCGGTGGCTCCGCCCTGATCGGCGTCATCTCCCTTCTCAGCAGCGGAGGGGGCATCTTCGGCACGCTGGGCCTGTTTGGCCTCGCCGCCGTCGTCGCTGCGTCCGTATACCTCGCAGATGTCCGTCCTGCAGTCAAGGACGCAGGCCGCGGCGGCAGCCGGAACATGGGCCCGTACGGGCCCTGGTGATCCCCACCGGCACCCTAGGCTCGCAAGCTCGCCCAGGGAACCCTGCCGGCGTGGGCCCAACCGGCCCTTAGGCTAGCAAGCTCGCCCAAGGAACCCTGCCGGCGTGGGCCCAACCGGCACCCTAGGCCGGCGGCGCTACGGCTTCCCAGCCGACGGTCAGTTCGCCAAGCCGCCAGCGCGCTGGCCCGTCCTGCACAGGCCAGCCGGCGGCGCGCAACGCGAGGCACATTCCCTGCCATCGCTGCCGGTTTCCGAAGGCGCCCAGCGGCGCGCACTCCAGCCACGCCCGGTCCATGGCCTGGAGGAACGCGTGGACCGGTTCGCCCGGAACGTTCCGATGGATGAGTGCTTTGGGCAGCCGCTCCGCGACCTCCGAGGGTAAGGCGAAACTTCCGAACCGGACGGACAAGCTGAGCGAGAGCGGGCGCTCGGAATCCAGCGCCACCCATGCCACGCGGCGGCCGATCTCATCGCACGTTCCATCGATGAACAGCCCCTCCGGAGCGAGGCGTCCCTGCACCAGCCGCCAGATTCCGGCGACATCCGCCTCCTCGTACTGCCGCAGCACGTTGAAGGCGCGCACCAGGACCGGCCGGCCGGCAACGGGAAGTTCGAAACCGCCCACCCGGAAGCTCAGGCCGGGGCGTTCCAGCGGCAGGGCGGCGCGGACCCGCTCGGGCTCGATTTCGATGCCGAAGACACGCACATCCGGACGCACGGCGGCCAGGCGGGTATGAAGTTCGACGGCAGTGGCCGGCGTCGCGCCGTAGCCCAGGTCCACCACCAGCGGGTCAGCCGCGGCGCGGAGGCGCCAGGCCTGCGGTCCGGTAACCCAACGGTCCACCCGCCGCATCCGGTTGGGGTTGGTGGTGCCGCGGGTAATGTTCCCCACCGGCCGGCCATGGCCGCCCTGCACCCGCTCAGCCTTTTGCACCACCGTGCCACCTTATCGCGGCGGCGCCAGCTGAGGCCGCGTAACGCCCGGCAGCGCCCGCAACTGCTCGGCTAGGATGAAAATCATGACTTACAAGCTGATTTTGCTGCGCCACGGCCACAGCGAATGGAACGCCAAGAACCTGTTCACCGGCTGGGTGGATGTCGACCTGAACGACCAGGGCCGCGAGGAAGCAGCACGCGGCGGTGAGCTGCTGGTGGAGAACAACGTTCTGCCGGATGTCCTGTACACCTCCCTGCTCAAGCGCGCCATCAACACGGCCAACATCGCCCTGGACAAGGCCGACCGCGGCTGGATTCCGGTCAAGCGCGACTGGCGCCTCAACGAACGCCACTACGGCGCCCTGCAGGGCAAGGACAAGGCCCAGACGCTCGCCGAATACGGGGAAGAGCAGTTCATGGAGTGGCGCCGCTCCTACGACACTCCGCCGCCGCCCCTGGATGACAGCTCCGAGTTCTCCCAGGCCAACGACCCCCGGTACGCCGGCCTGGGCGACGACCTGCCCCGCACTGAATGCCTCAAGGATGTACTGGTCCGGCTGCTGCCGTACTGGGAGTCGGACATCAAGGAAGACCTGAAGGCCGGCAAGACCGTCCTGGTCACCGCCCACGGCAACTCCCTCCGCGCCCTGGTCAAGCACCTGGACGGCATCAGCGACGAAGCCATCGCCGGCCTGAACATCCCCACCGGCATCCCGCTGGTGTACGACCTGGACGAGAACTTCAAGCCGGTCAACCCCGGTGGAACCTACCTCGACCCCGAGGCGGCAGCAGCCTCCATCCAGGCCGTGGCAAACCAGGGCAAGAAGTAACCCAGGCCCGGCAGGAACTGGATTTAACGGCGTACGACGACGGGCTGGTCACCCAGGTGACCAGCCCGTCGTCGTACGTTGCTCAGGGGGAGCCGTGGCTTAGCTGTGTTCGGTACCGGTCGGCTGCCATGCTCCGGTAACCAGGTATGTCACCTTTTGCGCGACGGAGACGCCGTGGTCCGCGAAGCGTTCGAAGTACCGGCTGGCAAGGGCCACGTCCACGGTGGTCGCGGGCGATTCGTTCCACTCCGGGGCTGCGATGGCCTTGAAGACGCTCAGGTGCAGGTCGTTGATGGCGGTGTTGGCCTTGAGGATATCCCGCGCCACCTCGAGGTCGCGGGTCTCCAGCAGCACGGTCAGCTTGTCGGCGATCTCCTGGTCCAGTTCAGCCATGCGGTTGAACGTCTCCGTCATGGATGCGGGGATCACCGTGGAGGGGTAGCGAAGGCGGGCCAGCTGGGCGATGTGCCGGGCAAGGTCACCCATGCGCTCAAGGGAGGCGCTCATGCGCAGCGACCCAACGATCATCCGCAGGTCGCTGGCCACAGGCCCCTGCAGCGCAAGGATGTCGATGGCTCGCTCGTCCAGGCTGTTCTGCAGGAAGTCGATCCGCGCGTCGGCAGCGATGACGTCCTGGGCCAGATCCACATCCGCTACCTGGAACGAGGTGGTTGCCTTCTCCATCGCTTCGCTGACCAGGCGGGAGATTTCCACCAGCTGGTCACCGACCTGGGTGAGCTCTTCCTGAAAAACCTTACGCACGTGGGCGTCCTTTCTTCGGAACTCCCACCGGCCGCGTCCACGGCGGCAGGAATCGTATCGCCGTTAGGCACTCCAACTCGTTACCCTGCCAGTATGGGGTAAACGGTTAAGTCCTTGCAGATGAACGTTAGTTGAACCGTCGGTCCGGGCGGGCCTGACTCGCCGGTAAGGCAAATTTCAGCGCATAAGGTGGACCTGTGGATCCTATGCTAATCGGCCTGCTGGCCGGCCTCGTTGGCCTGGCGCTTGGCACCTTCGGCGTGCTGGCCTACCGGGTCAGCGAAAAACAGCGCCAAATCCTCGACGTCGGCTCCGACGAGGTCTCGCTGCCTGCCGGCGCCGCCGAGGTGCTGGCCGTCGTCGGCCGCGCTTTCGTAGTCGTTGATGCCGTGGACGGCGTGGTCCGCGCCAGCCCGGCAGCGTACGCGTACGGCCTGGTCCGCGGGCACACCGTCGTGCACAAGGAACTGCTGGACATGACGGCGGGAGTCCGCCGGGACGGCGTGATCCTGGAAAAGCAGCTCGAACTGCCCCGCGGTCCGCTGGGGCAGGGAACCATCATCGTCCAGGTCCGGGCCGCGGTGCTGGGGGAGGAATACATCCTGCTCCTGGCCGACGACCGGACCGAAATCACCCGCACCGAAGAAATCCGCAACGACTTCGTGGCCAACGTGTCCCACGAACTCAAGACCCCGGTTGGTGCCATTTCCCTCCTGGCCGAAGCCCTGGAATCGTCCGCCGATGATGAACTGGCCGTTCGGCGCTTCGCCAAGCGCATGCACAAGGAATCCGGCCGGCTGGCCGCGCTGGTCCAGGACATCATCGAACTGTCCCGGCTACAGGGCGCCAGCGTCACCCAGCAGGGCGGCCCGGTGGATGTGAACGCCGTGATTGCGGAGGCCGTGGACCGTTCCCAGCTGCCGGCGGAGAGCAAGAACATCAGCATCGTGGTGGGCGGCCGGGCCGAAGGAACGGTGTTCGGAGACCAGGACCTGTTGGTCACCGCCCTGCGCAACCTCATCGACAACGCAATCCGCTACTCGCCGCCCAACACCCGGGTCGGAATCGGCGTCCGGACCAAGGACGGGCTGGTGTCCATTTCAGTCACCGACCAGGGGGAGGGCCTCAGCGCCGAGGACCAGGAACGCGTCTTTGAGCGCTTCTACCGGGTGGATTCGGCCCGGTCGCGGCATACGGGCGGCACCGGACTGGGCTTGAGCATCGTCAAGCACGTGGCCTCCAACCACGGCGGCGAAGTGACCCTCTGGTCCCAGCCGGGTCACGGCTCCACGTTCACCCTGCGCCTGCCGGAAATGGAAGGGCAGGAAACGGCCGAGCTCCTGCCGCCGGCACCGGAAGCCGTCTACGGCCCGCCCGAGCTGGCCAATGCCGAGTCCCCCGAGAAACGAGTACCCAGCGCCCCCGGCGCGAAAAAACGAGGAGCTAGCGCTTGAGCAGGATCTTGATTGTCGAGGACGAGGAGTCGTTCAGCGATCCCTTGTCCTATTTGCTGGGCAAAGAGGGGTTCGAAGTGGAGGTGGTGGACAACGGCCTGGAAGCCATCACCGAGTTTGACCGGAACGGCGCCGACCTGGTGCTCCTCGACCTGCAGCTGCCCGGCCTGTCCGGAACCGAGGTGTGCCGCCAGCTCCGGCAGCGTTCATCCGTTCCGGTGATCATGCTGACCGCCAAAGACTCGGAAATCGACAAGGTGGTGGGCCTGGAGCTTGGAGCCGACGACTACGTCACCAAGCCGTATTCCTCCCGGGAACTCGTCGCGAGGGTACGGGCGGTCCTGCGCCGGCAGGGCGAACCCGAAGAACTGGTCTCCGCCACGGTCCAGGCTGGGCCGGTGCGGATGGACGTCGAGCGGCACGTTGTCAGCGTGGACGGCGAACAGGTGCTTCTGCCGTTGAAGGAGTTCGAGCTGCTGGAAATGCTGCTGCGCAATTCCGGCCGGGTCCTGACGCGCGGGCAGCTGATCGACCGGGTGTGGGGCTCGGACTACGTAGGGGACACCAAGACCCTTGATGTCCACGTGAAGCGCCTCCGCGGCAAGATCGAACCGGACCCGTCAGCGCCACGGTACCTGGTGACCGTGCGCGGGCTGGGCTATAAATTCGAGCCGTAGGAACAGCAGGGCATAAGGAAAGGGAGGGGCCGGCGGCCCCTCCCTTTCCTTGTCTGCGCCTCAGCAATTGTGTTTAGTGGCCCGTGGAAGCGCTCTCGGACGGCGAAGCGGTGGGTTCAGCTGACTCGGCCGGTTCGCTGCCGGCAGGCAGGTACTCCTTGTACTCGTTCAGGGTGGCGTCCAGCACCGGCACCTTGACGGTGTTGCTCACGTTGGTGCCGTCTTCGCTGACTTCCATGTCCACCAGGGACCCCGGCTTCCCGCCGGTGGTGTCCAGGACGACTTCGTCGGTGGTGTCGTTCAGCAGCGTGTAGGAGTTGGCCTTGACGGGAACTTCGGCCTCGGAACCCTCGGCGCCGCTGATCTTCAGCGTGACATCCTTGGACGAATTGTTGTACACGGCGCCGATCAGCCGGCCCGGCTGGTCCTCGCCCGCGGAGACGACCAGGATGTTCCGCAGTTTCAGCGGGCCCAGGTCAGTGCGGATACCGTCCGAGGAGGAGTACTGGTGGGTGGTCTGCTGGGGCGTGATGTAGCTGCAGCCTGCAGTCAGCAGGCCCATGCCGATGGCGGCAGCCGTCAATGCCAGTTTGCCGCGCTGGGCCCGGTTCGTCGCAGTGAAACGCACGTCACGTACTCCTTGTGAGGGGTTGGAACATTAATCACGCATAGCCTATCGGCAAACCCGTAGAATCAAGGATTCGGGACCGTCACATCCTCCTTGGCAGCACCCGCCGCATGCACTATTATCCGCGTTCGTCAAGGGGGTTGAGGGTGCGGATTGTGCCCAATTTCCGCGTATTTTCGCGGTTCCAGGGCCCTCGCCAGGCCGGGCATATGCCTTAATCGTGATAAACTGGTCTGCGGGAAAGGGGAAATGTCCACATGGTATTTGAGGTCGGCGAGACAGTAGTTTACCCTCACCACGGTGCTGCGAAGATTGAGGAAATCAAGATGCGCACCATCAAGGGCGAAGAGAAAATGTATCTCAAGCTCAAGGTGGCTCAGGGTGATCTGACCATTGAAGTTCCAGCAGAAAACGTTGACCTTGTTGGGGTTCGGGACGTAGTGGGCAAGGAAGGTTTGGAGCACGTATTCGACGTCCTCCGCGCCGAGTTCACCGAAGAGCCCACCAACTGGTCGCGCCGGTACAAGGCAAATCTGGAGAAGCTTGCTTCCGGTGACGTCATCAAGGTGGCTGAGGTTGTCCGCGACCTGTGGCGCCGTGATCACGACCGGGGCCTTTCCGCAGGCGAGAAGCGAATGCTGGCCAAGGCACGGCAGATTCTGATTTCAGAACTGGCGCTGGCCGAGAAGACCGACGAGGAGAAGGCTGCAAGCGTTCTCGACGAGGTCCTGGCTTCCTAAGAATCGAACCCCGGCGGCACGCGGTGCCGCCGGGGCTTCTTTTTGCCCAATTCCGTCCGGTCCGGCCTGCGCGCCTACCGGCGACGTAGGCTTGTGCCCATGACTGAAACACCCAGCCGCTTGGTCACAGCGGTGATTCTCGTGGCCGCAGGTTCCGGACAACGGCTCGGCTACGGCATGCCCAAGGCCTCTGTGCCCCTGGGCGGGGAGCCCATCCTGATGCATGCCCTGCGCGGCATTGTTTCGTCCGGTACGGCCAGCCAGGTCTGCGTTGTGCTTCCAGCCGGGGATGACGCGCTGCGGAAGCTTTGCGCGGATTTCCAGGAGGAACTGGCCGACGGCGGCCCGCTACTGAGCGTTGTCGACGGCGGCGCCACCAGGGCTGATTCCGTCCGGGCCGGCTTCGAGGCCCTGATGGACGGAATCGAAGCTGTCCTGGTCCACGACGCGGCGCGGGCGTTGACCCCGGAGGCCGTCTTCCACCGTGTGGCCGACGCTCTGGCTGCCGGCGCCGAAGCCGTGATTCCGGCCGTCGCAGTAGTGGATACGGTCAAGACCGTGGCGCCCACACAGGGGCCGGACGCTGCGGTAGCACCCGAATTGGTCACCGGCACCGCCCCCCGCGAAGAGCTGCGCGCCGTCCAGACCCCACAGGGCTTCCGGGTGGAAACCCTCCGTCACGCACACCGTGCGGCCCGGGACCTGGAACCGGAGCAGGCGGCGGCGGTCACGGACGACGCGATGCTCGTGGAGATGACCGGTACTCCGGTACACGCAGTCCGGGGCTCCATCCAGTCCCTCAAGATCACCACTCCTCTGGACCTGATCTTCGCCGAAGGCCTGCTGGAAGGTCCCCTCGGCGCGCGTTGGGTGGAGGGATAGCCGTGGTGTTGCCGCGCACCGGAATCGGCGTCGACGTCCATGCCTTCGCCCCGGACGAAGCCCCCCGCCCGTTGTGGCTTGCGGGGCTGCAGTGGGAAGGGGAACGGGGTCTGGCCGGGCACTCGGACGGGGATGCCGTCGCGCACGCGGCGGCCGACGCCCTCTTTTCCGCCGCCGGGATAGGAGACCTGGGCACGCACTTCGGCACGGACCGGCCCGAGTTCGCGGGCGCGTCCGGTACCACCCTCCTGGCAGAGGCGGCGCGGATTGTCCGGGCCGCCGGATTCGAGATCGGCAACGTCTCCGTGCAGCTGGTGGCCAACCGGCCCAAGTTCGGTCCCCGCCGGGAAGAAGCCCGCCGGGTGCTCAGCGAAGCCGCGGGAGCGGACGTCAGCGTGACAGCGACCACCAGCGACGGCCTGGGCTTCACCGGCAGGGGAGAGGGCATTTCCGCCGTCGCCACGGCTCTCGTCTATCCGGCAGCCGCCGCAGGTCCCACGGAGCCGTAGGCCACCGGGGGTTCCCATGGCCCCATCGGCTAATCTGGAGCGGTGACCCTGCGCTTCTATGACACTGCCTCCGCCGAAGTCCGGAACTTCGTCCCCCTCGTTCCCGGCAAGGCCAGCCTCTACTACTGCGGGGCCACGGTGCAGGGAATGCCGCACGTGGGCCATATCCGCTCCGCCATTGCCTTCGACCAGCTCACCCGCTGGCTGCAGTACCACGGCCTGCGCGTCACCGTGGTACGGAACGTCACCGACATTGACGACAAGATCCTGGCAAAGTCGGCCGAATCCTTCAGCCCGGCTTTCGAGGCGGGCCCGGACACTGTCCGGGAGGAGGAATGGTGGGCGCTGGCGTACCGCTACGAGCAGGAATTCCTCAAGGCCTACGACACGCTGGGTGTCTCCCGGCCCACCTACGAGCCGCGCGCCACCGGCCACATCCCGGAAATGCACGCCCTGATCGGGCAGCTGATCGACCGGGGCCACGCCTACCCGGCGACGGACGGGTCCGGGGACGTTTACTTCGACGTCCGCTCCTGGGCCAAGTACGGGTCGCTGACGCGCCAGAACATCGACGACATGCAGGCGGCCCCGGACGCCGATCCCCGGGGCAAGAAGGACCCGCGGGACTTCGCGCTCTGGAAGGGCCACAAGGAGGGGGAACCGACGACGGCGGGCTGGGATTCCCCGTGGGGCACCGGGCGGCCGGGCTGGCACCTGGAGTGCTCCGCCATGGTCACCAAATATCTCGGCACCGAATTCGACATCCATGGGGGCGGGCTGGACTTGCGGTTCCCGCACCACGAGAACGAGATGGCCCAGTCCCAGGCAGCCGGACACCCGTTCGCCAGCTTCTGGATGCACAACGGCATGGTGACCTACCAGGGCGAGAAGATGTCAAAGTCCATCGGCAACACCATCAGCCCCGCAGAAATGCTGGAACTGGCGCCGCCCCGGGTGGTCCGTTACTACCTCGGCCAGGCGCATTACCGCTCCGTGCTGGACTACCGGCCCACATCGCTGCAGGAGGCCGCGGCCGCCGTCGAACGCATCGACGGTTTCATCAACCGCGCCGTCCGAGCCCTGCCGCCCGGCGCGGAGCCCGGCGCCGCCCAGGTTCCCTTACCGTTTGAACGCGCCATGGACGACGACCTTAACGTCCCCCAGGCCCTTGCCGTACTCCATGACACTGTGCGGTCCGGCAATACTGCCCTGACCGAGGGCCGGTTGGAGGACGCCGGCGCGGCGCTCCACCAGGTGCGGGCCATGACCCGCGTGCTCGGCCTGGACGCTGCCGCAACAGGCCCCTCGGGCGGCGGCCCCGAAGCTGCCGCACTGGATGTCCTGGTGGAAGCCCAGCTGACCGCCCGCGCCCAGGCGCGCGCCGCCAAGGACTGGTCTGCCTCGGATGCCATCCGCGACACACTGAACCAGGCCGGCGTCGTGGTTGAGGACGGTCCGGACGGCGCCACGTGGAGCCTGAAGCGGGACTGAGGCGCGTTTTCCTGCCCGCAAGTCCACGCGATCCGGCGATTTCACATGGTTGCGTAGACTTGTAGGCAGACTCAGTCATCACAATCAAGGGTGGAACACATGGCCAACAATGGTCGCCGATCGGTTAAAGCGAAGAAGGGCCCAACCATCGGAACCGGTGGTCATGGCCGCAAGGCCCTGGAGGGCAAAGGCCCCACGCCCAAGGCGGAGGACCGCCCCTACCACAAGGCGCACAAGGCCAAGCAGCTGGCCGAGCGCTCGGCAGCCAAGCGCGGCACCGGTGCACGCAGCGCCGGCGCCTCGAAGTCCGGCCCCAAGGGCCGCGCCACGGAGGAAATGGTCACGGGCCGCAACTCGGTCGTGGAGGCGCTGCGCGCCGGCATCCCGGCGAAAGCCCTCCACGTGGCCATCCGGATCGAAATGGATGACCGGGTCAAGGAATCCCTGAAGCTCGCGGCCGAACGCGGCATCCCGCTCTTGGAAACGGGCAAGCCGGAGCTGGACCGGATGACCGAAGACGCCGTCCACCAGGGACTGGTCCTGCAGATTCCGCCGTACGACTATCAGGACGCCTACGAGCTCGCCGAGGACACGGTGGAGAAATGGAAGAAGGGGCACATCGCCAACGCCCCGCTCTTCGTGGCCCTCGACGGCATCACCGACCCGCGGAACCTCGGCGCCATCATCCGCTCAGTGTCCGCTTTCAGCGGCCACGGCGTGATCGTTCCGGAGCGCCGCTCCGTGGGCGTGACCGCTTCGGCCTGGAAGACAAGCGCCGGCGCCGCAGTCCGCGTGCCCGTGGCCCGCGCTTCCAACCTCAACAACGCCCTGAAGCAGTTCAAGGGCATGGGCATCTACGTCCTGGGCCTGGACGGTGACGGTGACGTCTCGCTGCCCGACCTCACACTGGCCGCCGAGCCGGTATGCATCGTGGTGGGGTCCGAGGGCAAGGGCCTCAGCCGGCTGGTGCGGGAGAACTGCGACCAGATCGTCTCGATCCCCATCGATTCCGCCATGGAGTCGCTGAACGCATCGATGGCGGTGGGCATCTCGCTGTACGAGGTGTCCCGCCAGCGCGCCACCACTTAGCAGGCCCCATGGTCATGCCGCTCTTCGACACCGCCTCCACCATCGACTCCTCCACGGCGTCGCCCCTCGGGGTGACGGTGCCGCGCGGGGATTCGGGCGGGACCCGGCACCACGCGGGCGGCAGGGCGAACGTCGCCTGCTATGCACCGGGGCTCGACAGCCTGGAGATCGTCTACATCGCTCCGGGCGGGGACTGGAGGGTCCAGGCGCTGCCCAACGTTACGCACGGCGTCCACCACGGGATCGTGGAAGACCTGCCGTACGGTTCCCGCTACGGGTTCCGGAAGGCCGCGGCGCAGGAGTCGCTGCCGGTTGCGGTACCCACCCGCGATGTTGACGACGACGGCGGGCAGCCGCTGCTGCTGGACCCGTACGGCCGCGCTGTGGACCAGCGGGACGGCTTCCTGACCAGCGTGCGGATGGCGGGCGATTTCGACTGGGGCGGCGACGACCGGCTGCGGATCAAGTGGCGAGACACGATCATCTACGAGGCGCATGTCCGCGGCCAAAGCATGCTGCACCCGGACGTTCCGGAGGAATTCCGCGGCACGTACGCCGGCATGGCGCACCCCGCCGTCGTGGAGCACCTGAAAGCGCTGGGCATCACGTCGGTGCAGCTGCTTCCAGTGCATTTCCACCTGGATGAGCCTCACCTGCAGGACCTGGGCCTGACCAACTACTGGGGCTACAACACGGCCGCCTTCTTCGCCCCGCACCCGGCATACGCCACCCAGGCTGCCCAGGACGCCGGGCCGCAGGCCGTGCAGGACGAGTTCAAGGGCATGGTCAAGCTGCTGCACGCAGCCGGCATCGAAGTGATCCTGGACGTGGTCTACAACCACACCGCCGAGGGCGGCCCGGACGGGACCATGCTCAGCTTCCGTGGCCTGGGTGAGGACACGTACTACCGCACCGATGGCCACGGCCGGTACGTGGATACCACCGGCTGCGGCAACAGCCTGAACTTCGGCGAGCCCCGGGTGGTCCAGATGGTGCTGGACTCGCTGCGCTACTGGGTGGACGAGTTCCACATAGACGGTTTCCGCTTCGACCTGGCCGTCACCCTTTGCCGCAACGCCGCGAACGACTTTGATCCGCGGCACCCCTTCCTGGTGGCCATCGCCGCCGATCCGGTACTCTCCGACGTCAAGCTGATCGCCGAGCCGTGGGACGTGGGCCACGGCGGCTGGCAGACCGGCCGGTTCCCCGGCGGCTGGGTCGACTGGAACGACCACTTCAGGGATTCGGTGCGTTCCTTCTGGCTCTCGGACCGCGCCGCCCTGGAGTCCGGCGGTCAGGGCGGGTCCATCGCCCGGCTGGCAGATTCATTGTCCGGTTCCGCTGCGCTGTTCCAGCATTCGGGCCGCTCCCGGCTGGCCTCCGTCAATTTCATCACGGCGCACGACGGCTTCACCCTGAACGACCTCGTGTCCTTCGACCGCAAGCACAACGAGGCCAACGGCGAGCAGAACCGCGACGGCCACGGGGATAACCGCAGCTACAATCACGGTGTGGAAGGCCCTACCGAGGTGGGCGAGATCCTGGCCCGGCGCGCCCAGTCCCGCCGAAACCTGATGGCCACCCTGCTGATCTCCCTGGGCGTGCCCATGATCACTGCCGGGGACGAGCTGGCCCGAACCCAGCACGGGAACAACAACGCCTACTGCCAAGACAATCCGATCGCCTGGCTGGACTGGACCCGGACCCCGGAGTCCCACGAAATGCTGCGCAGCACCAAGCGCTATATCCGGCTGCGGAAGGAATTCCTGGCCGCCCAGCCGCACGACTTCCCGGTCCGCGACGAGCAGTCCTACCTTCACTGGTTCGGCCAGGACGGGAAGCCCATGTCCATGGAGCGCTGGAACGACCCCACCAACCGCGTAGTGCAGCTCCTGGTGGGATCGGACGAAGGAGGCCTCGCCGGCCTCGTTGTGGTCAATGGCGGCACCGAGGACGTCCAGTTCGCGCTTCCGGCGATTCCCGGAGACGCTGCATCCCGGCGGATGTTCGAACTGCGGCTTACCACCTCCCCACTGCACGAGCTGCGGCAGGGGAGCAGGGTTGCCTCAGGCGAACGGGACCTGCTTGAGGCGTTCGCCGTCAACATCTACCGCACATAGCCCCGGGGACCCATGCGCAACCGTTCCATCGTTCCCGTGCTGCTCGCCGCCGTCGTGGTTTTGTTCCTCGCCCTGGGCGGCACCGGACTCCCGGGCTTCCTGGGAAGCGCTATGGAAAGTCCGACGGCGGCAGCCCCTGCAGGCGCGCAGGCACCGGCCGGCGTCGCCAATCCTGCAGGGCTGCCGGAGATCCGCGAGGCCGCGCTGCCCCTGGAGGGCCGGGAGGTCCTGGCGCAGATCCGGCAGGGCGGGCCGTACCGCTACAGCCAGGACGGTGGAACGTTCGGCAACTTCGAGCGCATTCTCCCGCGCCGGGAACCGGGCTACTACCGTGAATACACGGTGCGGACGCCCGGCGAAACGGACCGCGGCGCGCGGCGCATCGTGGCCGGCGAGGACGGCGACAAGTACTACACCGACGATCATTACGAGTCATTCAGATTCATAGCGGAAGGCAGCTGAACCACAGCAATGAAGATCTACTCCGGCGACACCTGGACCCTTGAAGAGCTGCAGGACCAGGCTGCGGACGCCGGCCGCCGCAGCCTGGTGGTACCGGCAGCGGACAGCAAGAAAGCGGTGCTGGAAACGTTCGGCGAGGTCCTTGACTTCCCCGAGCACTACGGCGTCAACCTCGACGCGCTGAACGACTCCCTCCACGACTTCGCCGACGCCCTCACGGAGAATGGCGGCGCACCCGTCACAGTGCTGTGGCTTGTGGCGGCGCCGTTCCGCGCCGACCGTTCCTTCGGCGTGCTCTGCGAGGTCCTGCAGGACGCGGAAAGCTACGCCGGCAAGGACCTCGCAGTCACCGCTGTCATGCTCTGACAGCATGCCCTGACAACAACCGGAATCCCTAGGGGCCTTCCTCGTGCCCGGCGTAGGTGCCCAGCAGATTGAGCGCCCGGCCGCTGTTTGCCTCCTCGGCGAGCGCCTCGCGCATGCTTTTCGCCTTCGTGCGGCCTGCAGGAAAAGGCGGCAGGAGGGGAACTTCGGGGTCGGTCAGCACTTCGATCACCACCGGGCGGTCCGCCGCGAATGCCCGCTCCCAAGCATCACCGAGCAGCTCAGGATCCTCCACCCGGATGCCCGAGAGCCCCAGGAGCCCGGCGTAGTCGGCAAACGGAAAATCGGGGAGCTCCTGGCTGGCGCCGAACCGCGGCTCGCCCTCGGACTCCCGCTGCTCCCAGGTAACTTCCGCCAGCTCACGGTTGTTGAAGACGCACACAATGAACCGGGGGTCCTGCCACTGCCGCCAGCGATGGGCCACCGTCACCAGCTCAGCAATCCCCAACATCTGCATGGCTCCGTCCCCGGACAGCGCCACCAGCGGCCGGTCGGGGCGGGCAAGCTTGGCGGCAATGCCGTAGGGGATGGAGCAGCCCATGCTGGCCAGCGTCCCCGAAAGGTGCGCAGGCACCCCTGGCGGAAGGACCAGTTGGCGGGCGTACCAGTAAACGCAACTGCCGACGTCGACGCTCACCTGGGCGTTGGCGGGAAGCCGGCCGTTGAGTTCGCGCACCACCCGTTCCGGGTTAACGGGCACGGCCGGCACTGCTGCGCGCTCCCCGGCCAGTGCCCGCCACCGCAGGACTTCCTGCTCGACGTCGGCCCGCCATTGCCCGCCTGGCCGCGGGTTGAGCCGGGAAGCAAGGGCCTGAAGGGAACGTGCGGCGTCTCCTGCCAGTCCCACTTCCACGGGGTAGCGGTTGCCGATCTTCCGTTCGTCGATATCGATCTGGACGGCTCGGGCGGCCCCTGGCGGGGGATAGAACTCGGTCCAGGGGTCATTGGAACCGATGATCAGCAGCGCATCGCAGTTGCCCAGCAAATGGGCGCTGGCGGTTGTGCCCAGGTGTCCCATGGTCCCCACGGCGAACGGCAGGGACTCATCCACATACGGCTTCCCCAGAAGGCTGGTGGCAATGCCCGCCCCCAACTGCTCCGCCACGGCCACCACTTCCGCGCCGGCGTGCCTCGCGCCCTGGCCCACGAGGAGCGCCACCCGCTGCGCACTGTTAAGGATGGCGGCAGCGGCGTCCAGGTCTTCCCCGTGGGGTGTCTTGGCGGACGTGCTCCACGTCGGTGCGGTGACCACCACGCCGTGTTCGTGTCCCAGCTCCGGTGCCGGCGCCGACTGGATGTCGTGCGGCAGGATCACTACACACGGCGAGGAGGTTGCCTTGGCCGTGCGGAAGGCGCGGTCCAGCACCATGGGAAGCTGTTCGGGCGCGTTAACCTGCTGTACGAACTGGGCTGCCACGTCCTTGAACAGGACGGTCAGCTCAATTTCCTGCATGTAGGCGGAGCCCAGGACCGTCCGGCTCTGCTGTCCCACGATGGCCACCACCGGAACGCCGTCGAGCTTGGCGTCGTAGAGACCGTTGAGGAGGTGGACGGCGCCCGGGCCTTGCGTCGAAGTGACCACACCGACCCCGCCGGTGTACTTGGCATGGCCGACAGCCATGAAAGCCGCCGTCTCTTCGTGCCGTGCCTGCACGAAGTCAATGCGTCCCTCTGCCCGACGGAGGGCTCCCATGAACCCGTTGATTCCATCCCCGCTGTACCCGAACACACGATTGACACCCCACGTTGTGAGCCGGTCCACGATCAGGTCTGCCACGGTTCGGTCGTTCACGGGATCCTCCTGCAGCGGTTTGGGTCCTGCCCGTTATGCGTTGACGATCAGGCCCAGTTCGGCTTTGGATGCCAGGGCGTCGTGGCGGGGCAGGACGCGGACGGTGTAGCCGAACGGGCCTGAGCGGTCGATCACCAGGGAGCCGCTGAACAGGTGGCGTCCGCTGCCGAGGTCCTCCTGTGCTTTGAGTTCCATAACGGTGATGTCGGTCAGGGTGTCGTTCTCCTGTGCACGGCCGTACGCCACTTCGACGGACACATCGGCCGGGGTAAGGCTGTGCAGGCCCACATAGGCGTTGACCTGAAGGGTGTCGCCGATCTGCGGGTCCTCCGAGACGCCCACCGAGTCCACGTGTTCCACGTGCACCTGCGGCCATGCCGCCCGGACCACGGCGCTCCACGCGGCCAGGGCGCGCGCCTGCGAGAAGGAATTAGCCACCGCGCTGCGGCCCGCCTCGGCCGCCGGCCGGTACAGGACGTTCACGTAGTCGCGCAGCATGCGCTCAGCGGAAACGGCCGGGCCCAGGTGCGAGAGGGTGTGCTTGATCATCGACACCCAGTGCGTGGGCACCTTCTCAGCCTCCGACGTCGACGGTCCCGCAGCACCGGCCCCCTCGGAAACCGTGCTGCCGTAGAACCGCGGGGCAACCTGCGTCTCCAGCAGTTCGTAGAGTGCGGCCGCCTCGATGTCGTCGCGTTCCTCCGGCGAGGCGTCATTGTTGGCGGTGGGAATCGCCCAGCCGTTCTCGCCGTCGTACATCTCGTCCCACCAGCCGTCCAGGACTGAAAGGTTCAGCGAACCGTTCAGGGCGGCCTTCATGCCGGATGTGCCGCAGGCCTCCAGCGGTCGCAGCGGGTTGTTCAGCCACACATCGCAGCCCGGGAAGAGAGTGCGCGCCATGGCGATGTCGTAGTTGGGAAGGAACACGATCCGGTGCCGGACCTCGGGGTCGTCGGTGAAGCGGACCAGGTCCTGGATCATCTTCTTGCCGGCATCGTCCGCCGGGTGGGACTTGCCCGCGATCACCAGCTGGATGGGGTGTTCCTTGTGCAGGAGAAGTGCCTTCAGCCGTTCCGGCTCCCGCAGCATCAGCGTGAGCCGCTTGTATGTGGGCACGCGGCGGGCGAAGCCGATGGTGAGGATATCGGGGTCCAGCACGGTGTCCGTCCAGGCCAGCTCGGCGTCAGCAGCCCCGCGCTTCTTCCACGCCGCGCGCAGGCGGCGGCGGACATCGTCCACCAGCGCCGAGCGCAGCTCGCGCCGCAGCGCCCATACATCCGCGTCGCTGACGTTGTACGCCAGGTCCCAGCGGCCGTTGGCCTCGGCCTCGCTGCCGAACTGGTCGCGGGCCAGCTTCGAAATCCTGCTGTCCACCCAGGTGGGCACGTGCACGCCGTTGGTCACGGACGTGATGGGCACCTCCGAGTGGTCGAAACCCGGCCAGAGCGCCGCGAACATTCCGCGCGAGACTTCGCCGTGGAGCTTGGCAACACCGTTGGCCCGCTGCGCCAGCCGCAGCCCCATGACGGCCATGTTGAAGACGGACGGATTGCCGTCCGCGTAGTTTTCCCGCCCCAGTTCCAGGATCCGGTCCACGGGCACGTCCGGGGCAAGCCCGGCCTGGAAGAAGTGGTTGATCTGGGTGATTTCGAAGCGGTCGATGCCTGCCGGCACCGGGGTGTGGGTGGTGAAGACGGTGGAGGCGCGGCCTGCCGCCAGGGCCTCGTCGAAGGTGAGTTTCTGGTCCCCGGACATGAGCTCCTGGATCCGCTCGATCCCCAGGAAGCCGGCGTGGCCCTCGTTGGTGTGGAAAACTTCGGGCGCTGCGGTGCCGGTGAGCTGCTGGAACGCGCGCAGCGCCTTCACCCCGCCCATGCCGAGGAGCAGTTCCTGCTGGAGGCGGTGGTCGCCGCCGCCGCCGTACAGCCGGTCCGTGATGCTGCGGGCGGCGTCGTCGTTGCCCGGAACGTTGGAGTCCAGGAGCAGCAGCGGGACGCGTCCGACGTCGGCGCGCCAGATGTGCGCGAGCAGGCGCCGGCCGTTGGGGAGCGGCAGCGTGACCTGTAGTGGCTTTCCGTTGCCGTCCGGGGAGGGCTCGCGGAGCAGCGTCAGCGGTAGCCCGTCAGGGTCCAGCACGGGATAGGTTTCCTGCTGCCAGGCGTCCCTGGACAGGGACTGCTTGAAGTAGCCGGCTTGGTAGAGCAGGCCCACGCCGATCAGGGGGACGCCAAGGTCTGAGGCTGCCTTGAGGTGGTCGCCGGCCAGGATGCCGAGGCCGCCGGAGTACTGGGGAAGTACCTCGGTGATGCCGAACTCCGGGGAGAAGTAGGCGATCGCCGCTGGGGCGTCAGGGCCCAGGCCCTGGTACCAGCGAGGTTCCTGCAGGTAGCGGTTGAGGTCGGCTTCGGCGGCGTGAACCCGTTCAACCACAGATTGGTCCGCAGCCAGTTGCTGGAATTCCTCGCGGCTTACCATGCCCAGGAAACCGATGGGATCCTGGCCGCTTTCCTCCCACAGCCTGGGGTTCAGCCCGGCAAAGAGCTCCCGCGTGGGACGGTGCCAGGACCACCGCAGGTTGCTGGCCAGCCGGGCCAGCGGCCGGATGGGTTCGGGGAGGACTGTACGGACCGTAAACCTGCGGATTGCCTTCACCTGCGCCACACTAACCGACTCGGTGCACCGCCGGAACCAGCATTGGGTTTCTTTTGGGTAAATGACAGGAGCCGGCCCGAAATGACGCGCCCGGCCATTAAATTAGTGAGCATCCTTAGCATTCCTGGGTGTTTCTCGCTAACGTCGAGCTTGTGACGACTAACTCAGTAGCCAGTGCCGCATCAACGAAAATGTCAGGGGCCAGCATCACGGACAGCCTGCGGTTCGGTCGGTTTCCGATCACCGCCGTGCAGCCTGTGGTGGAGGGCGGAAAGTTCCCGGCGAAGGCCCTGCCCGGAGAAGGCATCGTGGTGGGTGCCACGGCTTTCCGGGAAGGGCACGACCAGCTCGGCGTCAGCGCCGTCCTGTTCGATCCGGCCGGTGCTGAACGCCAGCGCATACGGCTCGCACCGCCGCGGGGGGAACGTGGCATGGGGACGGACCGGTGGGAAGGCGTCCTCACGCCGTCGGAGGTGGGGGACTGGTCCTTTGCCGTCGAAGCGTGGCATGACCGCTACGGCACGTGGCACCACAACGCAGAGGTGAAGATCGCTGCGGAAATCGATGTGGAGCTGATGCTTGACGAGGGCGCGGCGCTGCTCTCCGAGGCGGCCGACGACGACTCCCGACCCGAGGCAGACCGTGCCACACTGCGCTGGGTCGCCGAAAGACTGGCGGACCGGTCGCTTAGCACGGAGGAGCGCCTCGCCGCCGGGTTCAGCCAAGGAGTGGCGGACATCGTGGCGCGTCAGCCCATCCGGGAGCTGGTCACGGTGTCGGAAAAGTTCCCGCTCCGCGTCGAGCGGGACCGGGCCGGACGGGGCGCCTGGTACGAGTTCTTCCCGCGTTCCGAAGGGGCCGTGAAAAACCACGAAACCGGTGCCTGGACGTCAGGAAACTTCCGCACCGCCGCGCACCGGCTCGACGCGGTGGCGGACATGGGCTTTGACGTGCTCTACATGCCGCCCATCCACCCCATCGGTGTGCAGCACCGCAAGGGGCCGAACAACACGCTGGTCGCCGGCCCTAATGACCCGGGCTCGCCTTGGGCCATCGGCGCCAAAGAAGGCGGCCACGACGCCATCCACCCGGACCTTGGCACCTTCGAGGACTTCGACGCGTTCGTGGCCCGCGCCAACGAACTCGGCTTGGAGGTGGCGCTGGACCTTGCGCTGCAGGCGGCGCCGGACCACCCTTGGGTCGAATCGCACCCCGAGTGGTTCACCACGCGCGTAGACGGCAGCATCGCCTACGCCGAAAACCCGCCGAAGAAGTACCAGGACATCTACCCGCTGAACTTCGACAACGACCCCGAGGGCCTCTCGCAGGAGATCCTGCGCGTCGTCCTGCTCTGGGTCAGCCATGGCGTGCGGATCTTCCGCGTGGACAACCCGCACACCAAGCCCGTCTGGTTCTGGGAGTGGCTCATCGCGGAGGTCGAAAAGACCGAACCCGGCGTGGTGTTCCTGGCCGAGGCCTTCACCCGCCCCGCCATGATGCATGCACTCGGCCGGGCGGGGTTCCAGCAGTCCTACACGTACTTCACCTGGCGCAACACCAAGCCGGAGATCGAGGCGTACTTCAAGGAGGTCAGCCACGAGTCCTCCGCGTTCTTCCGGCCCAACTTCTTTGTGAACACGCCGGATATCCTTACTGAATACCTGCAGTTCGGCGGCCCTGCGGCGTTCAAGGTGCGGGCAGCCCTTGCGTCCACCGCCAGCCCGCTGTGGGGCGTCTACGCCGGGTACGAACTCTACGAGCACGTGGCCCGGCCCGGCGCGGAGGAGTACATCGACAACGAGAAGTTCGAGTACAAGGCCCGGGACTGGGATGCGGCAACCGCCTCGGGACGCACCCTTGCCCCGTACATCACGCGGCTGAACCATATCCGGCACGCCCACCCGGCGCTGCAGGACCTGCAGAACCTCACCGTGCACCACTGCACCGACGGCGCCACAGTGGTGTACTCCAAGCACAAAGTGCTCCCGGACGGATCCAAGGACACCATCATCGTGGTGGTCAACGTGGACCCGCACGGAACCAGGGAAAGCACCGTCTCGCTGGACCTGGCCGCGCTCGAACTGGACCCGGACGACCTCACCGCTAACGGAGGCTTCCGGGTGGACGACCTCATCTCCGGTGAAAGCTGGGAGTGGGGCGAGTACAACTACGTGCGGCTGGACCCGCACGTGGAGCCGGCCCACATCCTGCATGTCAGGAGAGCGCATCAGTGAATTTCACTCCGCAAAGTCCGGGCCATTTCACTCCCAAGAACACCTTTGAGCTAAACGCCCCGGGGCTTCAGCATGACCCGCTGTGGTACCGGAAAGCCGTGTTCTACGAAGTGCTGGTCCGGGCTTTTGCGGATGCCAACGGGGACGGATCCGGGGATTTCTCGGGGTTGATCGACAAGCTCGACTACCTGCAGTGGCTCGGCGTCGACTGCCTGTGGCTGCCCCCCTTCTTCCAGTCCCCGCTGCGGGATGGCGGCTACGACATCTCCGACTACAACTCGGTCCTGGACGAATTCGGCACCATCAGCGACTTCAAGCGGCTGGTGGCGGAGGCCCACGCCCGGGGTGTCCGGGTCATCATCGACCTCCCGCTGAACCACACCTCGGACCAGCACCCCTGGTTCCAGGAGTCTCGGAAGGACCCGGACGGTCCGTTCGGCGACTTCTACGTATGGAGCGACACCGACGAAAGGTACCAGGAAGCCCGGATCATCTTCGTGGACACGGAGGAATCCAACTGGACCTTCGACCCGATCCGGCGGCAGTTCTTCTGGCACCGGTTCTTCAGCCACCAGCCGGACCTGAACTTCGAAAACCCCAAGGTGATCGAGGCCCTGTTCGACGTGGTCCGGTTCTGGCTGGACCAGGGGATCGACGGGTTCCGGGCGGACGCCATTCCCTACCTGTTCGAGGAGGAGGGCACCAACTGCGAGAACCTGCCGGCCACCCACGAGTTCCTCCGACAGCTCCGCACCATGGTGGACGAACGGTATCCCGGCCGGGTAATCATCGCGGAGGCCAACCAGCCGCCCAACGAGGTGGTGGAGTACTTCGGCACCGAGGAGGAACCGGAATGCCACATGGCCTTTCACTTTCCCATCATGCCGCGCTTGTACTACGCGCTGCGGGACCAGAAGGCCGCCCCCATCATCGAGACCATGGAGGACACTCCGGACATCCCGGACGGCGCGCAGTGGGGCACGTTCCTGCGCAACCACGACGAACTCACCCTTGAAATGGTCACCGCTGACGAGCGTGCGGCGATGCTTGGCTGGTACGCGCCCGATCCCAGGATGCGGGCCAACATCGGCATCCGGCGGCGGCTTGCGCCCCTGCTGGACAACTCCCGTGCCGAGATTGAGCTCATCAACGCGCTGCTGCTCTCCCTGCCGGGCAGCCCGTTCCTGTACTACGGGGACGAGATCGGCATGGGCGACAACATCTGGCTCGAGGACAGGGACGCCGTCCGCACCCCTATGCAGTGGAACCCGGACCGCAACGCCGGGTTTTCCAGCGCTGATCCGGGCAAGCTCTACCTTCCTCCCATTCAGTCCCTCGTCTACAACTATGGGATGGCGAACGTGGAGGCAGAGGCGGCACACTCAGGCTCGCTGCTCCGCTGGACCCGGCAGATCCTCAGCGTCCGCAAGAACCACCCGGCCTTCGGGCTGGGGAGCTTCCGGCATGTGGCGGCCGACCACGACGCCGTCCTCGCCTACCTCCGTGAACTGCCGGACGGCAACAGCGCCGGACTGACCGGCGAGACCCTGCTGTGCGCGTTCAACCTGTCCCAGCATCCCGTTGCCGCCACGCTTGAGATCCCCGAGTACGCCGACCGCGGCCTCCGCGACGTGTTCGGGGGCCAGCCGTTCCCCGCCATCAACGGGGACGGCACGCTGACACTGACGCTGGGCAGCCACGATTTTTACTGGCTGCGGCTCCGGTCTGCAGCTTCCAACCCATCATCTCCTTACACCCAGGCGATGCCGATCCTATCGATCGAGGACTGACCATGAACCAGCCCATCCTCACCCCCGCACTGACCGCGCTCCTGCAACAGTGGCTGCCGGAGCAACGGTGGTTTCCGGTCAAATCACCCCACTTCGAGATGTCCCAGGCAGGCAGCGTGGGCCTGGAGGACCCCGCCAGGCACGCGGGCCTGGCGGTCTTCCTCCTGAACATCACCACGCCAACGCCCGACGGCGACCGGCGGACTGCCGTGGTGCAGGTCCCCTTGAGCTTCCGGCCGGCACCCGCGACGGGCATGGAACGTGCGCTGATCGGCGAGGCCGCGGGAACCGACCCGTCCCGCCCCTGGGTCTACGACGCCGTCCACGACCCCGACTTCGTGGGAGCTTTCCTCGAACTCATCCGCGGGCAGGAGAAAGCCGCCTCCGGCAGCGCCGCCGGCTTTCATGTCGCCGGGACGCACCGGCTGCCTACCGCGCGGGGAGTGGTCAAGGTCCTGTCCGGCGAGCAGTCCAACAGTTCGGTCATCGTGGACGACGGCGAATCGGCGGCGATCGTGAAGTTCTTCCGGGTGCTTTCCGCCGGCACCAACCCCGAGGTTGAAGTGGGAGCCGCACTGACGGCTGCCGGCACATCGGAGGTGCCC
Source organism: Pseudarthrobacter sp. NPDC092419 (assembly GCF_044755045.1). NCBI lineage: Bacteria > Bacillati > Actinomycetota > Actinomycetes > Micrococcales > Micrococcaceae > Pseudarthrobacter > Pseudarthrobacter sp. NPDC092419. The sequence goes on from NZ_JBIVQF010000002.1 coordinate 511,677, forward strand.
GCGACGCTGGGCTGGGTCCGCGGTGAGTGGCTGGTGCAGCACGTTAACGGTGCCGTGGCAGGCGGCGGTTCCGGTACCGGCGGGTCCGACGGCGGCCCGCGCTACTTACAAGGTGAACTGGCGGTGGCCCATGAATTCCTGGCCGGCGGGCGCGATGCGTGGCGACTGGCCGTGGATGCCGCCCGCTCCGGCACCGGATTCACCGCCGAGGCCCGTGCCTTGGGCGCGGCCACGGCCACGGTCCACCGGCGGCTTGCGGAGACGCTCGGACAGTCGTCGGAGGCCGAAACCGGAAAGGCGATCGCCTCGGCAGTAGCCCAACGGGTGCGGCAGGCATGGGCGGAAGCGCGCACCGCCGTCGGACCTTACGACGACGCCCTGGAAGCGCTGCTCGCGCGGCTCGATGGCGCCTCCCCGGGGCCGCTGCAGCGCATCCACGGGGACCTGCACCTGGGCCAGATCCTCCAGGTGGCCGGGCCTGGCGCAAGTACGGGCGAGAACAGCCATCGCTGGGCGATCCTGGACTTCGAGGGCGAACCCATGCGGCCCATCGCAGAGCGCAACATCCCCGATGTCGCGCTGCGCGACGTGGTGGGCATGCTGCGGTCCTTCGACTACGCGGCCGGTGCCGCCGGACGCGAGCAGGAAGGCGCTAAGGTACCCGATTCCTGGGTGGACGACTGTGCCGATGCGTTCCTGGCCGGGTACTCGGAGGTCACCCCCGCCCCGGTGGACCGGCAGTCGCCCCTCTTTATGGCATTGTGGCTGGACAAGGCCCTGTACGAAGTAGTTTATGAAATGCGTAACAGGCCCGACTGGCTGGCGATCCCCGTGAACGCCTCCAGGCGGCTCCTCAGCGGTAACGGCTCCGGCACCCCAGCTGGAGCAGCATCGGAAGGTAACGAAATGACGACAGGTTCCGCACGAACTGAACGCCCGCGAGTGCCCCTCCACGTGGATTCCGGCACGCTGGGCAAGATCGCCAACGGAGAGCACCACGCCCCGCACTCCGTCCTGGGCGCCCACCTCGATGACTACGGCCACGTCACCATCCGTACGGTCAAGCACCTGGCCGAGGCCGTTACTGTCATCACCGAGGCCGGCGAATTCCCCATGGAGCACGAGGAGCACGGCGTCTGGGTGGCTGTGCTCGAGCCGTTGCAGCAGGGCCACGTTCCCGACTACCGGCTGGCTGTCACCTATCCTGGAGCGTCACCGGTCACCGTGGACGAACCCTACCGGTACTTGCCAACCGTGGGAGAAGTTGACCTGCACCTGATCGGCGAGGGCCGGCACGAAAAACTGTGGGAGGTGCTGGGCGCACACGTGCAGCACTACAAGTCTTCCCTCGGCGACGTGGACGGTGTGTCCTTCGCCGTCTGGGCACCGAACGCGCAGGCCGTCCGCGTCAAGGGCGACTTCAACTCCTGGGACGGCCGGGAGAATTCCTTGCGCTCACTGGGCTCCTCCGGGGTTTGGGAAATCTTCGTCCCGGGTGTTTTAGCAGGCGCGTGCTACAAGTTTGAGATCCGGACCAGGGCCGGGCACTGGGTCGAAAAGGCCGATCCGCTCGCGTTCGGCACGGAGGTCCCGCCGCTGACCGCATCCAGGGTGGTGGAGCCCTCCTACGCCTTCAAGGACGATGCATGGATGGAGGCCCGCGCCCAGCGCGACCCGCACAACTCCGCCATGAGCGTCTATGAGGTGCACCTGGGGTCCTGGCGCCTGGGCCTCGGCTACCGCGAACTCGCCAAGGAACTGGTGGAGTACGTCAAGTGGCTCGGATTCACCCACGTGGAATTCATGCCCGTTGCCGAGCACCCCTTCGGCGGCTCCTGGGGGTACCAGGTCACCTCCTATTTCGCCCCGACCTCCCGGTTCGGGCATCCGGACGAGTTCCGCTACCTGGTGGACACCCTGCACCAGAACGGAATTGGCGTGCTGCTGGACTGGGTGCCGGCGCACTTCCCCAAGGACGAATGGGCGCTGGCAAGGTTCGACGGCGAGGCCCTGTACGAGCACGCTGATCCGAATCTGGGAGAACACCCCGACTGGGGCACGCTGATCTTCGACTTTGGCCGTACGGAAGTGCGGAACTTCCTGGTGGCCAACGCCCTGTACTGGCTGGACGAGTTCCACATTGACGGCCTCCGTGTGGATGCCGTGGCCTCCATGCTCTACCTGGACTACTCCCGGGAGGAAGGCCAGTGGCAGCCCAACCGCTTCGGCGGGCGGGAGAACCTGGAAGCCATCTCGTTCCTGCAGGAAGTGAACGCCACGGTCTATAAGACCCACCCGGGCGCGGTCATGATCGCCGAAGAATCCACGGCGTTTCCGGGTGTCACCGCCCCCACCAGCCACGGCGGCTTGGGCTTCGGCCTGAAATGGAACATGGGCTGGATGCACGATTCGCTTAAGTACGCCTCCGAGGACCCGGTGAACCGCAAGTGGCACCATGGCACGGTGACCTTCTCGCTGGTGTACGCCTTCACGGAGAACTTCCTGCTGCCCATCAGCCACGATGAAGTAGTCCACGGCAAGGGCTCCATGCTGCGCAAGATGCCGGGCGACCGCTGGCAGCAGCTCGCCAACCTGCGGGCATTCCTGGCCTACCAGTGGGCGCATCCGGGCAAGCAGCTGATCTTCATGGGAACCGAATTCGGGCAGGAAGCCGAATGGTCCGAACAGCACGGGCTGGACTGGTGGCTTGCGGACATCCCGGCGCACAAGGGCATCCAACTGCTGACCAAGGACCTCAACGAGCTCTACCGCTCCACGCCTGCGCTGTACGCGAAGGACAACGAACCAAGCGGGTTCCAGTGGATCAACGGCGGGGATGCGGACCGGAACGTCTTGTCCTTCATCCGCTGGGACACCGACGGTCACCCCGTGGTGTGCGCTATCAACTTCTCCGGCGCTCCGCATGTGGGTTATACCCTCGGCGTTCCCACCGCCGGAGCTTGGACCGAGGTTCTCAACACCGATTCCACCACGTACGGGGGTTCCGGTGTCCTGAACGCGGGGGACCTGCAGGCGAAGGAGATTGGCCAGGACGGCCAGCCGGCAACTCTGAGCGTCACCCTTCCGCCGCTGGGAGCGGCGTACTTCAAGCCGGCCGCGGGGACAGCTGACGCGGGGACCGCTGACGCGGGGACAGCTGACGCGGGGACCGCTGAATAGTCCCCGGGTGGTCTGGCCCGGTGGCAGGACAAGCCGGTCTGACCAGTTTCGCGAAGGGCCCGGAATCTGCGTGATTCCGGGCTTTTTCGTGCTCCGGCGAACGGTTGAAGGGGCGCGGCTGAAGCCGGGTTGGCGCTTCTGCAGAAGTGGTGGTAGAGTTTATTTCCGCGCTGCTCCACGGAGTCAGACGGAAAAACCGACAACACAGCCTCACGGCTTGCACAGTCGCGGACGCCGGTTTGACAAGAGTGAAGCCAGCGGGTAAGTTTGAAAAGTTGCTCCGGAGCGATCCTGAACGTTGGTTTGGGTGGTGCCGGGTGTGTCTGTTGTTTGAGAACTCAATAGTGTGCCAAGTTTGTTGATACCAATTGTTTTATTGATTGGTTGTTTTTGCTGTGCCGCCACCCCG